>CAXUOD010000228.1:0-7828 GCA_964252585.1 uncultured Lichenihabitans sp. | reverse complement strand
CTGGCGGAAGAGGTGGGATTCGAACCCACGGTAGGCTTGCACCCACGGCGGTTTTCAAGACCGCTGCCTTAAACCACTCGGCCACCCTTCCTCGGGACGCTCGTTACAATTACGCGACAGACGGAACGATTGCCACCGGGTTTTGCCGGGGCCGCTCGTGAACGGCGCCGAACCGCTCCGCGCATCCAGAGACCGACATGCAGGCGACCACCCGCCATATGCGGCAAGGGCGTCCCGAAGGTGCAGATGCCATCCGGATGCTGACCCAGGACGCCACTGCGCGATGGGTCCGCGTGATCGGGCGCGAGCCGCTGCCGATGTTGGCCGATTGTGCGACGGGCTCAGGGAGCGCCGCTTCGATTTGCTCTGGCTCGGCGATATGTTGGCGGGTCTGATCGAAACCGTCGCAAAGGCCGATCACCTGCTGATCGAGAATCGTCGCCGGGTCCCCGGCGTTTCAGGCACGAGGGTTCGGCCGGCTGCTGCCGGGTCGAGCCGAAGTGCTCGCGGCGTCGGGCCAAGGCGAGATCAGGCTCTCCCGACAAGCTCTTTGCCGAAAACATCGAGGCGTCTCGAGGACGGAACTCGTCGGCTCGGCCTTTCGACCGCATGAAACGGGACGCCCGATGACCCGCGTTGCGCTAGCCAAAAGGGGTTCGCCAGGAGTTGTCCCATGGGCTTCCGCATCACCGGCCTCGACCCCGCGCTCTTTCGGTCTCTCTACGGCCTCTCCGAACACGATCTTCGTCGGCGTGGCGTCGTTCGCACAGTCGTCGATGCGGTTCCCGGCTATCCGGACCGGATCGCCCTGCGAGACGCGGCGCCGGGGGAGACCGTGCTTCTCGTCAATTTCACCCATCAGCCGGCCGACACACCCTACCGCGCGAGCCACGCGATCTTCGTGCGCGAGGGCGCCGAGGTGGCCTACGACGGGATCGACACCATCCCGGAAGCGCTGCGGATCCGCTTGATCTCGCTACGCGCCTTCGACGCCGATCACATGCTGGTCGACGCCGACGTGGTGGAGGGGCGGTGGCTCGAGACGCTCATCGGGCGGTTCTTCGACGACCGGCGCGTCGCCTACTGCCACGCGCACCACGCCAAGCAGGGCTGCTACGCGGCACGCGTCGAGCGGGCCTGACGCGCGTCGGGATATCGAATCACTTGGCGTCGAGCGTGGTGACCGGGCGCCAATCCGCGGCCGGAGGGTGGTCGCAGTGAACGCGACACAGCGTTTCGAGGCGTCGCCCCGGAGCGTCGTCGGGCCGGATGTCGAACAGCCGATCCAAGGCGCGGATCGCCCGTCCGAAAGCCCGGTCGCGATAGAGCGCGAGCGCCGATTCATAGGCCGCGACCCAGCGTGGGGCAGGGGCTCCGGCGGGAAGGTCGAGCAGTTCGAAGACGGCGACGCCCTCGCTTTTCCCGTAGACCGCGACAATATCGAGTTCCCGGGTCGCGATCGCCTCTCCTGCCGCCCGCCGCGTCGCGGCGCTGAGCAGGATCGTGGTGCCGAAAAGCTTGTTCAATCCCTCGAGGCGGCTCGCGAGGTTCACGCTGTCGCCGATCGCGGTATAGCTCAGGCGGCGCGCGGAGCCGATGGTGCCGACGAGCGCCGGGCCCGTATGGATGCCGATCCGACAGGCCAGGGGCTCGCCCTTCTCGTCCACCAGGACTCCCGAGCGCAGATGCCGGGCGATGGCCAGCGCGGCCCGGCAGGCTCGGACCGCTTGCGCCTCGTCCGGGCGCGGGGCGCCCCAGAATGCCATCAAGGCATCGCCGATATACTTGTCGATGGTGCCGCTCTCGGCCGTCACGGCCTGCGACGCGGCTTCGAGAAAGCCGCCGATCAACGGGATGACGCGGTCGCCGAGCCGCTCCGACAACGCCGTGAACCCTGCGAGATCGGCGAACAGCAGGGTCAGTTCGCGGCGGTCTCCCCCGGGTTCCGCCCGCATGCCGTTCGTCAGCAACGACGCCACGACATCGGTCGGGATGAATTTCGCGAAATCCGCCAGTCCCGCGGCCATCCGGACCATCGCTTCCGAAAGACGGTCGAGCTCCTTCACGCGCGAGTGACGGCGGGGGATGGCCTCGAGGTTGAAGGTCTCGATATGCCGGATATCGCCCGCCACGGCGGTGATGGGGTCGCCGAGGAACCGCTTGGCACCGAGCGCCGCCAAAGATCCCGTGATCAGCACCAGGCCGCCGAGCCCGAGCGCCAGGTGCCAGATCGTATCGTCGATGGCCGACAAGAACTCGGCTTCCGGAATGATCACGGCGAGCTGCCAGCCCTTGAACCAGAGAGGCGAGAGGCCGACGGCGTAATCGGCACCATCGACCCGCAGACGGATCTGCTCCGAGACGTTGAGCGCGTCGGGCGCGCGGTGCGCGACGTGAAGGCCGGCCTCGCGCGCCGCCCGGTCGAGGTGCTGCAGCCGCGGGACGTCGGCACTCTCGGACGCGATCACGATCGTGCCATCGGGACCGAGCACGAAGGAACGCCCCGTCTGCCCGACCGGGATCGCCGCCAGAAGGCCCGCGAAGCGATCGAAGCCGATCATCGCGGCCAGCTCGCCGCGCCCGGTCCGCCTGACGAAGGCGACGGCCGAGCCCGCCCCGTCCGGCGTGGCTTCGACCTCGATCCAATGCGGGACGGTCTCCGACGCCGCCGACTCGACCCAGGGCTGGTGGCGCATCGCGAGCCCCGCAGGCAGCGGCGGCACGGCAGGCATCACGGCCGAACCTTCCCGCGACACCATGCCGGTCACGCGAACCGAACCTGTCCCATCGTCCTCGAGGCTGCGCAATGTGGCGCGGCCGATATCCTCGACCGCCACGACCGGACCCTGCGCCGGCACCAGGACCAGCCAGGAGAAGCTGCGGGACGCCAGCCCGGCGGCGGTGAGGATCGCATCGCTCGTGGCTCCCATGCCGTCGCTGGCGAGCAGCGCGGAGAGCGAATCCGAGAGCCCCTGCACCTCGGCCACCCGTCCCCACCACTCGCGGTGCACCGCGTCCGAGATCTGCCGGTCGAGCGCGTCGACGAGGTTGCGGCTGACCGCCGTCGAGGTCCTCCACCAGGACAGGTGAACCAGCGTCGCGCTGATCAGCACGGCCCCGGCCACGGCGAGGATCAGCGCATTGGCGAGGCCGATCTGACGGCCGAGAGGACGTTGCAGTCTCATGCGCTCACTTCGCTTCGAGCTTCCCAGCCGTTACCCTGCCGCTCGTGACTGCGAATGCGGAGCCATGAGGGTCGAGCGCTGTCGCTCGGGCGTTCGGGCCTGGTGGCGACGTCACCGAAAGCGGCCCGCGCCGCGCGGGCGAAGAGCGGGATCCGGTCCGCCATGGGAGCCATCATGATTGCCGTTCGAACCCACCGGCCGACCTTGCCGACGCAAACCGGCGGCGCCGACGTCGTGGTGCCGGGCGAGCCGGAGGCGGGCGTCGTGTCGACCGCGCGAGCGCCGGCGAAAGGGCCGCGTGACCTGCGCCTGGACGTGTTCCGCGGACTGGGCATGTTCATCATCCTCTATGCCCACATCCCCCGCAACCCGTGGTCGGAAGCCATCCCGGCCCGCTTCGGCTTTTCGGACGCCGCGGAGATCTTCGTCTTCTGCTCGGGCGGGGCCTGTGCCCTGGCGTTCGGCCGCGCTTTCGATCAGGCAGGATTTCTCGCGGGATCCGCGCGCATCGCCCTGCGCATCTGGCAGGTCTACTGGGCCCACATCGCGATCTTCGTGGCCGTCGTGGCCACGCTCGCCGCCGTCGACCGCGCGACGCCCGGCGGCCAGTACCTCGGCCGGTCCCTCAATCTCTGGCCTCTCCTGGCCGACCCGGCGCAGCGGCTCTCCGAGTTCGCTACCCTCACCTACGTGCCCAACTACTTCGACATCCTGCCGATGTACCTCGTGATCCTGGCCCTGATACCCCCTGCCATGGCGATCGAACGGCACCTCGGCGGACGCGCCGTTCTCGCGGTTTCCGCGGCGTTATGGGCCGTGGCGCTGTATCGTCTCGTCGAAATGCCGGCCGAGCGCTGGGGGATCGGGCGGTCCTGGTTCTTCAACCCCTTCTCCTGGCAGCTGATCTTCTTTCTCGGTTTCGCTCTCGCAAGGGGGTGGCTTCCCGCACCCCGGCCCACGCGATGTCGCGACGTCGCCGCACTGACCGTCTTGGCGGCGTCGGCGCCGTTCTCGTGCCACTTCGGGTGGACGTGTTACGCCGGCTATGGCGTCGTGCCCTGGCTCGGGACGATGCATGAAGCGCTGTCCTCGGGGATCGACAAGACCCATCTCGCGCCCCTCCGGATCGTGCATTTCCTGGCACTGGTCTATGTCTGCGACCGGGCCGCGGGACCGATGGGGAGGCGCTTGGCCGGGGTGCCGGGCGTGCGTCTCCTGGCCATGGTGGGTCGTCAGACCCTCGCGGTCTTCCTGGCGGGCCTCTGGTTCGCCCAGCTGCTGGGCGTTCTCCTCGACGTCACGGGGCGCGGCTTCGCGGCTGCGACGCTCGTCAACGTCGGCGGTTCGGTCGGCCTGATCGCGGTGGCAGCCGTGGTGGGCTGGTTCAAGGGCGCGCCCTGGAACGTGCGATCCGGCGTGGCCGGGCGGCGGCCACGGGCCGCGGACCCGGTGGACGGAACCGCGACGCGGGTGCTCGAGGGCGCGTACGAGTGTCGAACACGGGATCAGCCGTCGCTCCGAAGCAGGGAGGAGGGTGACGCAAAGGGCGTCATTGCTGCTTCGCGCAACCTGACGATGGTTGCGATGCCGAGCCCAAACATCAGGTGACCCGCCAGGGACGCGTAGGTCAGCGGGGCCCAGCCGAGGAAGGCCGGCAGCCCGGCCACGAGATGAGCCATGACGTATAACGCGAAAACGAACAGGCCGACTCCGAACGCGAGAGCCGTCAGCCACCACGGCAATCGCGGGAGGAGGGCGCGCTGCAGCGGACGCGCGATCAGCAGGAACCCCAGCGGATAGAAGACGACGCCGACGATCAGGTGGATCGCCTCGCCGGCAGGGCGGCTCTGGAAGCCGAACACGCTCTGGATCAGACCGGCGGGTTCGAGCGGGCCGCCGACGCCGGGCAGCATCGGTGTCACGACCCTGGCCCAGACCTCCCAGCCAAGGTCGGCTCCGAGGCCGGCGAGGAGCGACGTCGCAGCGGTCGATGCCGTGAGGGGTGGGAACAAGGCCGTGGGTCGGTCAGCCGGCGGCATGGATGTCGACGTTGCCCATGGGTGGGAGTTCCCCGACGCCGGAGAGATCGCCCGCCCGCCGGAGACCACCCTCCATCTGAGCTCTTTCGGCTAGGAAGGAAAGACTGCGTCGCGGAACGATTCGATACACCGAAGCTATAGCGGCCCGGCCCGATCCGGGCCCCGGTCTCGCGGCAAGGCGGGCCGTTAGAACCCGGTGTTGGACTCTACCGGGGGCTGGATCGCCCCGGCGGAATGGCGGTTCGGCGGCCCATCGTGAGTCGACCGGAGGCCGAACCACGCCGCGGTGGGCGCCCGGAACCGTGAGCGTTGCCGTAATTCGACCGTATTTGAAGGGCGAAACAAGGCTGAAGAGCTCAATGCCGCTCACGATAAGGCTCGGCCGGTCTCGCGATCGATCGGGGGTTTAAGTCTTCGGAAAGCAAGCAGGGCCGAGAGTGAAGCCAATCACCGGATCGACTCGAGCCGCAACGACCGAGCGCGAACCCCTGGCGGGTCGTCCGACAGCGTTTCCCAACATCTGTGCGTATTCAGTTCGAGTCTTGCGTCCGTCATGAAGTTACTGGTCGTTGCGTCCCGCGGGTTGAACCGGACCGAGTTCGTCGCCCTGAAAGCGACAGCGGCGACGTGGGCCACGATGGCGGGCTGTGCGCTGGTGTTGGTGGGCTGCGCTTCCCAACCCGAACATGCCGCCGGCAGCGGCGGCGGTCGCTACTACGACGCGAAACTGGGTGTCTGGGCCAGTCCGCGCCTCGTGGCGGACGGCGAAACGGTGCCGCGCGGCGGTGGCGGTTACCTGGTCGGGCGCCCTTACGTCATCGGCGGCCAGACCTATTACCCGAACCCCGAGCCGAAGGGCTACACCGTGGTCGGGACTGCTTCGTGGTATGGCGACGCGTTCCACGGCCGGCGCACCGCCAACGGCGAGATCTTCGACAAGGGCTCGATCACGGCC
Organism: uncultured Lichenihabitans sp.; assembly: GCA_964252585.1. Lineage (GTDB taxonomy): Bacteria > Pseudomonadota > Alphaproteobacteria > Rhizobiales > Beijerinckiaceae > Lichenihabitans. The sequence goes on along the minus strand of CAXUOD010000228.1, from coordinate 1,649 downwards.
GCGCATCCGACGCTGCCCTTGCCGAGCTATGTTCGCGTGACGAACCTCAAGAACAACAAGTCGATGATCGTCCGGGTCAACGATCGCGGTCCCTACCATGGCGGCCGTGTCATGGACGTGTCGCAGCGGGTCGCCGAGGCCCTGTCGTTCAAGGGGGAGGGGACCGCCCGGATCCGGGTCGACTACATCGGGCGCGCGAGCCTCACCGGATCGGATGACGAGAAGCTCATGGGGACCCTGCGGGAGGACGGGGCGCCTGCGCAACTCGCCGAAGCGTCGGAGGCGACCGATGTCTCGCAGTTTCCGTCGCCCCCGCCTGCGCCTGCAACGCCGCCCCGGCACCAGCCCGTCCTGGTCGCGGCACGGATCGGCCGCGTCGGTCTCATCGATCCGCCACCCCTTTTCGCACCGCCCTCCGGACCGCGCCCGCCGCCGCCGGTCCCGCTGGCCGCGGGCCACGCCACACCGTCGTCGGTCAAGACGGCGGCCGTCGCCGACACCGGCGCCAGACATGAAAAGCCCGGCCCGTCGGGGGTCAGCAGGATGTCCTTTCGGCCGGCGCATGCCTCCCCCGCCCCGGCGAAGCCGCCAAAGCCACCGTTGAGACCCCTCCTGGCCGACCCCAAGCGGGGTGACGACGCGGCCGAGGTGGCACCCGAGGCCCATTGAACAGGCGCGGCGGGTCTTTCGCGCGCAGGACCCTCGCGGTCATCCTGATCGCGTTACTGGGCCATGGTTCCGCCCGCGCCGGCGAGGCCTTCCAAACCATCGCACCCTTCGCGATCCTCATGGATGCCGAAACCGGCAGCGTCTTGTTCGAGAAGAACGCCGACGGATCGATGGCCCCGGCCTCCACCACCAAGATCCTGACCGCTGAGATCACCTTCCACGAGATCAAGGAAGGACGGCTGAAGCTCGACGACGCCTTCGTGGTCTCCGAGAACGCGTGGCGGAACGGCGGAGCGAAATCCGGTGGGTCCACCATGTTCGCGGCGTTGAACAGCCGCATTCCGGTCGAGGACCTGATCCGAGGTCTCGTGATTCAATCGGGCAACGATGCCGCCATCACGCTGGCCGAGGGCATCGCGGGGTCGGAGGACAATTTCGCCGCGCTGATGAACCGCCGGGCGAGCGAGATCGGCATGCAGCACTCGACCTTCGCCAATCCATGGGGCAGGGGGGACCCGAACCAGAAGGTCACGCCCCGCGACATGGCGGTGCTGGCGAACTTCGTGATCCACACCTATCCCGACTTCTACCACTATTTCGGCGAGCGCGAGTTCACCTGGAACAAGGTGCGGCAGCTGAACCGCAATCCGCTCCTCACCATGAACATCGGGGCCGACGGCCTGAAGACCGGCGATATCGCCGAGAGCGGTTTCGGACTCGTGGGCTCGGCGGTCCAGAACGACCAGAGGCTGATCGTGGTGGTGAACGGCCTGCATACGGCACGGGACCGCGCCAACGAGGCCTTCAAGCTGCTCAATTGGGGGTTCCGCAGCTTCGAGCCGCGCGATCTTTTCGCGGCCGGGGAGGTCGTGGGAACGGCCCGGGTCTATGGCGGCGGGTCGACGGAAGTGCCCTTGACGACGCAACGGCCGGTCCGGCTCCTCGTGCCCCGTGGCACGGGAGAAAAACTGTCGGGCAAG
>CAXUOD010000227.1:1722-7982 GCA_964252585.1 uncultured Lichenihabitans sp. | reverse complement strand
GACGAGAACCAGCTTCACGCCGCAGTGGTCGAACTCGTGGCTCTGGAAGACGCCGAGATCAAATATTCGACCGTGCAGAACTGGTACCCCGGCGATGCCGAGGGCAAGGGTGGGATCTACAATTTCGTCACCAAGCGCGGCGACTGCCGCGAGGCACGGGCGAAGATCTCCTGGACGCAGGTCGAGACCGGATCGGCCATCACGTGGAAATACCCGTCCTGCATCCTGCGGGGCGATGGATCGCGCGGCGAGTTCTACTCGATCGCTATTTCGAACGGCATGCAGCAGGTCGATAGCGGCACCAAGATGATCCACCTCGGCCGCGACACGACGAGCCGCATCATCTCCAAGGGGATCGCGGCCGGACGGTCGGACAACACCTATCGGGGCCTTGTCTCGGCCCATCGCAAGGCCCGGAACGCGCGGAACTTCACCAACTGCGATTCGCTGCTGATCGGCGAGCAATGCGGTGCCCATACGGTTCCGTATATCGAGGCCAAGACGGCGTCGGCGGTGTTCGAGCACGAGGCCACGACCTCGAAGATCTCCGAGGACCAGCTCTTCTATTGTCGACAGCGCGGGCTCTCGGCCGAGGAGGCCACGGCGCTCATCGTCAACGGCTTCGTGCGCGACGTGCTTCAGCAGTTGCCGATGGAGTTCGCAGTCGAGGCGCAGAAGCTGATCGCCATCTCGCTCGAAGGCAGCGTCGGCTGACTTCGCCACTGCTGCGGGGCGAATGCCGTTCGGGCGACGCTCCGCTGATCTACGACAAGGTTCACGGAATGCTGGAAGTCAAAAACCTTCACGTCGAAGTGGAAGGCAAGAAGATCCTCAATGGGCTCGACCTCGCGGTTCGACCAGGAGAAGTCGCGGCCATCATGGGGCCGAACGGTTCGGGGAAGTCGACACTGTCCTATGTGATCGCCGGCCGGGCCGACTACGACGTCACCGAGGGCGAGGTGCTGCTCGATGGTGAAAACGTCCTCGAGATGGACCCCGAGGAGCGGGCCGCCAAGGGCCTGTTCCTGGCGTTCCAGTATCCGGTCGAGATCCCCGGCGTCGCCACGATGACGTTCCTCAAGGCTTCGGTGAATGCCCAGCGCAAGGCGCGCGGCGAGCCCGAACTGTCGACCCCGGACTTCATGCGCCATGTACGGGAAGGTGCGGCCCGCCTCGAGGTCGACCCCGATATGCTCAAGCGGCCGTTGAACGTCGGCTTCTCGGGCGGTGAGAAGAAGCGGATGGAGATCCTGCAGATGGCGCTTTTGGAGCCTCGGTACGGGCTCCTCGACGAGACCGATTCCGGTCTCGACATCGACGCCCTGCGGATCGTCTCCAACGGCGTCAATGCCTTGCGCGCCGCAGATCGAGGCTTCCTCGTCATCACGCATTACCAGCGCCTGCTCGACTACATCAAGCCGGACGTGGTCCACATCATGTCGAAAGGGCGCATCATCAAGAGCGGCGACGCCGCCCTGGCGCTGGAGCTCGAGAAGAACGGCTACCGCGACTACGTCGCGGATGCGGCGTGAGGCCGGGCCCATGGGCATGAGCTTCAAGATCCCCAGCGGTGCCGAACAGGCACTGGTCGAGCAGTTCCGGTCGGCCGCGGCAAAGCGCGGGAATGACGAGCCTGCCGCGCGGCGCGAGGCGGCCTTCTCACGGTTCACGGCCGAGGGTCTGCCCAATCGACACCTCGAGAGCTGGCACTATACCGATCTGCGCACCATTCTGCGCGAGGCTCTGCCTCCCGCCGCCGTGCCCGATGCGGCGTTGGTGGCGGAAGCGAGAGAGCGCCTGAAGGCCCATGCTCTGCCGGGAGCCGTACGACTGGTGGTGCTCGACGGCTGCTTCAATCCTGACCTGTCCGATCTTTCGGGCCTTGGCCCTCATGTCCGTGTCACGCCCGTGCTCGAGGCGCTATCCTCGGATCGTCTCGATGCCGATCTCGCCACTGCCCAAACGCTCGGCGCGGAGGAGTCGATCCTCGCTCTCAATGCCGCCTTCCTGCAGGGCGGCGTCATGGTCGAGGTCGAGCCGGGGGTCAAGGTCGAACCCGTGATCGAAATCGTTTCGCTTCTTTCCGGCGGAATTCCGGCCGCGACTTACGAGCGGAGCTATGTGCTGCTCGGCGACCATTCCTCGGCGACGGTGATCGAGCGCCATGCCGCTTTGGGCGAGGCGCGGTCTTCGGCGAATGCGGTGCTGGTCGTCTCGGTCGGCGACGGCGCGTCTTTCGACCACTTGGCCCGCATCGACGGGCTCGGGGCGCAGGCCTTGCACCTCGGCATGACCCTGGTTCGGCTCGGTGCCGATGCGCGCTTCGAGGGGACGACCCTGATTGCCACGCCAGGTACGACACGGCGGCAGGCTTACCTCGAATTCGCCGGGCCGCATTCCGCGGCGCACTTCAACGGCGTCTCGTTGCTCGATGGCCGCTGTCATGCCGACACGACGATCATCGTGACGCATACCGCTCCCCATTGCGAGAGCCGCGAACTCTACAAACATATTCTCGACGATGAAGCGACCGGGATCTACCAGGGCAAGGTGGTGGTGGCGCCCGGAGCACAGAAGACGGACGGCAAGATGCTGTCGAAGGCGATCTTCCTCGGGGAAGCCGCCACCATGTACAACAAGCCGGAGTTGGAGATCTTCGCCGACGACGTCGTGTGCGGCCACGGCGCGACGGTCGGATCTCTCGACGAGGATCAACTCTTCTACCTCAGAGCCAGGGGTATCCCGTTGCGCGAGGCGCAAGCCTTGCTGCTCGAAGCGTTTGCGGCGGAAGCGATCGCGGCGGTGCAGGTCGAGGCGGTCCGGCAAGAGATGGGCGAGCGCATCGGGCAGTGGCTGCGGCAGCACGGAAGGTAAGCGACATGCTCGATCAGCCCACCTACGACGTCGCCCGGATCCGCCAGGACTTCCCGGCCCTGTCGCTCAAGCCCTACGGGAAGCCGCTGGTCTATCTCGACAACGCGGCTTCGGCCCAGAAGCCGAAGGCCGTCATTGACCGCATGGTGACGGCCTACGAGACCGAATACGCCAATGTTCACCGTGGGCTGCACTATCTTGCTAATGCGGCGACCGAAGCGTTCGAGATCGCGCGCGAGAAGGTGCGGGCCTTCCTGAACGCCGAGTCGGTGGACGAGATCGTCTTCACGCGCTCGGCCACCGAAGCCATCAACCTCGTTGCCTCGTCGTTCGGCCTGAAGCATATCGGAGAGGGCGACGAGATCGTACTTTCGATCATGGAGCATCATTCCAACATCGTGCCCTGGCACTTCCACCGCGAGCGCAAGGGCGCGGTTTTGAAGTGGATCGGGGTCGACGACGAGGGTAACCTTTCGCTCGAAGACTTCGAGCGTGCGCTGACGCCACGGACCAAGATCGTCGCCATCACGCACATGTCGAACATGCTCGGCACGATCACGCCCCTCAAGGAGATGATCCGCATCGCTCACGCGCGCGGCATCCCGGTGATGGTCGACGGGTCGCAAGGCGCCGTCCATCTCGACGTCGACGTTCGCGACCTTGATGCCGATTTCTACGTCTTCACGGGACACAAGGTCTACGGGCCGACCGGAATCGGTGTGCTCTACGGCAGGAAGGCCTTGCTCGAGTCCCTGCCGCCCTTCAACGGCGGCGGCGAGATGATCGACGTGGTGACGACCGAGACCGTGACCTACAATTCACCGCCGCACCGCTTCGAGGCCGGCACCCCGCCGATCGTTCAGGCGATCGGTCTCGGTGCCGCGCTCGACTACATGCGCGAGATCGGGCGCGACCGTATCCGGGCGCACGAACAGGATCTTACGATCTACGCTCATGAGCGGCTCGGCCGCATCAATTCGCTGCGGATCTTCGGCAAGGCCAAGCACAAGGGGGCGATCCTGTCCTTTGCGATGCAGAATGCCCACCCGCATGATGTCGCGACCGTCATCGACCGCCACGGGGTGGCGGTACGGGCCGGGACGCATTGCGCCATGCCGCTGCTCCAGCGGTTCGGGGTGACCGCGACCTGTCGGGCGTCCTTTGGGCTTTACAACACCCGCGAAGAGGTCGATGCCCTGGCCGACGCCCTTCTACGGGCAGAAGCGCTCTTCGCTTGAACGGGTTTTGACATGTCGAATGCAGCCACGTCGGCGCCCGTCGCCGCAGAGCCGAACCGCCCGGAGATCGAGCCGGCATCCGCGATCCCACCCGCCGAACTCGATCAATTGACCGAGGGGCTCGTCGCGGCGTTGAAGACCGTCTACGACCCCGAGATCCCGGTCGACATCTACGAACTCGGCCTGATCTACAAGATCGAGATCGACGACTCGAAGTTCGTCAGCATCGATATGACCTTGACGGCTCCGGCTTGTCCGGTGGCGGGCGAAATGCCGGGCTGGGTCGAGACCGCGGCCTCTGCGGTGCCCGGAGTAGCGGGCGCCAAGGTCAATATGGTGTTCGATCCGCCGTGGGATCAAAGCCGCATGTCGGACGAAGCCCGGGTCGCCCTCGATATGTGGTGAGTGATCCTTCTCCCACTCCGCGGGCGGAGGTGACCCGGGGGACATCGGGTCGGATGAGGGAAGGCGTGCTTCGACAGGCCCTTCGGGCCGCTCAGCATGAGGGTTCTTCGGAACACCGACGCTTCTCGCCCTGAGCTGGCCACGGCACGCGACTGTCTCCAAGGGCGCTCCAGGTCATCTCTGCAGAGGTGTTGCCAGGCCAACGCCACTGGGTACTTCGAAACGGCCTTTGCGCCGGATCAGCAGGAAGTCGGGCGAAAACACCAACCCCTCGCTCTCAAAGCCACGCCTCCAAATCCCGCTCGGCCCGGAGACTCATGGCGCGCTTGTTGGCCTGGGCTTTCTCGGGCCCGCGCAGCTTCCTGCCGGTCTCCGATCGCGGCGCCTCGCCGAGCGGCGGAAACAACCCGAAATTGACGTTCATCGGCTGGAACGACGGTGGTCCGGCGTCGATCACATCGATATGGCCGCCCGTGATGTGGTTGAGCAGCGCTCCGATGGCGGTCGTCGGCGGCGGCTGGACGAAGCTTTCGCCCCGCCGGTCGGCCGCCGCCATGCGCCCGGCCATCAGCCCTACCGCGGCGCTCTCCACATAGCCCTCGCATCCCGTGATCTGCCCGGCGAAACGCAGGCGCGGCATCGCTCTCAGGCGGAGCGAGCGGTCGAGGAGGCGCGGTGAGTTGATGAAGGTGTTGCGATGCAGGCCGCCAAGCCGGGCGAACTCCGCCCTTTCCAGACCAGGGATCATCCGGAACACATCGATCTGGGCAGCATGCTTCAGTTTCGTCTGAAAACCCACCATGTTGTAGAGCGTGCCGAGCGCATTGTCCTGCCGCAACTGGACGATCCCGTAGGGCTTTACGGTGGGATCGCGCGGGTTCGTGAGCCCGACGGGTTTCATGGGACCGTGCCGCAGCGTTTCTCGGCCTCGCTCGGCCATGACTTCGATGGGCAGGCAGCCGTTGAAATAAGGCGTACCCTCCCAGGCCTTGAAGGCGGTTTTCTCGCGCGTCAGCAAGGCGTCGACGAAGGCGTCGTATCCTGCGTGATCGAGCGGGCAATTGATGTAGTCGAGCCCATTGCCGCCGGGTCCGACCTTGTCGTAGCGCGACTGGAACCAGGCCTTGTCGAAGTCGATGCTGTCCCGATGGACGATCGGCGCGATCGCATCGAAGAACGCCAGATGCTCTTCGCCCGTCAGTGCCGCGATGGCACTCGCCAGACCCGGCGAGGTCAGCGGACCCGTGGCCAGAATGACGTCGGTCCAATGGTCGGGCGGCAGGCCGTCCACCACCTCGCGGCGCACGTCGATCAAAGGTTCGGAGACGATGGCCGAGGTCACGGCCGCCGAGAACGTGTCCCGGTCGACTGCTAGTGCGCCACCCGCCGGCACCTGATGCCGATCCGCGCAGGCCATGATCAGCGAGCCCATCCGCCGCATTTCCCGGTGAATGACGCCGACGGCATTGCCGAGCGCGTCATCCGACCGAAAGGAGTTCGAGCAGACCAGTTCGGCTAAATGGTCGGTCTTATGGGCGGCGGTGCGCCGCATGGGCCGCATCTCGTGCAGGACCACGGGAAGGCCGGCTCGGGTGATCTGCCAGGCGGCTTCGCTGCCCGCGAGACCGCCTCCGATGACGTGGATGGGTTCAGGTGAGGAGTTCGACATCCTCCTGACCTACGGAACCGCCGCCTCGATCGCAAGGCCGGCGGGGCACTCCAAAACGGAGCGCCCGCCGGAGC
>CAXUOD010000227.1:0-1712 GCA_964252585.1 uncultured Lichenihabitans sp. | reverse complement strand
GGGGGGGGGGCAGCCCAAACGGCCCCGCCGGCGGGCGCCGTGGGGGGGGGGGCGCGGGGTCGTGGCGAAAAGGGGAGAGCGTGCCCTCAGGCTTCGCTCTGCGCGCTCTGGCGCACGATGGTCTGGATGTCGGCGCGTCCGATACCGAGGTCGTTCAACTCGCGATCCGACAGACGCGACAGTTCACGCACGGACTCACGGTAACGGCGCCAAGCGGCGATCTTGATGGCAAGTGTCTTCATCATAGGAATTCTCCTGGTTTGTTAGCCTTCCGCGACCGATGCCACGATTTGAAGGCGGTTCGGACGTGCCCACCCACACACAATGGCCGGCACGGTACGCTCAAAGGATGAGCCGGATGGGCCACCCTCGACGACTGGATTTAGGCCGCGATCGACGTCGGCCGGTAGAGGGCATTGACGGCCGGATGGCTGGTTTCCAGACCGGCGAAGATGTTGGGCCGCTCGACGATCGTCGCGACCTCGTCGCGGGTCGTCGCCGAGGCGAAGCGCGCCACGGTCTTGATGTCCTGGCGCTGGATGCCGAGGTCGGCGAGTCCACGATCGGACAAGCGGGAGAGCTGGCTCACGGCGGCGCGCTCGCGGCGCCAGCTACTGATCAGGTTCAACATCGAAAGGTTCCTTGTCTCCGCGCGTCCCGTCGATTTGCCGGGGCGAACACGACCTTTGATGCAGTGCAATATACGCGGATTCGACGCCGTGAGTAGGGTCGGGCGAATGTGGCAGCCATGCAATGAACGCATGCACAGCTTATCGCTTCGTTAAGGATTCTTCTCAGATTCACATTATCGCGCCTGAACACCGGTTCATCAACGTGTCGGTTATGTGTCTGTTGCATGACTTATGCGCAGGAAGCCGCTCCGTCGACCATGTCGAGATTGAACATGCACAGCGATTCAGCGCCGCATAGAGGCTCAGTGCGGCTCGGATGCTGCAATGCACAACGAGGGTGGGACGCCGTACAGGCGGAGCCGAGGCGCTACTCGGCCGCGGTTCTGATCGGACGCCGCGCCAGGACGTTGCGCAGGAATCGTCCCGTGTGGCTGGCCGGGTTTCGCGCCACCTCCTCGGGGGAGCCGGTCGCCACGATCCGGCCTCCCCCGTCACCACCTTCCGGTCCGAGGTCGACGATGTAGTCGGCCGTCTTGACGACCTCGAGATTGTGCTCGATCACCACGACCGTATTGCCCTGGTCGACGAGCTCCTGAAGCACGGCCAGCAGCTTGGCCACGTCCTCGAAGTGCAGCCCAGTGGTGGGCTCGTCGAGGATATAGAGCGTTCGGCCGGTCGAGCGGCGGGCCAGTTCCTTCGACAGCTTGACCCGCTGCGCCTCGCCACCCGACAGCGTATTGGCCTGCTGGCCTACTTTGACGTAGCCGAGGCCTACGCGGGCCAGCGTGTCCATCTTGTCGCGGATCGATGGGACGGCCTTGAACAGGACGGCCGCTTCCTCAACCGTCATGTCGAGCACGTCGGCAATGGAACGGTCGCGGTATTTCACATCCAGCGTCTCGCGACCGTACCGCTTGCCCTTGCACACGTCGCAGGTGACGTAGACGTCGGGAAGGAAGTGCATTTCGATCTTGATGACGCCATCGCCCTGGCAAGCCTCGCATCGGCCACCCTTGACGTTGAACGAAAAACGTCCCGGCAGGTAGCCGCGCGCCTTCGATTCCGGCAGTCCGGCGAACC
>CAXUOD010000226.1:0-7995 GCA_964252585.1 uncultured Lichenihabitans sp. | reverse complement strand
CTCGGCGGCTGAGCCGCCGGAAGGGCCGGAGCCGAAGCCGCCGCGGTCTCCTGTCCGGTTTCGCCCGGCCCTGAACTATTGTCCTGAACTGGGTGCGACGCTCCGTCGAGGCGGCTCGCGATGCGCGACCGGCCCGAGTCGGGCATCGTGGTTTCCAGCGATCCGGCGCGGCCGGCGGGTCCGTCGATGCTGATTTTCACGACTTCCAATGCCCCGACGAGCAGCACCAGGGCGGCGACGCTGAGCAGGATCGGTCGGCGGCGTTGCGCCAGGAAGGCCTTGACCCGTGCCAGCGTCGAGGTCCCGCCGGTAGGGCCTGTCTCGGGCGGGGGACGGCGGTCGACGACCTTCGCCGAAGCCTGTGTCGCGGCGGACGCCTGAGCGGCGCGCGCGGCCCTTCGCGCAGCCGCGATGAAGCTCGCGGGCCCTTCGGCATCGCCCGGTCCGGCCGGCGTGGCGGGGCGGGCCAGCGCGGGGTGTTGGGGCTCCGCCCCGTGCGCCCCCCGGTAGAACTGCGGCTCCGCGCGGCCGTACAGCTGCGCGCGACCCGCGCCGGGTTCGATCAGCATGTCGGCCGGATCGAGCTCGACCCGCGCTGCCCGCTCCTCGGCCCGCAGGGCGCCGTCGGCGGTCCGCGCAGCCGTCGGGCGTGCTTCGGCGACCCGTGTCTCCGACAGGCGCGCCCGGTTCAGCCGCGTCGACGCCTCCTCGGCTTTGAGCGCGGCCACCTGCTCGGCCGAAGGCTCGGGCCGGCGTGTCGCGGCATCGCTCGCCGCAGATCCCGGGGACATCGCGCGAGCTTCGGCCGAGGCAGACGGCGGCGCGATGGCCAGAGCCGAAATATGCCGGGTCAGCCGATCCATGGTCTGATGGATGTCGGCCAGCATGGACTGGTTTCGCCGGTCCGACTGATCCTGCAAGGCGCGCAGATCGTCGATGCTGCGGGTCATCTGATCGGCCAGTCCGGTGGTGACCTCCGGACCGCGTTGCGCCAGGGAAGGACTCTGCAGCGCGGCCCGCAGCGTGTCGCGCGCCGCCGTGCGGGCCGCGGTTTCCGCCGCGTCGATCGCGACCTGCCGGGTGACTTCGAACTGCGAGAACAATTCCCCCAGCGAATGCTCCACTCCGTCGAGCGCCTTCAGGCTCGATTCGGATCGATCGAGCCGGTCGGCCAGGCGGGTGATCTGGGCCTCGATGGCCTGCACGCCGCCCCGGTCGAGATGAGGCGGAGCGTTGTCGATGCGGGTCGCCATCTCGCGCATCGCGGCTTCGAGATGCTGAAAATCCGACGAGGCTTCCCGGGCCTGCCCGATGCGCTCCGCTATGCCGCGAACGAGTCCTTCGAGAGGCCGCGTGTCGACGGCCGCATCGGCGAGTTGCGAGCGCAGGGACGTATGGATCTCGTCGACCCGACGGCTCAGGCCCTCGATCAATTGCGTCGACGTGCCGGCTTCGACACCCCGCTCGATACGCCGCGTCAGATCGCTGATGCGCTGTTCGAGCGACGAGAGAGCGGCACCGGGCTTGAAGCTGTCGAGCAGCGCGCGAACCTCGGCCAAGGTGCCGGCGAGTTCGGGCGTGAGGGTCTGGGGCGTCGCGGCGAGCGCACCGAGCCGCGCTTCGAGCTTCGCGACCTGCCCTTCGACATTCATCAGGGAAGGCGAGCGTTCGGCCGCGGCTGTCAGGAGGTCGCGCACTTCCCGGGTCTGGTCGCTGATCTTGGTGATGGCGTCGCTGCTCGGCAAGCCGGCGGTGAGCCCGTCCATGGTCCGGCCCATCCGACGCAACTGCCGATCGATATCGTCCACCTGTGGGCGGACGTCGGAGGCGTGGATGGCGTCCTGAAGATCGCGCGTGAAACGGGCAAAGGTCCGCGTGACCTCGGAAGACAGGCTCGCACCGTCGCGGCGCGGGCCGGAGCGATCGCGCCAATCCTCCGAAGACGCGTCGCGGGACGCCGTTCCTTGGCGCGAGGCGGTCCGGTCGCCGAGCGTCGTTCCGCCCATCAGGTCGCCGCGCAAGCCGTCTTGCTGGGGCAGGGGCCTGGGGCCATCGGCCCTGTCGAGATCGGCTTGACGCCGTTCGATCTCGGCGACCGCGTTGCGGATCGCAGTCCTGGGGTCGAAGGCGGGTGACCGCACGGGATCGTCGAGGGAACGCTCGGACGGTCTCGACAGGTCGCGCGCGTTGGCAGGTGCGGGTTCCGTCGTGAAGCGGGCGAGCTGCGCCGCGATGGCCTCCATTTCGGCCCGATGATCGTTGCGGGGGTCCTTCCGCTTGGCCGCTTGCTCCGCGATCACACCGTCGAGCCAGTCACCGAGGGACTGGCCGGATCGGCGTGCCGCCTCCTGGGCGGCTTCGCGCGTGTCGTCGCTGACATCTCTGATGCTCCACGGAACCGTTGTGTTCATCGTCGCACCCGCAGACCGAAGCCTGTCACTGAAGCCTCACGGGGTGCCGAGGTCTAACGGCGAGCGCAGATCCCGCATGAACAGAACGGATGTCCCGTCCCCATGGACCGAACTTTCGTCCGACACGGTAAACAACCCGTTAAGCTGGGCGATTTCGACACGATGTCTCCGATCGGCGGTGCGGTCGGACGGCCTGATTCCGAGAACGAGGAGGTGTGGCCCGCTCGGCGGGGCGTGAGGTCTTCCGGATCTGGTGCAACGAGCCACCATCCATCGCCAACCGGGTACGTTCCGCTCACAGGGGCTTGCGCACCGATTGCACAACTGCTAGTCGCCTATTGCGATGATCACAGATAGAATTCGCTTGCTCACTGACAGACTGGCCTCGATGGGAGGTCTTGCGTGACTTCGAAACCGTTACCCTCTCTCGGCAACCCTAGGCTGGGCCTCGGCTCCGATCTTCAGGGCCTGATGAGCATTGGCGACATGGCGCGGACGTTCAACGTCAGCCAGCGCACGTTGAGATTCTACGAAGACCGCGGCCTCCTGTCGCCGCGACGCGACGGGAGCACGCGCCTTTACGGCGCATCCGAGCGTCAAAGGCTCGACATGATCCTGCGCGCGAAACGTCTGGGATTCACCCTGACGGAAATCATCCGCTTCGCCGAGCGGAGCAGCGCGGAAAGCCCGGCCTTCGCTCTCGACCGGGACCAGATTTCGGCCCAGATCGAGCATCTGGAGCGACAACGCCGCAGCCTCGAGATGGCGATCGGCGAACTGCAGGCTGCGCAAGCCCGTCTCGCCGGACCCTGATTCGGCGAACTCGTTCACCTGCCCCACGCGACGCCATGTCGCCAGGGATCATGAGCAGGCTTACACGTCCGCTGACACGCAAGATGCGAAGCAGATCGATTTCGCTTCGATAAGCCGAATCGATCATAGCTTTCGCCACGCGAGGCCGCTTGGGTGCACCGTCTCCAGGTGGGCCGACTGATCCAAACAGATGAATCTGTGTCTGGACCAGTCGCGCCTTTTAAACGACGCTTTGGCCCGGCAGCCTCCACGGGCCTGAACCTGTCCGGCGAGGGCCCTCGCGTCTTCCGAGCCGGCGCGCTTGTCCGCATGTCAAGGTTGGAGCATGCGAGCCGGCGCATGGCTTGCCCAGCCTCCAACCGAGCCCGCCATGCCCAGCTACTCGGCTCCCGTCGACGAAGTGCTCTTCCTGCTGCGGGACGTGTTCGGCATCGAACGCCACGGCAATCTCCCGAGCTTCGCCGACGCTTCGCCCGACGTCATCGCCGCCATCCTGGAGGAAGGTGGGCGCTTCGCCTCCGAGGTGCTCCAACCGCTCAACCGGATCGGCGACCGCGAAGGTTGCCTGAGGCAACCCGACGCGACCGTCACGACGCCGGCCGGGTTCAAGGAAGCCTACGGGCGCTATGTCGCGGGAGGGTGGCCGGGGCTGACGGCCTCGCCCGATCACGGCGGCCAGGGACTGCCGTTCGTCCTGGCTACCGCGATGCATGAATTCTGCTGTTCTGCCAACATGGCGTTCAGCATGTTTCCGGGCCTCAGCCAAAGCGCCTATGCGGCCCTGATGGCGCACGGCTCGGAGGCCCAGAAGGCGCTTTACGGACCGCCCCTCGCGTCCGGCCGCTGGACCGGAACCATGAACCTCACCGAACCGCACTGCGGCACGGACCTCGGTCTGATCAGGACGCGCGCCATTCCCCAGGAGGACGGCCGCTACGCCCTGCATGGGCAGAAGATCTTCATCTCGGCCGGCGAGCACGACATGGCCGAGAACATCGTCCATCTCGTCCTGGCCCGCATAGAGGGCGCGCCGGCCGGTACCAAAGGCCTGTCGCTGTTCATCGTCCCGCGCCACTCGGTCTCGGCCGATGGAAGCGTCGGAGGTCGCAACGGGCTCTCCTGCGGCGCCCTCGAGCACAAGATGGGGATCCACGCCAACCCGACCTGCGTGATGAACTACGACGGTGCCGGCGGGGAGCTCCTGGGCGAGGCCAACCGCGGTCTCCAGGCGATGTTCGTCATGATGAACGAAGCGCGCATCGGCGTCGCCAACCAGGGCCTCGCCATGGGGGAGGTCGCCTACCAGAATGCCGCGGCGTACGCCAAGGACAGGCTCCAGGGCCGCGCCCTGACCGGTGCCAAGGCGCCGGAACGCCCGGCCGACCCGATCATCGTCCATCCCGATATCCGCCGCACGCTGCTCGGAATCCGGGCCGTGAACGAGGCAGGCCGTGCGCTGATCCTCTGGACCGCGATTCAGGCCGACCTCTTGAAGGCCTCGGCCGATGCCAGGACACGGGAGAGCGCCGAGGATCATCTCGGGCTGCTGACGCCGGTGCTGAAAGGTGTGCTGACCGATTTCGGGTTGCAGAACTGCCTGGACGCCCAGCAGGTGTTGGGTGGCCATGGCTATGTGGCCGAATGGGGGCTGGAGCAGTTCGTGCGCGATGCGCGGATCGCCACGATCTACGAGGGCGCCAACGGCATCCAGGGCCTGGACCTCGTCGCGCGCAAGCTGCCCCGCAACGGGGGCCGTGCCTTTATGCGGTTCACGACCGAGATCGGCGCCTTTCTCAAGGCCGAGGCGGACGACGCCGACATGACGCCTTATCGGATCCCGCTCGCGACCGGTCTCGATCACCTGCAGAAAGCCACCATGTGGTTCATGCAGCATGCGACCAGCAACCCCGACCACGCGGGGGCGGGCTCGACGGATTACATGCACCTCTTCGGTCTCGTGGCCCTGGGCTATATGTGGGCCCGCATGGCCAAGGCGGCACTGAAGATGTCGGACGATCCGGGCGACGCGCGGCGGGAGACCCGTCTGCTGACGGGACGGTTCTTCATGGAGCGCCTGATGCCCGGCACGGCAACCCGTCTCGCCCGGATCACGTCGGGTGCAGACACCGTCATGGCGGTTGCGGCCGAGGCGTTCTGAGCGCCGCTGCGGCCATCCGGAGCGGCAACTGTGGCGCTTCCACCCGCACCGACGTCGCGGACGCGTAGCGCGCCCGCCAGCGCCACACCGTTAGCTTCGACTGGTCCCCTCCGGCGCATGATCTCCATCGTGCCAACACCGTCTCCGTGGGATTCCCCTGTCCCGGTCAGAACACCAGTACCTTGCAGATGTGGCTCTCGGCGATAGGATCGCTGCCAGACGCTGGGGGGCTGTCTGATGCGCACGATCTGGGCGAGGTCACTCGCGATCTGCAGGATGTGAGGGAACTGCTGCTCTTCTTTCTGGCAGATCATGCATGAGCGAGCTCGCTGGCCAACTACCCGCGAGCCGGAGGCTGGATCTCGGGTACTTCAGCTCCTGCGTAAGCGCTCGGTGACTGGCCCGGTCAGGCGGCCTGAGCTACGGGTTCGAGCGGCTTCCAGCGCCATGGCAGCGGATCGGCCAGCTTGGAGGCGGGATGGTCGGCGATCCGACCCAACACGTCGCGGAGATGGGCTTCCGGCTCGAGGCCGTTCAGCTTGGCCGTTTCGATGAGGCTTTAAAGGGCGGCGGCGCGATCGGCACCCCCGGTCCGAGCCGGCGAAAAGGTAGTTCTTGCGCCCGATCGCAACGCCCCGCAGCGCCCGCCCGGCCGGGTTGTTGTCGAGGGCGCGATCCTGCCATCATCGAAGACGCGGGGTCAGCGCCCCCTTCGCTGTCCACCCACCATGCTCCGCTTGGCGTGGCCCCAGGCCAGCTGCGCCCACCGGGTCAGCGCCGATCTCCGCTCCAGGGCTTCGCGGGTGGACGCAGAGTTGGCGGCGGCAGGGACGTCGAAGAACTTGCGCCGCGACTGTCTCGGCAGCCACGTAAACACCGGAGAAGACTCAGCCTCAGCTTGGCAATTTTCGGCGCCGGAAGTTTCCCACGAGAGTGTGTGCGTGCGAGCGATTCGGTGCCCTCCGTCTGTGGCGTAGAATTTGCGCTTAACGCGGGGCAAGACACGTCAGGTTGCGGAGTTCTGGAGCCGGCCACCTCCAATGATGGCCGCGCGCTTCCTGCCCGAATGAGGAGCATATACCACGCATGGTCCAGATCGACGTCATCATGCCGGCCTACAACGTTGCCCGAACCATCGGCGACGCCCTCGGATCACTGCAACGGCAAACGCACACCGACCTGCGCGTCCTTGTTGTCGACGATGGCTCGACCGATGGAACGGCCGACCTGCTCGCCGCCATCGCCAGGAAAGATCCGCGTATCGTCGTTTTGCGACAACAGAACCGGGGTACCGCCGCGGCCCGCAATGCTGCGCTTGCGGCCGCCTCATCGACCTACGTCACTCAACTCGACGCCGACGACCTGTCGGAGCCAGACCGTGTGGCCCGGCTGGCTGCCTACCTCGACGTTCATCCGGGCTGTGTGGCCGTGTCTGGCGTGGCCCGGCATATAGATGCCGAAGGTCGGCCAATCCGTACGGTTTCACGATTTCCCCCGCCCGAACTCGCTGATCCCCATTGGGTGCCATCGCGTGAACCGCTGTGTTCGCCATTTTCGATGTGGCGGCGTTCCGCATTGGAGCGGGTCGGTGGCTACCGTGAGGTCGGCACGGGACAGGACACCGACCTCACGTGGCGTCTGCTTGAACTCGGCGACGTCGTCAATCTCGACGCGATCGTTGGCTCCTATCGGCTGCATGACAGCACGACCGGAACATCGCTCATCAACGGCCGTGCGCTCGCCACCTGCACGCAGAAGATTGCCATATCGGCGCAGCGAAGGAAGGCTGGCCGCGCTGACCTTGCGTTCGAGTACAACAGGATGGGGGAGTTTAGGTCGGCCAGCAGCCTTGCCAAGATGGTCGCCCTTGCGAGCACCGACCTGTCCGATGACGAGTGCCTCTTTTTCGAGGCCGCTGTCGCGGCGAAGATGCTGCAGTGGATCGAGTTCCGCCATTATTTGCCTGACGAGCAGGACGTGGCTTACATCCGTCGAGCTTTTGCCCTCACGCATTGGCTGACACCAAGCAATCGACAGGAGCTGAAGCGCCTCTATTCCGCGGTTGCTGCGCGCCTCGCACGGGCGAACCGCTGGCGCGATGCTGCGAAGCTGATTCCACCGCGCTTCACTGGTATAACATTTGCGCGCACGGTGCTGGGTCGATGAGTAATTGCAATCGAACATCTCGGCATGGGGCAACAGGAAGGTCAGACAAGGCGCTACTTGTCGGAACGCGATTGCGCAGCTTACACTAGAACAAGGATTTCAAGTCTGGCTAATATCTATGTCTGCGAGAAGCGTCTTTCTGCCGAACGACCACGGTTTGCGATTAGCGTATCCACCAACTGCGTAGATCGACCGATGTATTTTATCAACGGAGTTCCCGGATCACGGTTTGTAAAGTCCTAAGAAAGTGACCTTCGGCGTCCACCAAATCGACGGCATGGTAGGTGAGAAGAACCATCAGATCTTCAACTTTCTGCATTGATACTTGTAGTATGCTGGAGTACCACAGATCATCTTGATCGCAGAACGCTATCAAATCGTCGCAGCATAGCGATGCGGCCTTCATGAAATTTCTACTATACCCCATACGTTCGTCGTTAGTGAAAA
>CAXUOD010000225.1:0-8028 GCA_964252585.1 uncultured Lichenihabitans sp. | reverse complement strand
GGGAAAGGGCGACGCACAGGCTACCCTGACTGCTACCAGGTCGGAGCCGGTGGGAGCCGAAGCCGGCGGAACATCGTGCAGTTCGTACCGTCCCTCGGGGTGCCGAACTAGGAACCATGCCCCGGCCTCCAACCCATGGTTCACGTCCAGCAGCTTGTGCCCGGGCGGGCGTGGCGCGGCTGCTGGAATGAACGCCTCCAAGCCGATCACCAAGGCATCTCCGTCGCCCGGCACGGCAAGCCGCGCCATGTCGTTGTAGGCACCGATCACGTAGCTGACCCGCGTATGCCAGACATCGTTGAGGAAGCCGGCGAGATCCAAATCCGTCGTTTCGGTCCCTGTTTCGGGATCGATGCGGACTATGCGGGAGTTCTGCCCCTCGATGACCGCGAGCAGGGCTTCCCCCCCGGTCTCCGCCACTGCCGTCAGGCCTCGCAGCCCGGTTTCCGAAAAGGCGGGGGACGGGTTCGTGTAAAGCAGTCGCCACGTTGGGCTGGAGCCGTCCTGGCGCACCCACACCTGCTGGCCGACCGCGGCGAACACCTGACCATCCGCCTCGGCAAAGCCGCTGATCCTCACGCGGCCAGCTAATCCAGGGAAGCCGTCCGACGAGGCCACAGTGATGGGTAGTTCGGGCGTGCTATTCCAACGGATGCTGCCGGCCGCACCCGGGTCATGGACGCCGCTGAACACGCCGCGCGTGTCCCCGGCGAACACAAAGTCCACCCCCGTGCTGCGGTCCTTATGAGTGCCGAACGCCCTAATCTGCGGCAGGAACCGAGGCCCCGGACGGTCCTGGGCCAGCACTGTCCCCGACCAGGTGCCCGTGGCATCGTCGCGCACAAACACAGTGCGGGTGCCCGTCACGTCCCACGTTGAAGCGAGTAGGACGGTATGAGGCGTGGGTAGCGGCACGCCGCGGCCGTCCGCGAGGAATGTCGCTTCGGACAAGGCCGAAACCGCTAAGTGCCGCCGCCGTCCGCTGGGTAGGAGATCGGCAAAGGCCGCATCGACTCGCCACTCGGCCCCTGGCCCGTCGAGGACGAGGACTTGGGCGCCGGGCGTGCCGTCCGACCCTGGTCGGTCCTTCCAGTAGCCATTGCCGGCAAACAGCTTGCCATTGTGCGCGGCCAGGGCCCGTATCTCCGTGCCGCCCATGAAGCGCCTCTCGGCGTCCCTTGATCCCGCGATGTAGGAAGGCACGAACTCCGCAAGGGGAGGCTGAGCCCTCGCTGTCGCACACACAGAGGCTATGAGTGCCGCAGCGCAGGCCCAGGACGGCCCCATCACCCGGCAAGGGCGGAGGGGGCGTGACTTCATGGTGACAAGAATTGGATGGGCTTGGTGCGCCTCGTGCATGATGTGTCCAGCGCCTGTTCCGGCCGGTCGATGAACGCCGCCACGATCGCGGTGGCGCACGGGCTTCTGTGCCGGATGCTGTGGCCTATGAGCGGGAACTCGACCCAGCGTGCGTGGCTCCCTATCAATTCTGCGACATGCCGGCTGAGTGGCAGGCTGGCATTCGGATCGAACTGGCCACCCAAGACCAGAGTTGGGATGTCCGTACCCGTCGGGATGACCGGGGGGGGCCCAAGCTCGGACCAGCCGGAGCAAATGCCGTGATCACCGATCTGGTCCAGTGCTTCCGCGCCAGCGGGCGCAGGCTCGCGCAGGTGTGGGCGGTCGCGACATTCGACTGCCATTTGGGCAGGATCGTTCGCATCCGCTGCTCCTGATAGAACGGCGGCAAGAGCCGCGCTGAAATCGTCCGCCTTGCCGTCGTGGACCGTGGCGATCATCTTTGGCAGATTTGAGTAATTTTCCGAGTAATATAGGCGCAGAGCGACAATCACCTCGAACAACGAGGCGGTGAGCGGAGCCTGGTTGTTCGGCTGGTGCATCGAGGCCGGCACGGAAATCATCATAGGCGTATGGGATAGTCGCTCCAGCGTCTGCTGGTATTGTCCGGCAAGGTCAGGGAATGAGGTCGCACAAGCTGGGTCCTGTTCGCACATTCCGAAGAAGGCTGTTCGGGCCGCGGCGACTCTGGCCGACCATGGGGGGAGAACGAGGTCAGGCGGGTACACGGAATCCAGCACGGCCGATCGGATCGGGTCGGGATGGCGCGCCATCAACGTCATCGTGACCGTCGTACCGTAGGAAGTGCCAACGACGTTCCAATGGGCGACACCGAGCGCTTGGCGAACCTGCTCGAAATCCTCCACTGTGACATTCGTTCCGAAGTCGTTGAGGTCGATTCCTTGTGCCTTCGCCGCGTCGCGGCACGCCATGAACAAGGCCCGCCGCCGATCTTGCGTCTCGGGGGTTATAGTGTCCGCCACAGCGAACGTGGTACCCAGAAGTTCGCCGGCGACCTCCGGGCAAAGGCTTGGCTCCGAACGCGCCATTCCGCGCTGGTCCACGAGGATGAGATCGCGGGCGGGGGCGTACGGGTGCTGGGCTTGGTAGCTCGCGTATTTGGTCAACGGCGAGCCCGGACCGCCACTGATGTAGACGACAGGGTCGGGCAACGCGGGCTGCTGCGCGCTCCTGATCAAGACGACGGCCAATCTGAACACCCCAAGGTCGGGCCTGTCGTAATTGCGGGGCACGTCGACGGTGCCGCATTCGACACGGGGCGCAACGTCCGGCGGCATCAATGGCAAGTCGCAGGTCGCCTGCTGGAAGACGGGCTGGCCTGACCCCGTTTTACCAAACGCGGTATTGAGCGCACCGAGGCAGAGAATGCCCATCACGGCTGTGCAGGCTACACAGCGGCCAAGAATTCTTCCTGACTCGGTTCGCCATGCTGAAGATAGCCGCCTGCGATAGGCGGTCGCTACACAGCCGGAGGCCCATATTACAGCATCAAGGTTGTCCTCGATGTGGTCGGTTTCCCTCATCATCGCCGCGGCCCACACCGAACTGCCAGGGGGCAGGACGGCGGCGGCGTGTCTCACAAGCACGACGGCGAACCACCTCCAGCGAACCGGTCCGATCCTCATGTGAGTGCTCCAATACAGCCGGCTGGCGTGGCCTGTCCCGCGTCTCGGGCTTGCTCCTGGGCCAGCGCCAGCCCTTGTGCCGTTAGCCTGTACGCATGGCGCGGCGGCAGGCCAGGACGGTCCGGCTCCTGCCAGACTGCCTCCAGGAGGCCCTGCTCGCACAGGCGGATTAGCAGAGGGTACAGCGTGCCCGACTTGAGGCCCGTCTCCTTCGAGAGATCGTACCCGTGCCGCCACTGCTGGAAGCGGTTTAGAAAGACGGCTAGGAGGATACGGGCTTGACGAGAGCTATTCGGCTTGCGCGGCATGTCGCATAAACAACATATGTAGAGTTTCTGTCAATGGCCCTCTTGAGGTCTGTGGTGAGCCCCCGCCCACTGGCGACACGCTCGGAACGTCGGGCCGACAAAGCCGCAGGGGGGACGCTTCCCACGTTCACTCTTCGGTCGGACAACCGTCCCACGATCCATGCCTGTGACGGTGACAAATAGGCCGTACGGATAGATGTGCCGGCCTCCCCCTGTTCCAGACGGCACAGGCCGCGGAACACTCGGCGCCCCCTGCCCAACATACGACCACGGTCGAAGGCCCCATCACGACGAAGGTGTCGAGCAGTGCGGACATCAAGGTGATCGTCGAGGTCCACCCGACGTCGAAACCAGGCCAACGTAGCAGTTAGCTTGACGTGTACCCATAACGATCCAACATGAACGCATAGCTCGACCGTTTGGCCCCCGTGATGGACGTAGCATTGAGTGTCCGCTCTGGAGCGGGCGACGAGCGCCTCTCAACGCCCTACTTGGGTCGACAATGGCCGTAGCACTTGCCTGCCACCGGTCACCAGCCGAGATCCATTGAGGCTGCGTAAGCTATGCGCCTAGCGCATAATTTTGGACCTGCGGTCATTCCCGCACATGTTCGTTCCGGGAACGGCCAGCGTCCGAATGGTCGCATGAACCGCTGGAGTGGGTCTGAGAGACAGCCAACCTGCGGTTATTCAGGAAACGCCGCAACGCTTCGCATATCAATCCTGATTTGTGGAAGTGCAAGAGCAGCAACGCCGAGCGCCGTCCAGGCAGGGAAGTTTGATGTAAGATACCGACTTTTTACTTCGAGGAATGGCTCGAGCGTGTTTGGAAGGTCTACGTGATAGCTGTTGATCTCCACCAGATCGTCCTTCGTGAGGCCTACCCAGCCCAGTATTTCGAATGTGCGCTGGAATACGAGATCCACCTGGTCGTGGATGTCTTCAGGGAACGAGCCGTCCGCCCTTCGCCCGATCTGGCCGGAGAGGTAAAGCAGATTGCCCGCTCGAACGGCCGGTGCGTAACCGAATTGCTCGAAGCCTTTCATGCTGGCGCCAAAGAGAGCGGAATGTGCAGGAACGCTGTGTCGCGCGGAGTGAAGAGCGGGACGGTCACCAGCGTGTAAATGCAGGTCGCAAGCGTCAGCCCGAAGAGCGCGAACGCCATGCCCCGTTGCAGAGTCTCGATGACCGCGCCGACGAGCGGGATGGCCGCGCCGAGATACAGGCCCTGGTTGGCGAGCATCAGGTTCAGGAGAAGCCGCTTCTGCCAGTAGGGCTCGGTGGGGTTCAGCGCGCGTCGGATCGGGCCGATCGCGCCGAACGTATATCCGACCGCATCGACGAGCATCAGGACGGCAACCGCGTACCAAAGCCAGATCGAGTGGCTGTGCAGCATCTCAAGCCGCTCCCATGAGCAAGGGGATTGCACCCAGGATCATCAGCGCGGCCGTGCCACCGTGGACGCCGAGAGCGGTCTTGGTCGAGCCCTTCGCGGCGAGGATGAGCGACATGTCGCCGGTCGGGATGATCGCCTCGATCAGCAGGACGATGCCGAGCAGATACGGGCTGCCCCACGCCATCAAGGCCAGCACGACGAGCCCTGAAACGATGTCGCGTGACCCCTTGAGGCGCAGCCACCAGACGATATTCCGCCCTTCTTCGGGGAGCGGCAGCCCGAAGTTGAAAGTCATCACCCTCGGTTGAAGAAGATACATGATGCCGATGGCGATGATCCCAATCGCGGCTAGCAGGGCAACTCCGTTGGAAAACCAGTGCATGCACGTCTCCTCTTTGACAGCTACGTAATCTAACGTTGCTAGTATTTCAAGTCACGTTATAGTGTCGTGAATCTGACGTGGGAGTCACAAGTGGGCGTCGCAGAAAGGAAAGGCAGGGAGCGGGCCGAACGCGAACGCCGCATCACTGCGGCGGCACGGCTGATCGCGGCACGTGAGGGATGGAGCGCCGTCACGATCCGCCGCCTCGCGGAGGAGATCGAGTACAGCCAACCGGTGCTCTACGCGCATTTCGAGAACAGGAACGCGATTGTGGCGGCCGTGGCCGTCGAGGGTTTCCGGGAACTCACAACGGCGCTTCGCGAGGCGGCTCACCCATCGGCCGATCGTCGAGCGGCGCTCTGCAACGTCTCCACCGCTTATCTTGGCTTCGCGTGTGAGCATCGGGCGCTCTACGAAGCCATGTTCACAATGCCGAACGGTCTGCGTTTCGCGGACGCTGACACGAAACCGGAATTGAGGGCCGCCTTTGCAGCTCTGGCGGCAGTTGTCACGCCGGCAGGGAAGGATGACGAGGTCGCGACCGAGACATTCTGGTCGGCGCTTCATGGGCTGGCCGAGCTGGAGCGAGCGGGCCGGATCAGGCGCGGCGCCCGTGACAAGCGCACGGCGCTGCTCGTCGACAGGCTCTTTATGGTCGAATGACCGGGCGCTCGTGAACTGTGATTCAGAGTTCCCCTTGTGGCTGGTTACTCCCGAAAGTAGTTCTTTTATTCAGCGTTCCCGTTTGCGGCCATTCAACAGGTTACGGGAACATCATTTGTCGGATACGCCAGGGTTTTAACCCTTGACCAGAAACCGGAGCTGCAGCTTGACAAGCTCAAGGGTGGACTGCGAGCGAACGAGATACAGGGTCTTGACCGTGCTCGCATTCTGCCGCGGCGTTTGTCGATACTGCCTCAAAACTCCAGGCAAATTTTGCCGAAATGGACGCCTTGCTCCTGGTAGCGGAAAGCATCAGCCAGCCCCTCGAGCGGGTAGCTTCTGTCGATAACGGGCTTGAGGCCGGAGGCATCGATCGCGCGCACCATGTCGCGCTGTTCGCGCCGGCTGCCAACGATGACACCTTGGAGCCGGGCCTGCTTCAGCATGAAGGCGCCCGTAGGGATTTCGCCACCCCGTCCCGTGAGCACGCCGATCAACACGATGCGACCGCCGATCCGGACCGCCTCGATCGACTGCGGCAGCGTACCGGGCCCGCCGACCTCGACCACGTGGTCAACGCCGCGCCCGTTCGTCAGCTCGCGTACCTGTAACCCCCATTTGGGTTGAGCCTTGTAGTTGACCGTCGCATCGGCGCCCATGGCGCGGGCACGTTCGAGCTTTGCGTCAGACGATGAGGTGACGATTACGGTGGCGCCCATGGCTTTGGCGAACTGCAACGCGAAGATCGAGACGCCGCCGGTGCCAAGAACCAGCACGCTGTCGCCGGCCTTGATCCCACCCTCGACCACCAGGGCCCGCCACGCCGTCAAGCCGGCGGTCGTCAGGGTTGCGGCCTCGGCGTGGCTGTAGTCGCGTGGCGCCAGCGTGAAGCAGGGAGCGGGCCCGGTGAAAGCTTCCCGCGCATAGCCATCGACGCCATCGCCCGGCACGGTGGCGAAGTCGCCGATCGTTGCGGGTCCGCCTTCCCAGGTCGGGAAGAAGCAGGATACGACGCGGTCGCCGATTGCGAACTCATCTACGCCCGCGCCGAGGGCCTCGATGACACCGGCGCCGTCCGACATTGGAATGCGCCCATCGGCTTTCCACTCAGGGCGACTCGCCACGCCGTAGTCATGATAGTTCAGCGAGGAGGCGTGCAGGCGCACACGGATTTCCCCAGGGCCTGGTTCACGCGCCGCTTCGAGGTCGAAGGGCTGGAGGTTATCGAGACCGCCGGGAGATCGTAGGCGCATGGCTTTCATGTCGTGCCTCATGCAAGGTGGCTAGCTGGCCGAGCCAACCCCTGACAACGCCTTGGATCGGATAAGATCTTTTGGTAACACCCGTCGGGCTCAACACCGATGCGACGAGGTGAACGGGACGGTCCGAAACCTGCATCGCCAGGGCCGGAGCATCAAGGGCATCGTCAGGACGACCGGCGTGTCGCGCCAGACCGTCCGCCGCATCCTGGCCGGGACCCGCGACGACGTGTTCCGGTCGCGCGAGACCACGCTCGACCGTTGGGCGGGAGCGGTTGAACGCCGACTGGGACGGAGGGTGCCGGAACGGTGCCGAACTGTGGCGACGCCTGCGCGACGCAGGGTACGGCGGCAGCCAACGCGTCGTGACGGAATGGGCGACCCGAAGGCGCCGCGCCACGCAGGCGTCGTCGGGCCGACCCGACGTCGTAGCAACGGTGCCGCCCGCTCGCACCATCGCACGGCTGCTGACGTCGGTACGGGACTGCAAGTCTGCCGAGGCCTTGCGCGTCAGGGTGGCGATCGAAATGGCTTCGCCGAGGATCGTGGCGGCGCGCAACCTCCTCGATCGCTTCAGGACCATGGTGGACGCCAAGAAGACCGACGATCTCACCCCCTGGCTCCGGGACGCCGCAAACAGCGAACTCGCCTCCTTCGCCTCCGGTGTTCGGGACGACGAAGCTGCCGTGCGGGCCGCCATTGTCGAGCCATGGTCCAACGGCCAGACCGAGGGGCAGGTCACCAAGCTCAAGCTCGTCAAGCGGCAGATGTACGGTCGCGGCAAGATCGACCTCCTGCGCGCCAGGACGGTTCAACCAGGGTGAAACAGGCTGCCGATCAGCACCAAGTTCGCGCCAGAGCCCCATTCCGCTGCCGATTGACACCGCGTACGCGCCTTCCTACCGCAACTTGGTGGCAGGCTGACGCTGCCGTCTGTACCCTCGGCGCATCGCTGATGGCATCTAAGTCGCGTGCTGGATGGAAGGTCAATCACGGTTATGGGCTGAAAGAGGCCC
>CAXUOD010000224.1:0-8176 GCA_964252585.1 uncultured Lichenihabitans sp. | reverse complement strand
TACCAGTCCGGTACCTCGTTGCAGAACCTGTCGGCGGGGACATAGGTCAGCGCAAAAGCGGCATCGACAGGGCGACGAACCAGGCGGACACGACCGCACTCGCCTGCCCGCGTCGCCAGCCGATCGCGGCCGCCAGGGGGATCGCGAGCGTGCCGAACACCACGGACGGCACGCGGTAGGTCCAAGCCGGCGCCTCGGGGCCGAGCCAGGCGAGCCAGAGCGAGTTCAGGAAATGATTGTTGTCATGCGAGATCCCCCAGAACACGGCCCACGGGGACGAGATGCCGGTGACCAACTTCAGCGACCACGCCTCGTCGAGCCAAAGGTCGCCTCGCGCCATGACGATCCGCAGCAGGCAGCCGACGAGTGTCGCCCCGAGGATCCCATAGAGCGCGGCACCGTGGATGCGCCTCGCGTGGACCTCGATCGTCGAGGCCGTCCTGGCTTCGCCCGCCTCCGTTTCGGCGGACCCTATGCTGGGTTGCATCATCGATACCGCTGGCTCTCCTGATAAGTGTGAGCAGTATCCATGATAGATTGCATTAAAGTTTCAGAACGAGGCGATCGCCGGCTTCCGGTGGCAGCGTTTTCAGCTTCGCTCGTAGGTGCCGATCAGCAGTCCCGCCGCCTTCACATGTCCCGTCATGGCCTCGACAACGGCGCCACGGCCCGGCTCGGAGGCGAGCGACAGCGGCATATCGAGCGCGAAGACCTGAACCGCATAGCGGTGCGGGCCGTGACCGCTTGGCGGATCGGGCGGCAAATACTCGGCTTTCAGGAAGGAGTTGCGGCCGAGTTCATGCGCTTGGCCGGCACTGCCGGCGCTCTTGAGCTCACCCTCGGCCAATCGACCGTCCCGGCCCGGCAGGCCGAGCAGGATCGTATGAACCAGCGGTTGCGGCGTCGGGCTGTCGGCATCCTCGATCAGGATCACGATCCCGGCCGCACCGGGCGGCACGCCCCGCCACGCGAGGGGCGGCGAGACTTTCCGCCCGTCCTCGGTCGCATCGACGGGAAGCGGTGCGTCGGGTTGGAAGGCGGAACTCTCGACCGTGAGGCTCTGCGGGACATCGGCGAAATGCAGGTTCAAGGTCAGCTTCTCGAGGCCGGGTCGCACGCTCTTCAGGGCCGCGCCGACTGCTGTCGGCAAGTGTTCGAGCATGACATTCCTCCATTGATATCCGGCAGCCCGTCAACGAGCAGCAACTGACCCGAGATGCGGGGGTGCCGCAGCGGCGGCATGCTGCGGATCGCAGATTTTGTTTCCCCACCAAGGCTGGTAGGGTTCCGCGGCCGAACGGCTGGCCAGAACGGAGACGACGATGAGATGGGAAGACGCGCGGCGGTCCGACAACATCGAGGACCGGCGCGGCGACGATAGCGGCTCCGCCAACGGCGGCGGTGGCTTCAGCATTCCCATGGGGGGCGGTGGCCTCGGCATTGGCGCGATTATCGTCCTGAGCCTCATCGGCTATTTCACCGGCATCGACCCCCGCATTCTGATCGGAGGCGCCGAGGTGCTGACCGGACAGCACGGAGCGTCGCAGTATAATTCCGATCCCTACAACAACGCGCCCCGGCCGCAGCCCGTGCCCCAGCAGCAGGCCCAGTCGCAAAGCCAGCAAACGCAAGGCCAGCAGCCCGCCAGCGGCGCCGCTCGTGGCAGCGGGACGCCCGCCGACCAGATGGGCGACTTCGTGGCGGCCGTCCTCGGCGAGATCGAGGACGTTTGGACCCAGCAGCTGCCGGCCCAGACGGGCGTCGACTACGTGAAGCCGCGCCTCGTGCTCTATAGCGGTGTCACTCGCTCGGGCTGCGGCCAGGCGCAGTCCGCCATGGGTCCGTTCTATTGCCCGGTCGACCAGAAGGTCTACCTCGACATGGCGTTCTTCAACGAAATGAAGCAGAAGCTCGGCGGCGGCGGCGATTTCGCCTATGCCTATGTGATCGCTCACGAAGTCGGCCACCATATCCAGAACCTGCTCGGCATCCTGCCCAAGGTCCATCAGGAGCAGGAGGACAGCGACCAGCAGCACGCCAATTCCCTGTCGGTGCGGCTCGAACTCCAGGCCGACTGCCTGGCCGGCGTCTGGGCCGCCAACGCGAACGACAAATGGCACATCCTCGATCCGGGCGACGCCCAGAAGGCCGAAACCACGGCGGCTGCAATCGGCGACGATACGCTGCAGAGGGCGTCCCGCGGCTATGCCGTGCCGGACAGCTTCACCCACGGCACGTCGCAGCAACGGGAAAAGTGGCTGATGACCGGCCTCAGCAGCGGCAAGGTCAAGAGCTGCGACACCTTCGCGGCCCAGTGAGAGACGTCGGGACATCATGAGCAGGATCGACCTCGACCGAAGCTTCATCCCCCTCGGGATCGCACTCCTCACGGTCTCGGACAGCCGGGATCTCGCACAGGACCGGTCGGGCGATACGCTGGCCGAACGCCTCGCGGCGGCCGGCCACCGGCTCGCCGGACGCAGCCTCGTCAAGGACGAGGTCGAGGCGATCCAAAGAGCCGTGCAGGGCTTCGTCGCGGACGAGGCGGTCGACGTCGTGATCACAACGGGCGGGACGGGCTTCACCGGCCGCGACGTCACGCCCGAAGCACTGGAGCCGCTCTTCACCAAGCGGATGGACGGCTTCTCGACCATCTTCCATCAGATCTCTTTCGACAAGATCGGCGTCTCCACCATCCAGTCGCGGGCGACGGCCGGGCTCGTCGACACCACGTTCGTGTTCGTCCTGCCGGGCTCGCCGGGGGCATGCCGGGATGCATGGGACGGGATCCTGGCCCACCAGCTCGATTATCGCGCGCTGCCCTGCAACTTCGTCGAGATCATGCCGCGGCTCGACGAGCACCTGCGGCGGCAGGCTTCGTAGCCGCGCGGGACGTCGAACCGCGCTTCAGGCTGTCAGGCCTGCTTCAAGGCCGACGTCGGCAGCGTTCGAGCCGGGCGGGCTTGCCGGACGAGTTCGGCGAAGCTCGTGCAACGTGTCTCGGCGAGGCGGTCGCGCGTGAGGATGATGCCGACCACGGGCGCCAGCGACGGGAACCAGCGGGCCCAACCCAGCGGCGACTCGCGCAGCAGGAGGACGCCATCCTGGCTCGAGGCCTCGTCGAGCGCCCGAGCCGCTTCCTCGCCGAAGATCCGCGACGGGACGGCACCGGCCTTGACCACGAAGATCCATGGAGAACGCGCCGCCGCCACGCCGCGCGCCAAAGCGGCCGGAAAATCCTTCTCCTCGACGAAACGACAGCCGGCCTCGTCCGCGATGGTCGACACGCCGCCGTCGACCCCGATCTGCAGGAGCGTGACGTCCCGCACGACGCCTTCGATCGTCGCCGGAACCAGGGCCGCCAAGGTGCGGAGCAAAGGCCCAGACGGCCGCACACCGTTGGCAGGGGCCGGCGGCGAGAAAACAATGGTTGAAAGCATGGCCGCCATCTAGCACGCCTTCGCAACGCTGCAAAATGCATCACGCCATTCGAGTTGCAAAAAATAGCGGCAGATCCTGGCGTGCCGGCCTTCCATCAGATGGACGCGATGGCGCGGTTCGCCGTTGACGGCTCCCGTTTCGTTCCATATTTGTTCTCTTCACCGCCCTATCGCCAGGCGGATCCGCTCGGGATCGAACAGGAAGGGACGCCGATGCTGACCGTCGCCGATGCCGAGGGTTTCCCCGGGCCGCCGCCCACGCGGGCGCGCCGCAGCGCAAAGCCGGCCGCGAGGGGTTCCCTGTCGCTCGACGAGGTTCTGGCCGGCCGTCGACGCGGCCGCGGCGCCGTCAGCAACCGGTCGGGCCGTTTCGAGCCCGAAACGCGTGAGACCGAGGTCGGGGACGAGGCGACGTTGCCCGAGGCGCGAAGCTTCGTCACGCAGGTCACGATCGAGAAACCCAAGACGATCATCACCCGCAACGACTCGCCCGATATCTCCTTCGATCGCTCCATCAATCCCTATCGCGGCTGCGAACACGGCTGCGTTTATTGTTTCGCCCGTCCGACCCACGCCTTTGTGGGATTGTCGTCGGGGCTCGACTTCGAGACCAAGCTCTTCGTCAAGGAGGGCGCGGCGGGCAAGCTCGAGCGGGAACTGGCGGTCGCGAGCTACAAGCCCCGGACGATCGCCATCGGCACCAACACCGATCCCTATCAACCGATCGAGCGCGAGCGTCGTGTCATGCGCTCCGTTCTCGAGGTCCTGGCCCGGGCCAACCACCCCGTCGGCATCGTGACGAAATCGGCCCTGGTCACGCGCGACATCGACATCCTGGCCCCCATGGCGGCGAAAGGGCTGGTGAAGGTCGCGGTGTCCGTGACGACGCTCGACCCGAAGCTCGCCCGGACCATGGAGCCGCGTGCCGCGACGCCGGAGAAGCGGATCGACGCGATCCGGCGCCTGTCCGAAGCGGGCATCCCGGTCACGGTCATGGCGGCGCCGCTCATCCCGGCGATCAACGACACGGAGATCGAAGCGATCCTGGCGCGAGCCCGGGCCGCGGGTGCGGTCGAAGCCGGCTACGTCGTCCTGCGCCTGCCGCTCGAAGTCCGCGATCTCTTCCAGGAATGGCTGATGGTCCACTTCCCCGACAGGCTGCGCCACGTCATGGGCCTCGTCCAGTCGATGCGCGAGGGCAAGGACTATGACGCGAGTTGGGGCAAGCGCATGACCGGGACGGGACCTTATGCCTGGATGCTGGGGCGGCGCTTCGAAATGGCGGCCGCGAAGCTCGGCTTCGCGAAGACGCGCGCCAAGCTCCGGACCGACCTGTTCCAGGCCCCTACCCCGCACGGGCAGCAACTCAGCCTGTTTTGAGGCGCGATCGAGCGGGGTCGGCGGGAGGGCCTCACTTCGCGGTGGTCGGCGGAAGCGGCGCGCCGCTGCGCAGCAGCCAGAACAGGATCAGCAGGACGCCGAGCGCGATGCAGAGCCCGACGATGGCCCGGGCGCTCAATTGGAAGCTCGCCTTCGGCCGTACCGGCTCGGATCGCCGGACTCCTGCGGCGTAAGACGGCGCCGTCGATGGTGCGTCGCCGTTCTGCACGTCTGGTCCCCGCCCCGCCAGCACCGCTTCCGCGAGATGGCGGTAGGTTGCGAGGCGCCGCGGCGTGCTCTCGCCGAACAGATAGGATTGCGCCTCGGCCTCGTCGGGCATACGGCCCTGCAAGCGGCTGAAGGCGTGCAGCCAATCATATTTGTTCTGTTTGTAGATCGAATAGGCGACGAGGCCGACGATGTCCTTGTCGCTCGTGACGAGGCTGGTAAAGACGATGTTGTGCTCGGCCGGGTCGACGATGGCGGGGTCCGGCGTGAGAGCGCCGCCGGCGCCCGTCATGGTCATCGTGCGGTCGGTCCTGGTCGTGACTGCCGTATCGTCCATCGTCCAAGCTCCGGTTGCCTGCGTCTGTTGGCGGATCCTGCAGCGCAAGGCCGACACGTCCAAGCCTTTTCGTCGTTAACGCCAGGGTTGCGGACGGGATCCGCCGAGAGACACGGCGCGGTGCCGCAAGAGGAGGAGCCTCGTGCCCCCGCACGATGAATTCGAACGATCCCTGGTCGGGCAGGGCTTCCGTCATGTGGCAGGGGTCGACGAGGCCGGCCGCGGCCCGCTCGCGGGCCCGGTCTCGGCCGCAGCCGTGATCCTGGATCTCGACAACCTGCCGGGCGGCATCGACGATTCGAAAGCCCTTTCGCCCGAGCAGCGGGAGACCGCCTGTTCGGCGATCCTCGGCCAGGCCGTGGCGGTCGGCATCGGCTTCGCGAGCGCCGCCGAGATCGACCGGATCAACATCCGGCAAGCCACCTTCGTGGCGATGCGGCGCGCCGTCGCCGCGCTCTCGGCCGCGCCCCACCACCTGCTGATCGACGGCAAGGATGGTCCGCCCGCCTGCCCTTGTCCGATCCGCATGGTGATCGGCGGGGATGCGCTGTCGCTCTCGATCGCGGCCGCCTCGATCGTCGCCAAGGTCATGCGGGACCGGCTGATGGTCCGGTTGCATGGGGTCCTTCCCGATTACGGCTTTGCGACCCACAAGGGCTATGCCACCGCGGCGCATCGAGCCGCGTTGCGGCGCCACGGCCCGTCGCCTTTCCACCGATTGAGCTTCTCGTCGGCCTCGTGTCGCATCATCGACGACGACGCGAAACGCTGAGGATCGGGACCGCACTTCCGCCAAACGACTGTATTCATTCACGACATCGGACGATGCCGATCCTGTCGACCCGTCCCGACATCACCAAAGCGTAACGAAACAGGACAGCTTTCGCGAGGCTTACGCAACGCGTGCTTTACCTTAACGCCCGCATAGTCCCGGTCGTGAGTTGCGTATCTCCGGTGTGTGTCACATGACTTTTTCACAGGCCGGAACGGCCGCTTCGAAGCTCCAGTCAAAGGTTTCGCGTCCTGGAGCTTCGACGGCGCGCCTCCGCCCGGTCGGTCCCGCATTGGGCGACCGGATCATCGTCTCGGACTGCCTCGACGCCCTGGCGTCGTTGCCCGCCGAGAGCGTCGACCTCGTCTTCGCCGACCCTCCCTACAACCTGCAGCTCGCCCATGCGCTGACCCGTCCCGACCAGAGCCTGGTCGACGCCGTCGACGACGAGTGGGACCGTTTCGCGAGCTTCGGCGACTACGACCGCTTCACTGAGGCCTGGCTGCAGGGCGTGCGGCGCGTCATGAAGCCGAACGCGACGCTCTTCGTGATCGGCTCCTACCACAACATCTTCCGGGTCGGCTCGACCTTGCAGGACCTCGGCTTCTGGATCCTCAACGACATCGTCTGGCTCAAGGCCAACCCGATGCCGAACTTCCGCGGACGCCGCTTCACCAATGCCCACGAGACGATGATCTGGGCCTCGCGGGACGAGGGCGCCAAGCAATACACCTTCAACTACGAAGCCTTGAAGGGGGCCAACGACGACACGCAGATGCGGTCCGACTGGTTCATGCCGATCTGTTCGGGTGGCGAACGGCTCAAGGATCGGAACGGCGACAAGCTGCACCCGACCCAGAAGCCCGAAGCGCTGCTGACCCGCATCCTGCTCAGCGCCTCGAAGCCCGGCGACGTGGTGCTCGACCCCTTCTTCGGCTCGGGAACCACCGGCGCCGTGGCGCGCCGCTACGGCCGCACCTGCGTCGGCATCGAGCGCGACGCCGGCTATGCGGCAGCGGCGGCGGCCCGGATCGCGGCCGTGGTGCCGGCCGGCGCCGACACGCTCGATGTCTTGGCCACCAAGCGCAGCGAGCCGCGCCTGGCCTTCGCGACGCTGCTCGAAACCCGCGCCGTCGTCCCGGGCCAGACGCTGTATGACGCCAAGCGCCGCATCAAGGCTTCCGTGCGGGCCGATGGCCTGATCAGCATCGGCAGCATCGCGGGCTCGATCCACAAGGTCGGTGCCCTGGCGCAAGGCCTGCCGGCCTGTAACGGCTGGACCTACTGGCACTACGAGGAAGCCGGAGTCCTGAAGCCGATCGATGTCCTGCGCGACCGCGCGCGCGCCGGGATGAGAGAGTGTGGCGAGTAGATCAGTTTGGGAACTCGGCGCAACCCTCGGTAGATGTACGAAAGATGCGTTTTTTGCAGATTTGCGGTCGACTTTGGAGCTTTATTTAATTCATTCAGAGTAAACCATTTCGCAAATAGCTGTCGGGCAGGAGCGGCGGAATAACGTGGGAACCCGCACGGCAGCGACGGCTGGGGCTCATCGCCTACCTTCCAGGTCAGCCAAACGGCCTAGGCCAAGCCGGTAACCGCGGCGGCTTTTCGATGCTACGCAACGACTCGGGAGACGATCTTCGCGAGCGCATCGAAACGCGTCCGATTGGCACTTGCCTACGAGGCACTTTCAATGATGTGACGAAAATTCGTGACGGGTTTTTGCCGAGACAAGAAATGTTCGTAGAGTGGTGCATCTGCGGTTATTAAGTGAAAATCCGGACCATTAACTTCGATAATTGCACAATCTGTTGCACCGCGCCAACTAAAATCCAATCTTTTTGCAGCAACACGACTTTGCAAGTAGTACTCTCGATGAGAAATTATAAAATGGCGAAAAGTCTCTAATATGCTTTTTCTATACTGATCACCAATTAATCCCAAGAGACTGCTTGTTTCTGCGACAACATGTGGAAGAAGAAGGAAAGTAGGATCTGTGCCAAGAAAATCCAAAAG
>CAXUOD010000223.1:580-8229 GCA_964252585.1 uncultured Lichenihabitans sp. | reverse complement strand
TACCGGCGAGCCGCCCCACCGGCCTGCAGCGACGCCGCCGACCGCGACTGCGCTGCAGGGCAGCCGACCCCGACATCCGAGTTTTCGTCCGCCAACCCCCTCCCCCAATTCTTCAGGAAAGGTCAGACCGATGGTTCTGAAACACCCGCTCCTCTTGACCTGTGCGGGCATCGCCGCCACGTCGATCGCCCGTTCGCAGGCCACGACGGCCCCGGACGCCACCCCCGCCATGGTGTTCTCCAAGACGGCCGCCGCGCCGGCCTCCGACCCCATGGTGCCGCAGGGCCGAAAGCCCAGGAAGGACGCCGATACGCCCTTCGTGCTCGACGTCCCCAAGCCCGCCGCCGCCACGCCCGGCGGCAGCGCCGCCGACCACCCGGCCGAAATCGACCTCAGCGCCCTGCGCTACTTCGCTGGACAGAACGATCTCGAACGCGTCGCGGCCGAGATCCGTCTCCTTCGATCCAAGAACCCGGACTGGGACCCTCCGGAGGACCTCTTCTCCGAAGTGCGAAGCGGGATCGACGAACAACCCCTCTGGGATCTCTTTGCCAAGCGGGATCTCGTCGCGGTGCATGCCAAGATGGACACGATCAAGCAGGACAAGCCGGATTGGCAGCCTTCGAGCAATTTCGCGGGCAAGCTCGCCCTCGCGGAAGCCCATGAGGCCCTGGTCAAGGCGTCCGACGCCCAACAATGGGGCCAGGTGATCGAGACGGCGTCCAACACCAAGATGCTGCTGACCTGCGGCGACATCGACGCGCTCTGGCGGACCGCCGAGGCGCTGGTCCATACGGGCGACGAACCGCGTGCGCTGGAAGCCTACCGCTACATTCTGACGACGTGCAAACCGGTGGATCAGCGTCTCGCGACCGTCGAGAAGGCAAGCCTCCTGTTGAAGTCGCCGGATGACCTGGACGGCCTCCTGCAGATGGGACAGCGATTGCCCGACGGACGCAACGAGTTCGAGCAGGTCCGCCTCGATCTCCTTCGCCGCAAGGTCGGCGAGGCCGCCGCGGGCCCGTCGCCGGTCCAGCCGACCCCGGCGGAACTCGACGCCTTGTCGGCGAGTGCTGTCGGCCCGGCCGGCCAGGGCGACGCCCAGCTGCTCGGCTGGTACAGCTACTCGCGCAAGGATTACGCCGGGGCGGAAAAGTGGTTCAGGACAGCCCTGAGGGCGGGAGACAATGCCAAGGCGGCCGAGGGTCTCGTCCTCGCGTTGCGCGATGGCGGCAACAAGGACGAGGCGGCGACCCAGGCGATCCGCTATGCCGGCCTCGACCCGCTGAACCGGAAGCTCATGGTCGAGGTCCAGGCGGCGAGGCTGACGGATCCGCAGGCCCATCCTCTTTCGGCGGATGAGCTCTCGGCGCTCGAGAAGGCCGTCGACGAGCTGAAATCCGCCGATGGCGCGCAGGCCCTGGGGTGGAGCGTCTACAAGGCCAACGACGTTGCGGGCGCGGAAGCCTGGTTCCGCAAATCGGCCGATTGGACGCAGAACGAGTCCGCCGCGATCGGTCTCGTCGTGACGGCGCGTCGCTTGCGGCACGACGGCGACTACGCGGCTCGCGTGGCTCAATACCGGACCGTCTATCCCCGCGTCGCCGAACTGGAAGCGCTGTTACGGTCCCGCCCTGTCGCGACCCGCACCGCGTCTTCGAAGGCGAAGGTCAATCACCTGGCGCGGGTCACCGGCACCAGACAACGCCCGGCCGGCGAGCCGTGGGACAAGAGCGCGGACGACATCGTCAAGGCCTATGACGGCGGACAGTACGACACAGCCGTGGCGTTGCTGGAACAGCGCCGCCAGAAGAAGGCGGAGCCGCAGGGTCTTTCGGTCGTCCGGGGTTGGGCCATGTACCACAAGGGCGACTGGGAAGGGGCCAAGAAGGTCTTTTCCAGCCTCGACGCGGGAACCTCTGCGCGCGAGCGGCAGGAAGGCTTGCGCGTCATCCAGGAGAGCTACACCAACCCGCGCTATCGCTGATCGAGCCGATGGAGACGGCAGGCCGACCGGCCTGTCGTCTCCGAAGCAAGCCTGCCACCGTCCCCCGCCGCTGCCGAAGAGCCATGACGACGGCAACTCGGCTCATCGGGGAGCATCGGTCGCCGCGAGGCGTCCACCTGCTCCGGCGTCCCGTCACAACCGCAAAGCCTCCACACCGGGAAGCACTTTTCCTTCCATCCATTCGAGGAAGGCGCCGCCTGCCGTCGACACATAGGTCAGTCCGTCGGCGACGCCCGCGAGATTGAGTGCCGCCACGGTATCGCCCCCGCCCGCCACGCTCACGAGGCTGCCGGCGAGCGTGAGGGCGGCGGCTTCCTTCGCGACCGCCATCGTCCCCGCATCGAAGGGCTGCAACTCGAAAGCGCCGAACGGGCCGTTCCAGACGAGCGTCCTGGCGCCTTCGAGCACCGCCTTGACCCGCGCGACCGATTGCGGCCCGATGTCGAGCATCATGTCGTCGGGCCCGATCGCGTCGACAACCACGACCTTAGACGCCGCATGGGCCTTGAAGTCCGATGCCACCACGGCATCGACCGGCAGCACGATCTCGCAAGTGCCGGATGCGGCGAGGATCTGGCGCGCCGTGTCGAGCAGGTCGTGTTCGCAGAGGGACTTCCCGACGGCCTTGCCCTGCGCGGCCAGGAACGTATTGGCCATGCCGCCGCCGATCACCAGGGCATCGACCCGTTTGACGAGGTTGCCGAGCAGTTCGAGCTTGGTCGACACCTTGGCGCCGCCGACGATCGCGACCAGCGGGCGCTCCGGCCGATCGAGCGCCCGGGCGAGAGCCGCGAGTTCGGCCTGCATCGTGCGGCCCGCATGGGCCGGAAGCCTGCGGGCCAGCCCCTCGGTCGAGGCATGGGCGCGATGCGCGGCCGAGAAGGCGTCGTTGACGAAGATGTCGCCCAGCGCCGCCAATTGATCGATGAAATCGGGCTCGTTCGCCTCCTCGCCGGCGTGGAAGCGGGTGTTCTCGAGCAAAACGACGTCGCCGTCCTTCATGGTGGCGATCGCGCTGTGCGCGATGTCGCCGACGGTGGCGGGCACGAAGGCGACGGGGCGGCCAAGATCCTCGGACAGGGCTACCGCCACGGGCTTCAGCGAGTTCTTCTCGTCCGGTCCGCCTTTCGGCCGGCCGAAATGCGCCAGCAGGACCACGCGGCCGCCCTTGTCGGCGACCTCGCGGATCGTCGGCAGGATGCGGGCGATCCGGGTCCGGTCGGTGACGCGGCCGTTCTCGGTCGGAACGTTGAGGTCGACCCGCACCAGAACGCGCTGGCCGGCCAGCGATGCATCGTCGAGGGTGCGGAATTCAGTCATGACGCCTGCCTTCATGTATCGGATCGCCGCGTCATCGCACGCGGTCCAGGGTGGCTCAAGCGCCGTGCCGGGGGAGTGGCCGGCCGGCACGGCTTCGCTGGAAAGCGAGTCGGCAACCCGATGCCGAAGGCGTGATCGTAGCGCGATGTCGAGGCGCGGAGGCCGGTTGCCCGACGGCCCTTCGTTTCGGTCTCTTCGATTTTGATCTCAGATCAGCTTCGCCATCGCGACCGCCGTGTCGCCCATCCGGTTCGAGAAGCCCCATTCGTTGTCGTACCACGAGAGCACGCGGACGAAGTTGCCGTCGATCACCTTGGTCTGATCCATATGGAAGATCGAGGAATGGGGGTCGTGGTTGAAGTCCGAGGACACGTTGGGGGCATCCGTGAAGCCGAGCACGCCCTTCAGTTCCTCGGTCGCGGCCCGCCGCATCGCGGCGTTGATCTCGTCCTTCGTGGTCGAGCGCTTGGCCACGACCTTGAGGTCGATCAGCGACACGTTGGGGGTCGGCACCCGGATGGCCGAGCCGTCGAGCTTGCCGTTGAGCTCCGGCAGCACGAGGCCGATCGCCTTGGCGGCACCCGTCGAGGTCGGGATCGACGACAGGGCCGCGCCACGAGCCCGGTAGAGGTCCTTGTGCATCGTGTCGAGCGTCGGCTGGTCGCCCGTGTAGGAGTGCACGGTCGTCATGAAGCCGTGCTGGATGCCGATCGTGTCGTTGAGCACCTTGGCCACCGGCGCGAGGCAGTTGGTCGTGCACGACCCGTTCGACACGACCAGATGGTCGCGCGTCAGCTTGGCGTGGTTGACGCCGTACACCACGGTGAGGTCGGCCCCGTCGCAAGGTGCGGAGACGAGCACGCGCTTGGCGCCTGCGGCGAGGTGAGCCGAAGCTTTCTCCTTGGTGACGAAGATGCCCGTGCATTCCAACGCGACGTCGACGCCGAGCTCCCGATGCGGCAGCGTCGCCGGATCCTTGATGGCCGTCACCTTGATGGGGCCGCGGCCGACGTCGATGGTGTCGCCGGACACCTTCACCTCGTGCGGAAAGCGGCCGTGCACGCTGTCGAAGCGAAGCAGGTGGGCGTTGGTTTCGACCGGGCCGAGGTCGTTGATGCCGACGATCTCGATATCGTCGCGGCCGGATTCGAGTATGGCGCGCAAGATGTTGCGGCCGATCCGTCCGAACCCGTTGATGGCGACCTTCACGGTCATGAAGAAGCTCCCTTGGCGCTTTGTTTCCCGATCACAGATAGCCTGCCCGACGATAAATGGCGAGACGAACGGCGGGGCAGTTTCCCGCGAAATCCTCTCGTGGCCGTCATGCGGAGGCGAGCCCGCAGCGGTTGCCGCGAGAAGAGCCCGTCGCTCGGACCCGCCGAGGGCAGGTCCGCCATACGAACGGTTGTAAAGGTCGCACCGGAGTGTCGGATGCCGGGGCGACGTCCGTTTCCGCAGCAGCCGAGGGATTTGACCGAAGCGTTTTTCGCCGTCAGGGTTGTCGAACGGGCTCCGGGCCACTGAGCCCGATTCGTTGCGCCGACCCGGATTGATGACCTTTCCCGACATTCTCAACGACGCTTTCCAGCGATTGGGCCTGGCGCTCGATCATCTCGATGCCGCGGCGGCGAGGCGCGCCATCGGGGATGAGATTCGGACCGATCGGGAGCAGGAGTTCACGATCCTGCAGGACGACCGGTCGCGCCTCGCGCTGGAACTCGACTCGGCCCTGGGACGGGCGCGCGCGCTCGACCTCGCTAACGCGGAAGTCTCGGAGCGGCTGGCGCGGGCCAGCGCCACGGTCAGGACCATTCTGACCGAGATCGGACCGGCCCAGTCCGCGGGTCCTCCGGTCGAGCCGACCTGAGATCGGCATGGCGCAGATCAACGTCGAGATCGCCGGCCGCACCTATCGCATGGCCTGCAACGATGGGGAGGAGGACCATCTCAGAACGTTGGCGGCGCGGTTCGATGGCAAGATCCACATGCTGCGCGGCACGTTCGGCGAGATCGGCGACAGTCGCATCACGATGATGGCGGCCCTGACGATTGCCGATCAATTGAGCGAGGCGGAACGCCGGGTCGCCGACCTCGAAGCCGAAATCGAACGGTTGCGAAGCGCGCAGGCCGGGCTCGACGCCCAGGCCAACGCACTGGCCGAAACGGTGGCGGCGGCTCTCGGCGATGTGGCCGCCCGCGTCGACAGGGTGGCCCATGCGCTGAACGCGACTCCGCAAGACTGACGGGTCTGCCTCATGGACACGAGGGGACGTCGGACATTGCCGGCCCGGCGATGGCGATGCGGTCCCGCCCTCCCGCTTTGGCGTCATAAAGTGCCGTATCGGCCCTGTGCATCAACCCGGACCAGCTGTCGTGACGCGACAGACCGGCGATACCGACGCTGAGCGACAGGCGCAGCTGCCGGCCCGGTCCTGCGAGTTCGAGCGGCGGCAGGGCATCGAGCACGGCGGCCAGACGAGCCTCGAAGATCGCGGGTGTGGCGTCCGGCAGGACCAGGAGGAACTCGTCGCCTCCGAGCCGGCTGAAAGACCCGTCCGGCCGTACGGCGTCCAACATCCAGCGGGCGAAATGCACGAGCGCCCGATCGCCTATCTTGTGCCCATGGACGTCGTTGATGGCCTTGAAATGGTCGATGTCCATCAGGGCGATCGCCAGAGGGCGGTTCGATGCCTTTGCCTCGCCGAACAGCGCTTCGCCCCGGCGGAGCCCGTGGCGCCGGTTCGGAGCGCCCGTGAGGTCATCCGTCTGGGCCTCCTCGACGGCCGACGCATGAGCGTCGCGGAGCCTGAACTCTTCCTGTTTGAGGCCCGAGATCTCCTGCGCCACGGCCAGCATCCAGCCATTGCTCAGTTTGGTGTCCGTGACCCACCACCACCGCCCGTTCCGCATGTCGACCGTGAAGCTGCGGGAGCCGGTCTGATCCCGGCGCCGCGACGTTATGATGTCGCTGAAGACGTCCGGGTCCGTGCTGTCGAGCTTGATCCCGGTGCCGGCTTTGATCGCCACGACGATCTCGGTCATGAAGTCCTTCGGCGTCCCGTCGTAGTGCGGGAAGAAGGACGCGCGGTAGGCCTGGTTGACGTAGCGGATCAGATCCTGCCCGTCGGCCAGGCAGACGCCGACGGTGCTGTCCTGCAGTCCGGTCGCGAGCGCCAGCAGGGGCTCGCCGTCCATGACGGCAAGCGGCACGTCGACGCGGGCCGGCTGGCGTTTGCTTCTGCGCCTCGACGACCGTCCGGTCATGCCGCGTCGATATCCTTCATCCCGCACCGGTCCGCTTCCGGCGACAACCCTGCCGCTAAACCGTTAGCCGTCCCTGAATCCGGTGTTGTCGGGCCAGATGACGCACGGTCGAGCGACAATGTGCGTCAGCTACCGGAAGCCGCCGCGATGGCGTAAGACAACCGACCGCTCCGAACCGAGGCCACCATGTCTGCCGCCACCGCCAACGCCTTCGTCCTGGTCGCGATCGGGCTCGTCTTCGTGGTGCTCTGCGCCGGTCTGATCAACATGGTGCGCGGCGGCAGTTCCAACACGTCGCAAAAGCTCATGCGCTGGCGCGTCGGACTCCAGTTCTTCGCGATCCTGGTCGTGATGATCGTACTTTACTTCAGGGGATGACGACGTGGTGGTTCTGAACCGTATCTACACGCGCACCGGCGACGATGGCTCGACGGCGCTGGGCTCGGGCGAGCGCAGGCCGAAATCGGATGCGAGGGTCGCGGCTTACGGCACGGTCGACGAAACCAATGCGGCGATCGGCCTGTCGCGCCTCTCGACCGCCACCGAGGATCCCGATCTCGATGCCATGCTGGGGCGCATCCAGAACGACCTTTTCGACCTCGGGGCCGACCTCGCGACACCGCCGGTCGAGGGCGAGCCGGACGGCAAGGCGCTGCGGATCGTCCAGGCCCAGGTCGACCGGATCGAACGCGAGATCGACGCGCTCAATGCCGAGCTTTCGCCGCTGCGCAGCTTCGTCCTGCCGGGCGGCACGCCGGCCGCCGCGGCCCTGCACCTCGCGCGCACCATCTGCAGGCGCGCAGAACGGCTGATGGTCGAACTCCGGCAGGACCGCGGCGAGATCGTCAGCGATCCGGCGCTCGGCTACGTCAACCGCCTGTCCGACTTCCTGTTCGTGGCCTCGCGGCATTGCAACTATCGCGCACAGGGGGACGTTCTCTGGGTACCGGGCGCCAACCGGTAGCGCGCTGGCGCTGCAAGGGCCGAGCACCTGACGTGCGACCGGGCCAGCCTTTCGATCTTCGCCGTGCGCGAGGGTGTGTGGGACTCGATCCTG
>CAXUOD010000223.1:0-570 GCA_964252585.1 uncultured Lichenihabitans sp. | reverse complement strand
ACGCGGCGTGCACCCGGTGGTTCAGGCCCATGATGCTCTGGCTCATCGCATCGTAATCGCGGTTCACGATCTCGCCCCGGAACGCCCGGTCACGGGCGATCGTGCAAAGCCAAGCCACCGGGCCTTCTCGATCGTCGCCGTGCGCGAGGGTGTGTGGGACTCGATCCTGGGCGCAATGGCCCGTCTCAGCCGGATCGTGCGCCTCTTCGGTAAACCCGAACGCGCTCGATGCCGGCGATGCCGCGACCGCCGTCAGCAGCCTCGAAGACCATCTCGACAGGATCTTCGTCGAGCGGACCCCGCAAACACCGGCATGTGGTCCGCGGCTCGTCGCATTCGTGATCCAAGCGGCAGACGGCAGGGTCGTCGCTGCCGCCAGAGCGTTCGTACCTCCGGAGGATCGTCTCCTCGCTGCCCAAGCGAGCCGACCGCGATCAGATCTTGCGCCACGTCCCTTTCTTGATGTCGAAACCGACCTTGCCGGCGTCTCTCATCTTCATCAGTAAAATCTGCAGGGCCTCGTCCGAGCCCGACGGATCGGTGACCTGCCGGATGGAAAACAGCTTCCGC
>CAXUOD010000222.1:4628-8265 GCA_964252585.1 uncultured Lichenihabitans sp. | reverse complement strand
ACATCATCAGGGCCGATTTGGTCACGTTGTAGATGGGCTCGTACCAGAGCGGCTGGGTCGCGCAGATGGAAGCATTGTGCAGGATGACCCCGCCGCCCCGCTGCCGCATGCCAGGCACCAGACCGCGGGCGAGCCGGACGGCCGCCATGACGTGCAGGTCCCAATAGGACTGCCACTTCTCGTCCGGCGCCTCCATGATGGTTTCATTGCTGCCGGTTCCGGCATTGTTGATCAGGATATCGGCGCCGCCGAACGCGCTTGTGGCCGCGATCAGAGCGTCCGTGCCTTCCCGCGTGCCCACATCGGCCGCGACGCCCAAGGTGCGGACGCCATAGTGGTCCTGGATGCGACGCGCTTCGCTCTCGACGCGTTCGGCGCCGCGCGCCGCGATGACGATCTCGACGCCTTCGGCCGCCAACCCCTCGGCAACGGCCAAGCCGATCCCGACGCTGCCGCCGGTGATCACCGCAACCTTCTTGGCCAATCCAAGGTCCACGTCGTCCTCCCCGTTCGTGCGTGACGAGCTTTGTATTTTCCTTATCGTTAGCGGTGCCGCGTCGCGCGTGTCAACGAAGCTTTGTCACGGGCTCGAGGCCTTCTTGTCTGCAACGCAGGGGCAGGGCCCGGCCCGTTCCGGGGATTTCAGCCAGGAGGCGGGGTCGCTGCGCTGCAGTCGAGCAGCCCTGATCCTGAGCGCCGCTCAAAGCCACTCGACGCGATGGCCGTGTGCGGTCGCGGTCGCGAGGCGCCGGTGTCGCTCGCCCGGCCAGGTCGTCAGCCTGAGTTCCGGTCCGGACGGAGTGCCCGACGGCTCGAACCGCAGCCAGGAGAGGGGGGCGGTGTCGGTCGCCCGCCGGCCGGCGGCCGCGATGGCGGCAGCGATCCCGGCCTGGTCGGGTGGCGGGACATAGGTCCACATGATGGAGTGAACGAGGACGGTCGCCCGACCTTCCGCCGCGACGGCCAGCTGTTCCGGCACCCAGCGGGCCGCATCGGCCCGCTCGACGACGATCCCGTCGCGGCGGGCCAGTGCAATGGCGGCGTCGAGCCGCTCCAGCCGCTCCGTCTGATCGGGCCAGACATAGGCTCTGAGCCGAAGGCGTTGCGCCGGATCTGCGAGATCGACCGGTGCCCGGTCGCAGGCGGCGCGTTCCGCGATGCGGAGCGGGACCGAAAGAGGCAGCTGGCTCCCGTCC
The DNA here is from genome assembly GCA_964252585.1 of uncultured Lichenihabitans sp. Taxonomy (GTDB): domain Bacteria; phylum Pseudomonadota; class Alphaproteobacteria; order Rhizobiales; family Beijerinckiaceae; genus Lichenihabitans. The sequence goes on along the minus strand of CAXUOD010000222.1, from coordinate 7,069 downwards.
AGTCCGGTGCCAGCACCACCGGACTGTCGGGATCGCCCCAGGATGAAGATCCGAGCCGGTAGCGATACCTGTCGAAGTTCAGGTTCAGCCCGGCACTGGCGCCGATCTCGAGCACACGCAGCGGCAGCCCCGTCGACGCGGCCACGGTCAGGAAGCCGCCGAGCAGAACGCCAGAGCGTCCGACTTCATTGGTCTGAGGCGGCGAGACCAGGAACTGGCGGATCATGTCGTCGTGACGGGTCAGCACCTCGTTCAAGATCGGCCAGAGGTGATCTGGGGTGTCGCTGTGAGGGGGCGGATAGCAGGCCGCGAGATCCGGCGCCGCGTCCGTCAGAACCAGGGCATGCAGCGCGGCGGCCAGTCGCAACGGCAGGGCATCGGCCAAGGGATCGCCTGGCCAGGACCCCAGCAAATCGGCCGTCCGCCCACCTTGGGCGAGATCGTCCCGCAACTGGGACAGAACCTTTGCCGTGAACGGCGAACCGAGGCTCGAGCACCATCCCACCTGCCGTTCGAAGGCGGACAGCACGGCTTCGCGATTCGCGTGAAGGGGAGAGCTCGCCATCGTCATGGATGGGGAGGCGAAGCCGCACGCGAAAGCCCGCTGGTCCGTCGCTCGTGTTCGATGAGCCAGCGCTTGCGCCACAAGCCGCCGCCATAGCCGGTCAGCGTGCCGTCGGCCCCGATGACGCGATGGCAGGGAATGACGATCCCGATCTGGTTCGCGCCATTGGCGCGCGCCACGGCCCTCACGGCGGCGGGACGGCCGATGGCGGCCGCGACCTCGGAATAGGCGCGCGTGACCCCTGAAGGAATGGCCATCAGTTCGTCCCAAACGCTTCGGGTGAAGGCGGATCCATGAAGCGCGAGGGGCGTCGAGAAGCCGGCCGACCGACCGTCGAAATAGGCGCGGAGCTCCTCCTCCATGTGGTCGATCGGGGGCAGGCGACCGAAGGCGATCGAGGATCCCGTGGCCGTTCGCAACGTCGTCAGTTCGGCCGGTAGCGCTTTGCGGTCGAAGAACTCGAGCAGATGCAGGGCGTGCCGGTCGGCAACGCCCAGCATGGCGCCGATGGGTGTCTCGATCCAGTCCGCCTTGAGGAGGTCGCGACCCTTGAGCCCCGCCGGAGTGTCGCCGATCAGCCGCGCCACCGCATCGCGGAACCCGCTGCCCGAGTCGAAACCCGCATCGAGCTGCGCGTCGATGACCGCGCCGCCGATCGCCAGCCGATCCAGCCCGCGCCCCATCCGCCGTAGCCGTGCGAGATCGAGGAAGGTCATCCCGATGTGGCGCTTGAAGGCTCGCCGGACCGTCGAGGGGTCGAGGTTCATGGCGACGAGATCGTCCTCGGACCAGACGCGGTCGTGGTCGCGGTCGAGCCGTTCCATGAGCGTCGTCACGAGCGGCTCGCGTTCGCGCACCCGGTCAAGGGGCCGGCAGCGTTTGCACGGCCGGAAGCCGGCCTCGAAGCAGGCCGCGATCGAATCGTAGAACCGGCAGTTCTCGAAAAGCGGTTTGCGGGCCGGGCAGGTCAGGCGGCAGAAGATGCCGGTCGTCGTCACTCCGACGAAGGCGTGGCCGTCAAAGGCCGGATCGCGCACCATCAGCGCCGCGTAGAGGGTTTCGGGGCTGGGAAGACTGAAGAGCATGTCCCGGCTTCTACCGTCTCGACGATCGGGGCGCCGCCTGAAAACGGGCGTCTATAGCCTGCAGTTGAACCGATCAAGAGCGGAACACGGAGCCGCGTTGGGATCTCAGCGACCGCGCGTCTCGACTTCCGCGTCAGACGTTTCAGAGTCGACATGACCAGGTCCTCGAAGCCGTCAACGCGCCCCGTCATTGCCCAAATCCAAGTGGCTGCACAGAAACAGACGCACCCGGCCAGGACCAAAGACGCCGAAGATCTGTGCGGCCCCCGAGCCCGCCGTCCACTCCCGAGTCATGATCAGGACGGCACACATCGGGAGCAGACTGATACATTTTGGCGCCTTACCGGCCGCGACTGACCTTGAAGCACTGGCGTGAATTCTTAGTCGCGCCGAAAATCGATGACGCGGGCATATGCGGCGAGCCTTGGGCTGGCCAAGCCGCGCGCCATCGGTGCAAGGCTCAAGACGCAGGTGAGGGGGCCAAGCGCGCGTCGTGGTACGTCCAGGCAAAAGGCCAGGCGAGGGCGACGTAGAGGACGCCGAGCGCAGCCGCCCTGATCAGCGACAGGGTGAAGGCCGTATCGTAATGGTCCGGTCGGGGATCCTGCATTCTGACCAGAACTTGCCCGACCGGCAGGTCGGCGATCAGTTCCAGCATGACGACCAGGGTCATGGCGAGGGCGACCAGGCCGACATCGGCGGGAGTCAGCACCCGACCGAAGAGGATGAGCAGGCAGAAATCGATGGCCTTGGCGCTGATCCGCGCGAGCGTCAGCCAACCGACCGCCTTT
>CAXUOD010000222.1:0-4528 GCA_964252585.1 uncultured Lichenihabitans sp. | reverse complement strand
CAGCAGTCGTCCAGGAGCTAGAAACTATCTCCGGCGTTGATTACGCAGCGAAAGCTGAAAACCAAAATAACGGGGGAGATCGCATTAGCTTCGTCTCTGGACCCGTTTCTCATCTCAGCATCAATGTTTCAGAAGCGGGTAATTCGGCAAGCCTGATGTAGCTTGTCGAGATCTCTCAGCCGCCTAGATGCAAAGCGATGCAGGTATCTAGGCAGTTCATCTTGAGTTAAGTCGACCAAGATGGTCGTTTCTGCGGAGTCGCAGAATGTTGAAACGGGCGCATCAGGGGCGTGCCTGCCAGGGGAGAGCCCGAACCATCGCGGACGAAGAAGCCCTGCGGAGACGGACGTTGCCGGAACCCTTGCCGACCCGCCGCATGCTGGCGCCCGTCGAATCCCGATGATACCGTACGGAGGCTCGCGTGTGCGGACGCGCGATGCCGGACGTCAGAGCATTGAGGCCAATGCCAGCGATTGCACTTGCGCCGCCCGAGGACGGGCGGCAATCCGAAACGGCGCGCGAGGTGGTGCGTGGCACGCGGCGTCTCCTGCGGGCACGCAACATCGCGACCGTGACCGAACTCGTGCTGGCCGACGGTCGGCGCGCCGACATCGTCGGACTCGGGCCGGACGGGAGCGTCACGATCGTCGAGGTCAAATCCTCCGTGGCGGATTTCAGAGCCGACCGGAAATGGTCGTTCTACCGGGCTTTCTGCGACCGGCTGTTCTTCGCCATTCCGGTGACGGTGCCGGCGGCCATCATGCCCGATGAAACGGGGCTCATCGTGGCGGACGGCTACGGGGCCGACGTGGTCCGCGAGGCTCTCGAACAGAAGCTCGCCGGCGCGACCCGGCGCGCCATGATGATCCGCTTCGCCCAAGCTGCCGCCGACCGCCTTCATGCCTTGGGCGACCCGGGCCAACTCTCGTGACGGCGGCGTTTCGGCCCGCTCGCCTCGGCCGAAGCCGCCATCCACAGCCCTGCCTCACCCTCTGGAACCCCGCCGGTGAGCAGGCGTTGCCTTGGCGGCATAGCACCGGTAAGAGGCGAGACGATGAACCAAGGCGATGAGAAGAAGGGCGAATCGGTCCGCAGCGAGCCGTTCGAGCCCAAGAGCCCCGATCTCGAAGGACGGGACACGTCCATGGATCCCGAAAGCATGACGCTGGAGGATTGGGTCGAGTCCGAGAACAGCCGTCCGACCTTGCCGGACGAAACGAGTGATGGCCTCGACGACATGGATGAGGAGGTCCGCCGCCAAGCCGAGGACCTGCCCGCCGAACCAACGGGAAGACTCTGATGGCGCAGGACACCGACGAAGACCGCATTCGTGTGAAGGCACACGAAATCTGGGAGAGCGAAGGCCATCCCCACGGGCGCGACGAGGACCACTGGGCGCAGGCCAAAGAGATCATCGCGATCCAGGACGGCCTCAGCGACACGCTCCTGCCGCGCAATAGCGGAGTCGAGGAGCCGATCGAGCCGACCCAGGCCGTCGAGCCCTACGGAGATGTGCCGAACCTGACAGACCAGGGCGAGCACGACCTGACGTCCGTCGACCGCGAGCCGGAAATCACGAAGCCGTCGCATGCCGTCTACACGACCGGCGAAAGTATCGGTCACGTGGCCCGGCCCACGCAGACCGACACGCCCGGCAGCGATGATCTCGAGACCGTGACGCCGGCCCCGAAGGTGGCGGCCGTGACGCCGACCCCCAGCAATCCCACGCTCGGATCACCCGCTCCGCGTCCGGCCAAGACGTCTGCTGCGCCCAAGGCGCCGGCCGTTCCCAAGACCGCGAGCGCCCCCCCGAAACCGGTCTCACCGCCGACCCCTCCGTCGTCGGATGCACCGGCTGGCGGCAGTGGCTCCGTGACGGGCAAGAGTGCGCCCAAGGCGGCCGCAGCGCCGTCGTCCGTCACCAAGACATCGAGCAAAGCGCAGCCGAAGCCTTGAACCGCCAGTCGATGGGCACGCCGACGTCAGGGCTGCTTCGGCAGCCCTTCCTTTTTGGTTAGTCGGTTCGCGGTCCACGGCGGCCCGCGCCGAAAGCCTCGCCCAGACGAGGCGAACGGAACCGACGGGGTGCTCGCGGCTTAGGACGACGCAGCGCCGTTGCGAGCACAGGGCGAGGTTCGATGGCCCTTCGCGGCGTGGCAGCGAGTTGCAGTGTTCATCGCGGGGGGGATCCAACATGGAATATCGTGTTCTCGGCCGATCGGGCCTCAAGGTCTCGGTCCTGACGCTCGGCACGATGACGTTCGGCGGCAAGGGCCCGTTCGCCAAGGTCGGTGCGACCGATGCTGCAGGCGCGCGTCGCATGGTCGACCTTTGCCTCGAGGCCGGCATCAACTTCTACGATACGGCCGACATCTATTCGAACGGCTTGTCCGAAGAGATCGTCGGCACCGCGATCGAGGGCCGGCGCGACCGGCTCCTGATCGCCTCCAAGGCCCGCTTCCCGATGGGGGAGGGACCCAACGATCGCGGCCTGTCGCGGCATCACCTGATCCAGGCCTGCGAGGCGAGTCTGAAGCGACTCGGCACCGACCGGATCGATCTCTATCAACTGCACGAGTGGGATGGGCTGACGCCGCTGGAGGAAACGCTCGAGGCGCTTCGACATCTCGTCGACTCGGGCAAGGTCCGCTATGTCGGGGCGTCCAACTTCTCCGGTTGGCATCTCATGAAGGCCCTGGGCATCTCCGAACGCGATCGCCTGCCGCGCTTCATCAGCCAGCAGATCCACTATACGTTGGAAGCCCGCGAGGCCGAGCAGGAACTCGTTCCCATCACGCTCGATCAGGGTCTCGGCATCATGGTGTGGAGCCCGCTGGCCGGCGGACTCTTGTCCGGCAAGTACCGGCGCGGCAAACCCCATCCCGACGGTCGCCTGCTCCAGGAATGGAAAGAGCCGCCGATCTATGACGAGCCGCGGCTCTACGACATCGTCGACGCTCTGGTGGCGATCGGAGAAGCGCGAGACGTATCTCCGGCCCAGGTGGCGCTGGCTTGGCTTCTCGGACGGCCAGGCGTGACCTCCGTCGTCATCGGCGCCCGTACCGAGGAACAGCTGAAGCAGAACCTCGGGGCCGGCGACCTGAAGCTCGGGACCGAAGAACGTGCGCGGCTCGACAAGGTGAGCCAGCGGCCTCTTGCCTATCCGTATTGGCACCAGGCCCAGACGGCCTCGGACCGGCTGAGCTCCGCCGACCTGTCGCTCATCGGCCCGCATCTCGTTTGATGCGGCGCCCCAACGGGTGTCGGCAGAGATGTCGTTCGAGGCAGGGTTCGATCTTTCGACGAGAGCGGCCGGCTAACGCCGTTCGAGCGCTTGATCCGCTTCTCCGCCGCGTTCGCCTCGACGACACCCTCGCAGGACCGCCGCCCAAATGATCTGGGTGGACCCGCAACGCGTGGCGGATCTTGGAAGCCTCGTCCTTCGCGATCCACAGGCGGTGCGGCTCACGGCCTCCGAAGCAGCCCGGGTCGGCGCTTCGCCCGGAGTGGCGGCCCTTACTCCAAGACGGGCGCGAGCTTCTGTACGCTCTCGACTTCGTCGCCGAGCCAGGCGTTGTGCTTGGCCGTGCCATCGAAGGTCGAACTCGTCTTGAAGAGCTCGTATTTGCCGTGCACGGCGTAGCGCTGCGAGCGCGACAACAGTTCCGCGACGGCCGCCTTGTCCATCGGCTTGAAGCTCGCCACGGCCGCGAAGGCCTGATCGAGGTTGGCTTGATCCTCGATGCCGGTGATCACCACCGAGGTCGGCAGGTTCAGGGAGTAGTGCAGGTATTCGATCGGCGCGATGGGCGCACCGCTCTTCAGCAACACGCTGTCGGCGAAACTCTTCATGCCGAGAACCCCAATGCCCTGCTCGACGAGGTAAGGCAGCACGAGATGCGCGAACGAGCGGAAATGCGCGTCCATCACGTTCAACGGCATCTGCACGGCATCGAAGTGGAAGCCGCGTTCGGCCGCGACGTCCAGCATCTGGAGGTGGATGCGCGGGTCCTTGTGGCCGGTGAACCCGATATGTCGGATCTTGCCGGCCTGTTGCGCCGCCGTGAAGGCCTCCATGGCGCCGCCTTCGCCGAAGATGCGATCCGGATCGTCGTAACGCAGGATCTCATGGTGCTGCACGAGGTCGATGCGATCGGTGCGAAGGCGCTTCAGCGACGTGTCGATCTGGTCCGCGGCTTCCGCTTTGCTGCGGCCGTCCATCTTGGACATCAGGTAGACCTTGTCGCGGTAACCGCCCTGGTCGAGCGCCACGCCCATCCGCAACTCGCTGCGTCCCTCGTTGTAGTCCCAGCAGTTGTCCATGAAGGTGATGCCGCGATCGATCGCCTGGTGAATGAGTTGAACGGCCGCATCGTCGGTCAGCTTGGACTTTCCGATGTGGAAGCCCCCCATGCCGATCGCCGACACCATCTCGCCGGATCGACCCAGCGGCCGGTACAGCATTTCGCCGCGCCTCACCCCGGGACTCCTCACGAAGGGGAGGTCGGCCGGGTCGGCGGGGCGGTTG
>CAXUOD010000221.1:0-8331 GCA_964252585.1 uncultured Lichenihabitans sp. | reverse complement strand
CGCCAGCCTCGCGTCGTCGTCGTGGGCGCCGGGGCCTGGGGCACGGCGCTGGCCAATGTGGCGGCGCGGCCGGGCCGCGGCGTCGATCTGCTCGGCCGCGACGCCGGGCGCGCAAGCGAAATGCGGCTCTTGCGGGAGAACACCCGCAGCCTGCCCGGCGTCCGGATCGACGAGGGCGTGGTGCCGACGGCCGATCCCGATGTGCTGCGCGCCGCGACCCTCGTGCTGGTCGCCGTTCCGGCCCAGCATCTGAGGGCGACACTCCGGGGCCTGCCGGCGTTCCGGGCCGGGACCCCGGTCGTGCTCTGCGCCAAGGGCATCGAGCGCGACAGCGGGCTCCTGCCCGGCGACGTCCTGGGCGAATGCCGGCCCGGTCATCCGGCCGGGGTGCTGTCCGGCCCGAGCTTCGCGGCCGATGTCGCGCGCGGCCGCCCCACGGCCGTGACCGTCGCGGCCTCCGATGCCGCGCTGGCGCGTCGGATCGCCGAGGACCTCGGGCGCCCGCATTTCAGGCTCTACTTCACGGACGACCTTCGCGGCGTGCAGATCGGGGGGGCGGCCAAGAACGTTCTGGCGATCGCCTGCGGCATCGCGGCGGGCCTCGATCTCGGCGCCAGCGCCTCGGCGGCCCTGGTGGCGCGGAGCTTCGCCGAACTGTCCCGCTTCGGGAGCGCCATGGGGGCCCGGCCCGACACCCTGATGGGCCTTTCGGGTCTCGGCGATCTCGTACTCACCTGCTCATCGGCGAAGTCGCGAAACTTCGCCTTCGGTCAAGCACTGGGAGCCGGCGTGCCGCTCGGCGCAGCCGGCGCGGCGGGTCTCGCCGAAGGCGTCGCGACCCCCCCCCCCGCCGCTCCCCGCTGGCGGAAGCCGGGGGCGGCCGCCTGGCCGAAGGCGTCGCGACCGCGCCCGTTCTCTGCCGCCTGGCTCGTCGCCACAACATCGAAATGCCGATCGCGGAGAGCGTCGCGGCGATCGTTTCGGGCGAGACGACGCCCGGACTTGCCTTCGAATCCTTGATGGCGCGGCCGCCGCGTGCCGAAGGCGCACGCTGAACAGTCTCCCCCACATCCTTGTCGCTGCAGGAGAATACGGTCATGGCGCATTGGCTTCTCAAGAGCGAGCCCGGAAGCTGGTCCTTCGCCCAGCAGCAGGAGGCCGGGAAGAAGGGAACGTTCTGGAACGGTGTCCGCAACCACGCCGCCAAGGCGTCGCTGAAGGCGATGCAGGTCGGAGACGAATGCTTCTTCTATCATTCGAAAGACGACAAGGCCGTGGTGGGCATCGTGACGGTGATCAAGCCCTACTACCCGGACCCCAGCGACGAGACCGGGAAGTTCGGCATGGTCGATGTGCGCGCGGTCCGGCCGCTCACTCCGGTGACGCTGGAGCGGATCAAACACGAGCCTCGTCTCGCCGACATGGTGCTGGTGAGGAACTCGCGCCTTTCGGTGCAGCCGGTCACCGACGCGGAATGGGCGATCGTATTGGAAATGTCCAAGGAGGGCTGACGCGCCTCAGGTCAACCGCGGAAAGTTCTCACCCATCTTCATGCCGGCGGAGAGCGGCCCGCAGGGCCGAGTCGAAGCATGCCGGGCGGTGGGAACGCTCTGGAGCATCCTTCGACACGACCGCGTTCCTCGGCCGGCCCAGGATGGGGCGCGTATCGAATACGAGTCGATGCTGCCGCTGTCGGTCTCATATGAACTTCAGCGCCTTGAGGCTGCTGTGCCCGTGACGCCCGACGATCAGATGGTCATGGATGGCGATGCCCATGGGTTTGGCGATGGCGATGATCTCATGCGTCATGCGGATGTCGGCCGTGGAGGGGGTCGGGTCGCCGGACGGATGATTGTGGACCAGCACGAGCGCGGTGGAGCCGAGTTCCAGGGCTCGACGCACCACCTCGCGAGGATAGACCGGCGTGTGGTCGACGGTGCCGCGACCCTGCACTTCGTCGTTGATCAGCATGTTGCGTTTGTCGAGGAAGAGGATGCGGAACTCCTCCTGCTCGGCGAAGGCCATCGAGGCGCGGCAGTAGTCCAGGACCTCCGTCCACGAGCCGAGGGTCGGCCGGGTCTTGACCGCACCCTTGATGAGCCGCCGGGCCGCCGCTTCGACGATCTTCAATTCGGTGATGGCGGCTTCGCCGAGGCCGGCGATCTCGCGCAGGCGCTCCGGTCGGGCCGTAATGGTCTCCGCGAAGGACCCGAAGCGCGCCATCAGCATCTTGGCCAACGGTTTCACGTCACGTCGTGGCAACGCCCGGAACAGCAAGAGCTCGAGCAACTCGTAATCCGCAATGCCCGCATCGCCAGCCGTGTTGAACCGCTGGCGCAGGCGATCGCGATGCCCGGAGTGCAGCGGCTGCTCGGTCCGGCTCGACGCATCCGCTAAGCTGTTGGGCAGCTCGGTCATCGACCAGGGTGGGTCGGGTTGGCCATCGCGGAGGGAACGGCCGCCCCGAGCGGACCGAGCGGCACCTCCGCGGACCCGTAGGGTGGATGATGGAGCCCGCGCGGCGACAGCGTGAAGATCTCGACCCCCGACTCCGTGACCGCGACGGTGTGTTCGAACTGCGCCGAGAGCGAGCGGTCGCGCGTCACCGCGGTCCAACCGTCGCCCAGCACCTTCACGTGCGGGCGCCCGAGGTTCACCATGGGCTCGACCGTGAAGAACATGCCGGGCCGGAGCACCACGCCCTCGCCGCTCCGGCCGTAATGCAGGATATTGGGTTCGTCGTGGAACAGGCGGCCCACCCCGTGGCCGCAGAACTCGCGCACGATCGAGCATCTCTCGCCCTCGGCATAGTCCTGGATGGCCGCCCCGATATCGCCCGTCGTCGCACCCGGCCTGACCTGCCCGACACCGATCATCAGCGCCTCGTAGGTGACCTCGATCAGCCGCTCGGCGCGCCGTGGCAGGTCGCCCACGCCGTACATCCTCGACGAGTCGCCGTGCCAACCGTCGACGACCAGGGTGACGTCGATGTTGAGGATGTCGCCGCTGCGGAGCGGCTTGTCGTCCGGTATGCCGTGACACACCACGTGGTTGAGAGACGTGCAGATGGATTTCGTGAAGCCGCGGTAGTTCAGCGGCGCCGGATAGGCGCCATGGCTCATGGCGAAATCGAACACCAGCGCGTCGAGGGCGGCCGTGGTGACGCCCGGGCGCACGTGGTCGACCAGCAGGTCCAGCGCCTGCGCGGTCAGCTGACCCGCCTTTCGCATCCCGGCGAAAGCGGCCTCGTCGTGCAGTTTGATCTGACCGTTTTTCCGGCCCGGCGCTGCCGAAGCTTCGACGAAAGTCATCATTGCCCTTAGCATGCGTGGTTTGGTGGCCGATCCCTGGAGACGAAGATAGACAATCGATGGCCTGAGTTCAAACCGCTCGCGACACGCGATGCAGTGTTTCACCGGCGCGACCGCACGCGTCGCGGTCTCGCCGCTTGTCAGGCCGCCGCGGTTGCGGGAGATAGGGCCATGGCACCGCACGCGACCAACGATCTCTCGGCTTTCGGCCGTCACGCTCCCCGCGGCTGGCTCGCCGGCCTCGTGCGCACGGCGCGGCTCTGCGGGGCCGATTGGGCCGGCCGCCGCCTTGCGTTCGCGTTGCGGGCCGTGGGGATCCGGGCGCTGCGTGGCCGCCCCCTCGACGTCGAAGCGCTCGGGGCGCGCATGCGGCTCTACCCGGGCAACAATGTCGCCGAGAAGAACCTCCTGTTCACGCCGCAATATTTCGATCCCCAGGAGCGACGGCTTCTGGCCGAGAAGCTGACGGGCGACTTCGTCTTCATCGACATCGGCGCCAATGTCGGGGGCTATGCGCTCTTTGCGGCAGCGCGAGGCGGCGTGCGGGCCAAGGTGCTCGCCATCGAGCCCCAGGGCGACGTCTTCGAGCGCCTGGTCTTCAACATCCGGCAGAACGCCTTCGCCAACGTCAAGGCACTCGAATGCGCGGTGGCCGACCGCGACGGCGACATCACCCTGTTCGTCGACCCGTCCAACAAGGGCGAGACCTCGATGCGGCTCGTCAATATCCGGGGCGCGGGCCAGCAGGTGACGGTCCCGGCCAAGGCCTTGGGCACCATCGTGGCCGAGGAGGGCTACGAGCGGATCGACGCGGTCAAGCTCGACGTCGAGGGTGCGGAAGACCTTATTCTCGAAGCTTATTTTCGCGACGTTTCGCCCCGCCTCTGGCCGCGCATCCTCGTGGTGGAGGATGCGCCCAGCAGATGGGCCATCGACCTGCCGGCTCTCATCGTCGAGAAAGGCTATGCGGTGATCCTGAAGACCAGGACCAACGTCGTCTACGAACGACCGCATCACTGAAGGAAGCTTCCATGCCGACCCCCGTCACGGCCGCCATCCTGGTCATCGGCGACGAGATCCTGTCCGGCCGCACCAAGGACAAGAACATCGGCACCATTGCGGATTTCCTGACCGGGCTCGGCATCGACCTCAGCGAGGTGCGGATCGTGCCGGATCTCGAGGACGAGATCGTGGCGGCCGTGAATGCCCTGAGGCACCGCTACACCTATCTGTTCACGACGGGCGGCATCGGGCCCACCCATGACGACATCACCGCCGACAGCGTCGCCAAGGCCTTCGGTGTGCCGATCGGCGAAGACCCGCGCGCGATCGAGATGCTGCTGCAGCGGATCAAGCCCGAGGACCTGAACGAGGCCCGTCGGCGCATGGCGCGCATCCCCGAAGGAGCGGATCTGATCCGCAACGACATCTCGAAGGCTCCCGGCTTCATGCTGGGCAATGTGATCGTGATGGCGGGCGTGCCAGCCATCATGCAGAACATGTTGGACAACGTGGTGGACCGGCTCCAGGGCGGCGCCCGCATGATCGCCGCCTCGATCGATGCAGCCGGCCTTCCGGAGGGCGCCTATGCGGCCGGGCTTGGTGCTCTGGCCAGGCTCCACGCCGACGTCTCCATCGGGTCCTACCCGTCCTTCACGCCGGAGGGCTTCCGCAATCAGATCGTCGTGCGGGGCAAGGAGCCCGGCGTCGTCGAAGCCGCGCGGTCGGCCGTCGTCGAGATGCTGGCCGGCTTGCGGAGCGACGGGGTTGCGGTGTAGCGCCGGCCGAGGTTGCATCCGCGGGCAACAGGAGATCAGGCGAGATGATGGACCAGCAACCGAAAGCCTTTCCGGTTTCGTGGGACCAGTTCCATAGGGACTGCCGGGCGTTGGCGTGGCGCCTCTCGGCCGCGGGCCCCTTCCAGGCGCTCGTCTGCATCACGCGCGGGGGCCTCGTACCGGCCGCCATCGTGGCGCGTGAACTCGGGATCCGCACCATCGAGACCGTCTGCATCGCGAGCTACCACGACTATGATACCCAGGGGGGGCTCGAGGTGATCAAAGCGGTGTCGGATGCCGTCAAGGCGCTCGACGACACTGCCAAGGTGCTGGTGGTCGACGACCTCGTCGATACGGGCAAGACCGCCAAAGTGGTTCGCGACATGCTGCCCCGCGCGCATTTCGCCACCGTCTATGCAAAGCCGCTCGGCCGGCCGCTCGTCGACACGTTCGTGACCGAGGTCAGCCAGGACACCTGGATCTACTTCCCCTGGGACATGGGCCTGACGTTCCAGGAACCCCTCGCCAAGGGGCAGCGGGGTTAGGCGCAGCGAGCCGATTCGCTCGGGATCTGCTCACGGGACGCGCTTGAACACGACGCCGAGATTGTTGGCCGGCATGGCAATGCGCTCGGCGAGAACGAAGCCGTGCCGTGCCGCGAGACCGCGAACGACGCCGAGGTCGCGCAAACCCCATTCGGGATCTCGCTCCTTGAGGCTCGCATCGAAGGCCGCGTTGCTGAGTGCCAAGGGCACGCCGGTTTCCCGGTATGGTCCGTAGAGGAACAGCACGCCACCCGGCAGGAGCGTCCGTTCGGAGAGGGCCAGGAGGCCTTCCGTGGCGTGCCAGGGCGAGATGTGGATCATGTTGATCGTCACAACCGCATCGGCTGGCAGCACCGGCCATGGCGGCCGCGAGACGTCGAGCGTGATCGGCGGCCGAAGGTTGCCGAGTGCCGCCACCGCGCGGTGCGCCGCGATGCTGCGCAGGGCGTCTGGATCGCGGTCCGAGGGTTGCCATTCGAGGTCCGGCAGGGCTCCCGCGAAGTGGACGGCATGCTCTCCGGTCCCACTCGCGATTTCGAGCACGGTGCCGGGCCGCGGCAACACGTGCCGCAGCACATGCAGGATGGGATCGCGGTTGCGAGCCACGGACTCCGACGTCAGCGCCTCCGGTGGCAGACCCATGCTGCAGCTCATCAGAAAGGCCGGTCGCGCGAGCGACCCGAACCGGAACACTATGGGAGCCTCGGCCCGACGTGAAGCGCCTCCGCGCGGAGGCTCGGCGTAATGCGTTCCGAGAAGGGAATCAGCGGCCTGACGAGGCGGCCGATGCTTTGCAGCGATCCTGGGCTCGCGTATGGTCGCAGGATCGATCGTTGATCGAGACCGCCGGGCGATGAAGCGGACGTGGCGAAACCGGTAGACGCAAAAGACTTAAAATCTTTCGGGGTCACTCCCGTGCGGGTTCGATTCCCGCCGTCCGCACCAAAGGCTTAACGCCAACTCCTCAATCATTTTTGAGCAGGTGTTAGCATAGATGTTAGCCTCGCTGTTCACGGCTCGTTTTTCCCTCCGAAACGCAGCACCGAAACCCGTGACGTCTTGGTCATGCGGCCGCGGTTATAGCCCTGGTTCGTCTTCCTCTCCTTGTGAGTCGCGAGATCCATGGCATCCTCCTCGCGGGCGCCTTTATCGTAGGCCTCGGTTACCGCTCCAGCCCGCGCATCCATATTCCAGACCTCATCCGGAATGCCGCAGGTACGTGCGACTTCCCGGAATCGGAATGCGAACAGGCGCTGCTTCCACGGCCGACCGGTTCCCTCGCACCGAACCACTGGACCGATACGCGCTTCGAGTGGAATGCGGCTCAGTTCCGACATGACAAGAGGAAGGAGCTTGAGATCGAACTCGGCGACTTCCTTGCCGTTTGATTTTGAGGTCGGTTTGTAGAGCGTCCAATCGGGCCTAATATGGTCACCCCAGATAAGTCCCAACGACCAGCGCAGGCCGCCCTTCGGATCAGGCAGCCATTCCCCGATGACGTCCTTTTGCCGGAGCGCGCAGGAGAATTGTAGAGCCACGGCCAGCGCCAGGCTCGGCCGACCGGCGGCGTGCGCGGCGGGTATGAAGGCGTCGACATGCTCGCGCGTCATCGCCTGTTTTCGGGAGCCAGGTTGCTTGTACCGCTGCGCACGCAGCACCGTGGCGAGGGCGACGCAGGATTTATCGCCGGCCTCGACGCCGAAGTTGACTAGGATGCGCAGTAGCTGAATGCATCCATAGGCGCGTCGAGGCATGGTCAGGACGCCGTACTCCTCGTCGGCATAGCCCCAAGCCTTAAACCAGCGGCGCATATCCTTGCCACCTACGCTGTCGAGCCGACGCGAGCCGACTGTCCCTCGGATGATCTTAATGGTTCGGTCGTAGGTCAGCCGTGACCCGGGCCTGAGCGATCGGTAAGGGCTGTCCTCATCGCGTTGATAAAGGTCGCAGAGCCAAGCGACGGTCCCCTGGGCGGATGACAGCGGTTGAGACCTGCCGCCCTGCCATTCTTTGACCTCGGCGGTTAGTACCCGGCATCTTGCCGCGATGCTTTGCCGATCGATTGGGTTGCTCATGTCCCCATGCAGACGCACGGTTCGCGGCTCATATCCCGCTTTCACGGCGGCGGGATCGGCAACCCAGTAGAGATCCAGCCGGCCGCTATTACGCTTGATTGTGCGTAGACCGGGTGTTGGATCGTTTACCACCTCGGGGTCGGACATCGAAGTTCTCCAGGCCGTCAGGCTGCGAGCATATGGCGGCGTTGGTCAAGCCGGCCCGTCGGTCGAAATAGGCCTTCACGGCCGGCCAATATCGCCGGCCAAAGAGAGTGTCTTTCAGAGGCATGCCGGCACGTTCGAGCACGATTGCGACAGCGCGCCAGTCCTCTATCGGTAAGCCGATCCGCTGCGCGAGATCCGCCTCGTCGAGGTAAAGAGGATCGGGCTTGGCGAGTGCTTTCACGGTCGGAACTCCACCCGTAATGACTCTTGCAGGAAGGGCACAGTGTCCCAAAATTCGCGAACACAGAAGCTCACGAAGCCGCCTCAGTGTCCGAACTGGGATCGCTGTTCATCTCTTCCCAACCCAAGGGGTCTTCGAGCCGGAAATGCTCGTCCTGGAATGTGTCGCGGAGCACATTTTCGACCTGAGCCGGAAACTCCGGGTAGACCATCGAGACGATCGGCATCTTGATGA
>CAXUOD010000220.1:0-8394 GCA_964252585.1 uncultured Lichenihabitans sp. | reverse complement strand
GACGACCCCGCGGCCGCAGCCCCGACCACGCGGGTGAAGCCACGCGGGACGTGAGCCGAGGGTGGACGGCCAAACTTCCGCTATTCCAGCGGAACGCGGGCTAATCCGCTCGATCATAGATGTAAACCACAATCTCCGCACCCCATGCGGAGATAATGGGGGCTTATCACCGCATAACTCAATGCTTCGCGTGGCCGTGCCCCTTGTCGATCTCGTGAGCGAGACGACGCTCCAGCAAAGCCAGAACTGCGGCTTCTTCAGGCTTCAGGCGGGGCAAGTTCTCGCGCAATTCGGCGTCCACCTCCTCCTTGATCTCAAGCAGGAGTTCCCCCGACATGTATGTGTTCAGAACGGCCGGATGGACGTAACACTTTCGGCAGATGGTCGCTGTGTTGCCGAGACGCGCGGACACACGTTCGATGGCGGCCCGGACGTTCTTCTTGGCTTTGGCCTCGGTATCGATCGCGCCGAATTCGTTCAGGGCCAGGGCGGCCAGAACCGTGCCGGCCCAGGTTCGAAAATCTTTGGCCGTGATATTGCGGCCGGTGATCTCGCGGAGATAGGCGTTGACGTCGTGCGACGTCACCCCATGGCGCTCGCCATCGTGGTCGACATACTGGAACAACTGCTGGCCGGGCAGATCGTGGCAGGCCTTGACGATCTTGGCGACCCGACGGTCGTGGAGTTTCAGCTTCCAGATCTTGTTGCTCTTGCCTTTGAACTCGAAGCGCAGGTCGCTCCCGTGGACGTCGACATGCGGGTCGCGCAGGGTCGTCAGGCCGTAGGACTCGTTGTGCTTGGCATAATCCTCGTTGCCGACGCGGATCAAGGTCGTCTCCAGCAGGTAGACGACCGTGGCCAGAACCTTCTTCCGCACTAGCCCATGCAGCGCCATGTGCTTCCTGACGGTCTCGCGGATCAGCGGCAACGTTTCGGCAAACGCAGTGACATGCTCGTATTTGGCGCCCTCGCGGACCTCGCGAAAAGCCGCGTGATAGCGATATTGCTTGCGGCCCTTGGCGTCGCGTCCGGTTGCCTGGATGTGGCCTTCGGGGCTCGCGCAGATCCAGACGTCGGTATAGGCGGGGGGAACGGCGAGTTTGTTGATGCGAGCGATCGTCTCGGCATCCGACACCTTGCTGCCGTCGGGATTGCGAAAGGACCAGCCGGTCCCGGCGCGGCGACGCGTGATGCCAGGCTCCTGATCGTCGTGGACGTAAAGAAGACCCGCGCTTTCCGCTGCATCTTCCGGATCGACGATCTCATGAACGGTTTCGTCGTCCGCCGTCACGTCCTCGTCCAGCATCGCTCACCTCCGTGCCGGCAATGCGAAGATCGGGCGTGATGTTCCTGCCGGCGTTGACGCAGGGGACAGTGTGGTCAACGGCGATCGTGGAGTCAGCCCCGGTCGATGCTCGAAGCCTCCTCCCGGACCCTGAACGAGCCCGACAGCCGGGGTTCGAGCCGGGGAATGGCGGCGCGATTCAGCACCCTGCCGCGGAGCATGACGGGCCGATAGAGCTGCTTCGTGGCCTCCACGAGGTGCACGCCCGCGCCGGGCAGGGACATCCGCTTCCCCGTCCGCTCGAAGGCGGGCGCGAGGCGAAGAAAGAACCGGCGCTCGAAAGGCGGCACATAGAGCGCCTCGCCGAAGCGCTCGGGCGAAAAGAGTGTCTCGCGCAAGAGGGCCGCCAATTGGCGTTTGGAGAAGGGCTGGCCATAGCCGAAGGGGGTCGTATCGGAACGGGCCCAGAAGCCGCGCCGGTTACAGGCGACCGCGATCATCCGGCCACCCGGTGTCAGTACGCGCCAGACTTCGGCCAGCACTTCGCGCGGATGCTCGGTCGGCTCCAGCATGTGGACCAGGAGCACCCTGTCGACGGAGCCGTCGGGAAGGGGCAGTTGCGTGCCTTCGACCAGGGTGGTGGCCGAGGGTCCACCCTGTGGCCAGTGGATGGTGCCCTGCTCGGCCGGCATGAGGCCGATGACCCGCACGGCCTCCTCCCGATAGGGCTCGAGGTAGGGAACCGCGTAGCCGAGGCCCGCGACCGTGAGGCCGCCGGTGTCGAGCCACCAGGACCGGATGATCCGCGATACCGAGCGATGCGCGATGCGGCCGAGCGGCGCGGCATAGAAGGAACGAAGGTCGACGACATCGATCGGCATGAAAACGTTGTCGCATGAACGACGGCGCGGCGGAACTCGGCACGGACGACGTCGCGCCACGGCAGCGTCGTCCACCCGACGCCGTGCCGCCCGCCATCCGACTGCCGGTCATGCCGTTGCAGACCTGCTTCGGCGCCATTCGGCGGGTGCACGCTCTCGATGGGGAGTTGTGGGAGCAGTTGGTGCGATTTGCCGCTTCGCGCCGCAAACCACCGTAAAGGTTGATTCGACCCTGTTCTTTACTCAGCGAAATTCCGGCTTAAACGTGGCAGCACCGGCACGCAGCGTGCCATGGAGTTGCCGATGCGCGCGATCGTCTTTGTGGCCTCTGTTCTGATGGCTGTCGGCCTCTGGGCGACGGCGGCCGAAGCGGCGGTCGATATCGAGGTCAACCTTTCCAATCAGACCATGCAGGTCACATCCGGTGACGGCGAGACGCATGTCTGGCCGGTGTCGACCGCTCGCCGAGGCTTCGTGACGCCGCGCGGCCACTACCATGTGCAAAGCCTTCAGGCGATGCATTATTCGCGCAAGTACCACAACTCGCCGATGCCGCATTCGATCTTCTTCAAGGGCGGCTATGCCATCCACGGGACCTATGCGACGGGGTCGCTCGGGGCTCCGGCGTCGCATGGCTGCATCCGGCTGGCTCCCGACCATGCGGCACAGCTCTACCAGATGGTCGAGGCCGAGGGCGCCCGCATCAGCATCACCGGCAGTGTCGGCCGCGGGGATGCTCCGGCCGTGCGCAGCCGCGACGACGGGCAGATCGCCGGCAACACCCATCATCGCTCGCGTCACGACCGTGCCTATGCTCGCCACAGGTCGGTCGAAGAGCCGCCACTGGCTTATGCGCCTCTCGCGCCGAGCTACGACGACTGGATGCACGATCCTTTCGGCAACTTCGGCGGCTATTGAGCGACCCTAGGCAGGGTCTCGCGATCCTGGGTAGACCGGCAGACCGTCGCCGATGACGACCCAGCCCGGCCGGCTCGCGGCGTGGACATGAACCTTCGGCGGAGCGGCGCCCGGATCGTCGAGGCTGGCCGTGAGGATGTCGATTTCGGCCGGCAGGGCGTCGTGCTCGTAGGTCAGCGACGTTCCGCAGGTGCCGCAGAAGCGCCGGGTGACCTCGGCGCTGGACCGGAAGCCCGTCGGCACGCCGGTTGTGAACCGGAAGGAGTCGTGCGGTACCGTGAACCAGGCGACCGAGACGGCGCCGACAGAACGGCGGCAGTCCACGCAGTGGCACACCGTCTCATGGAACGGCTTTCCTTCGGCCTCGTATCGAACAGTCCCGCAGAAACAGCCACCGAGCAGCATGGAGCTCTCCCGTCTCGTGTCCCTTACCGCGCCGCGTTGCGGATCGCGGTCAATGTCGTGGTCGGTGTGATGGCCTCGGGGTCGACCTTGAGGTGCAGGATCGCGGCCTTGCCGGAAGCGACGGCCCGCTCGAACGCCGGTGCGAAGTCTTCCGTTCGTTCGACGGTTTCGCCGTGACCGCCGAAGGCGCGGGCATAGCCGGCAAAGTCCGGGTTGCCGAGCGTCGTGGCGCTGACGCGGCCCGGATACTCCCGCTCCTGGTGCATCCTGATCGTGCCGTACATCCCGTTGTCGACCACGATGATCACGACCGCCAGACGGTACTGCACGGCCGTCGCGAAATCCTGTCCGGTCATCAGGAAGCAGCCATCGCCCGCGAAGGCCACGACGGTCCGGGCCGGGTCGAGGCGCTTCGCCCCGATGGCGGCCGGTACCCCGTATCCCATGGAGCCCGACGTCGGGGCCAGTTGCGTACCCCAGCGCCGAAAGCGGTAGAAGCGCCCGGGCCAGATCGCGTAATTGCCCGCACCATTGGTCAGGATCGCGTCGGCCGGTAGCCTCCCGCGCAGCCAGGCCACCACGCGACCCATGTCGACCGGGCCCGGAACGGCCGGCGGCGTCTCGGTCCAGGCGAGGTAATCGGCGCGGGCCTCGGTTGTGGCGTCGGGCCAGCCGATCTCGTTTGGCGGCTGCACGGCCTCGAGCGAGGCCGCGAAGGTCTTGGGGGCCGCGTGGATGCCAAGCGCCGGGTGATAGACCCGGCCGATCTCGCCCGCGTCGCCGTGCACGTGGACGAACTTCTGCCGCGGCAGCGGGATGTCGAGCAGCGTGTAACTCTGCGACGGCATCTCGGCCATGCGGCCTCCGACGAGAAGCAGGAGATCGGCGCCGGCGATCCGGGCCTTGAGCTTCGGGTTCGGTCCTATGCCGATCTCCCCCGCGTAGTTCGGGTGGGTCGCATCGAAAAGGGCCGCACGTCGGAACGAGGTCGCGACCGGCAGGGCGAAGCGCTCGGCGAAGCGCGCCACCGCGGCGCAGGCGGTCGCGGTCCAGCCGGAGCCGCCGAGCACCAGCATGGGCCGCTCCGCGGCCCAAAGGAGTTTCTGCAGTTCCGCCATCTGGGGCAGGCCCGGCCAGGGCAAGGCGGGTTCGACCCGCGGCGCGTCCGCGACATCGGCCCTCTCGGTCAGCATGTCCTCGGGCAGCGCGATCACGACCGGCCCCGGCCGGCCCTGCAGGGCCACATGGAAGGCGCGCGACAGGATCTCCGGGATGCGGGCCGGGTCGTCGACTTCCGTCACCCACTTGGCGATGCTGCCGAAGACCGCGCGGTAGTCCATCTCCTGGAAGGCGCCGCGGCCCCGCATGGCGCGCCCGACCTGGCCGACGAACAGGATCAGCGGCACGGAATCATGTTCGGCGATATGCAGGCCCGCGGCCGCATTGGCGGCCCCGGGACCGCGCGTCACCATGCAGATGCCGGGGCGGTTGGTCAGCCGGGCACAGGCATCCGCCATCATGGCGGCCCCGGCCTCGTGACGGCACGCCGTGAGCGCGATGGGGGCGTCGTAGAGCGCGTCGAGCACCGCGAGGTAGCTCTCGCCGGGCACGCAGAACACATGGTCGACGCCTTGCGCCACGAGCCCGTCGACGAGGATCTGTCCGCCCGCTCGCCCGTTTGTGGGTGGGGTCATCGCACGGCCTCCCTGGTCCCGACAGGATCGCCGATGGTGCCTCCCCAGGCGGGATCGGCCAGGATCTCGGCTTCGTGCTGCCCGAGGCCCGGAGCCGGCCGCGGGCTGGCCGCCGGAACGCCGTCGATCACGATCGCCGAGCGCACGCCGGGCGTGGTACCACCTGCGGCTTCGGGATGGGACAGCGACAGCTTGAGGCCTCGCGCCGCGACCTGAGGGTCCTCGAAGACCTGCGATACGGTGTTGATGGGACCTGCCGGAACGTGGACGGCGTCGAGGCGTTCGAGCAGTTCATCGCGCGGCCAGACCGAGGTGAGCGCGTGGAGGGTCGTGGTCAGGGCCTCGCGATTGGCTACCCGGGCCTTGCCGAGGGCCGAATCGGGCGCATCGGCGAGATCCGGCCGGCCCAGGATCTCGACCAATTTGCGGAACTGCCCATCGTTGCCCGCCGCGATGATGATGTGCCCATCCGCCACCGGGAAGACGTCGTAGGGCACGATGTTGGGGTGACCGTTGCCGAGCCGTCGCCCTTCCTGCCCCGAGACCAGGAAATTGAGCGCTTGGTAGCCCAGCACCGACACCTGGGCGTCGAGCAGGGCGCAGTCGATCCAGGCCCCCTGCCCGGTGGTGGCGCGGCGGATCAGGGCTGCCTGGATGCCGTTGGCGGCATAGAGCCCCGTGAAGATGTCGGCGATCGCCATGCCGGCCTTCGTCGGTGGCCCGTCCGGCGCCCCGGTGAGCGACATCGCGCCGCCCATGCCCTGGATCAGGAAGTCGTAGCCGGCGCGCGCCGCATAGGGACCGTCCTGCCCGAAGCCCGAGATGGAGCAGACGACGAGCCGCGGGTTCAGGGCCCGCAGGCTTTCGGGGTCGAGGCCGTAGCGCTTGAGGCCGCCCACCTTGAAGTTTTCGACGACGACGTCGGCATGGGACGCCAGGCGCGCGACGAGGGCCTGTCCCTCCCTTGTCTCGAAATCGGCCGCGATGCAGCGCTTGCCGCGATTGCAGCTATGGAAATACGCGGCTCCGAGGTCCTCGCCCGTCTCGCCCATGACGAAAGGCGGGCCCCACTGGCGGGTGTCGTCGCCCGTCCCCGATCGCTCCACCTTGACGACATCCGCCCCGAGATCGGCGAGGACCTGGCCGCACCATGGCCCCGCCAGGATACGGGCGAGTTCGAGGACACGGATACCGGTGAGAGGTGCAGACATCGAGGCTCGTCCGAAAACACCGCTTTAGGGCGGTGTCCGGCCCGGAGCAACCATGATCCCGCAGTGGTAGGAGCCGCGCCTCGCCTTGCCGACGATGGCTCTTGCGAAACGCCACGGACGGCCTCCGAGGCCATCACCCATGCCGCCACGAAGCAGGGCGCCGGCCGACCCGCGACCGCGACCCGATCTGCCGACCGCTCAGACGAGATGCGCCGACAACAGCTTGTTCATCTCGAACATCGTCGCGCTGTCCTTGCCGAACACGGCCTTGAGGCTCTTGTCAGCCAGGATTTCACGCTTGTTGGCGGGGTTCTGCAGATCATGTTTGCGGATATATTCCCAAACCTTGCTGACCACCTCGGTGCGCGGGAGCGGTGCCGCTCCGACGATGACGGCCAGATCCGACGATGGCGTCAGCGGCTTCTTCAGCGCCGAGTTCGGGCCCTTGGTCGAGGTCTTGGCATCCGCCTTGGCCGTTTCCTTGGTTTTAGCCGGTTCCTTGGCTTTGGCCGGAGCCTTGGCGGCGGGCTTGGATTTAGGTTCGGCGTCGTCCTTGGTGGTCTTGGCAGTCTTGGTCGCCATCTTGGCTTCTCCCGCTGGGTCGTCTGAACTGAGAATCCGAGGGGATTGGCAGAGCAGACCCGAATCCTTCTGCGCAAAACGCGGTTCGGTCAATTGCCGAGACACTCAACCTGTGACTTATCCATAAACGA
This sequence comes from uncultured Lichenihabitans sp., assembly GCA_964252585.1. Lineage (GTDB taxonomy): Bacteria > Pseudomonadota > Alphaproteobacteria > Rhizobiales > Beijerinckiaceae > Lichenihabitans. Next base: position 1,287 of record CAXUOD010000220.1, on the reverse strand, counting down.
GAAGGCGCCGGAACGGATGCCCGTTGCGCGCCAGCGGCAAAATGGGCACGCGATGCACGCAGAAACAAGGTGGGCCCTGGGAGATCGCCACCCCTGATCGCCATGGCTCTGGGTCACCACTCGAATCGCTCGATCGGGCCGGCCCCCGAGAAGAGAAGCGCCGCCTCGTCGACGACGGCTTTGGGAAAGCTCCGTAGGTCCCCGGGGCGAAACGGCAGGTGTGGCAGAGTCCGCGCCACCAGGGCCGCGACGGCTTTGGCTTGTGCAGCATCCCGCGTCTTTTTCAACGGATCACGATCGAGGCGGCGCGAAAGCCAGAGCTTGTGGACCGCGAAGGCCCGTGGATCCGGCGCAACGATGCGAAGAGGAAACCCCCTCTGGTCGATCGTCACGGCGCGAAAGGCCGGTGCATTCTCATTCCAAATCAAACCTTCGATCTGCACGGCATCGAGATCGGTCTCCGACTCGGCGACGGAACTGCGTTCGTCCTGCCATGGCGGGTTTCGCATAGGGCGTATCAGGTCGACGACGAAACCGTCGCGGTTGAAAGCTTTGAAGGTCTGTCGTCCACGTTCGAAAGATCGGTCGATACGGCGGAGCAGACCTAGCAGCGACCGTTCGCCGATGTCTTCCTCGGCAAGGAAGACCAGCGAAGCACGAGCGTCCAACAGCAGATCGATGTCCTCGGTCGCCGTGACCTCCGTAGAAAACCGGACACCCGCGGCAGCCTCGTAGGCATAGAGCGCATGGGTTCCCACTACCCGCAATCCATGTCCCAACAGATGGGCCGCATCGAGTGCCCTCACGATCCTGGCACTGAGGGTGGGGACCCGCCCGAGACCCAGCACGCGGTTGATGCCGGCTTGGCGCTCGATCGATTGGCGCGCTACTGCGAGCCGCTCGGTCGCCTCGCGACGACCCGTATCGAACTGAGTCTTGAGGCGTTCGTTTTCGGCGTCTCGTGGGCCGAGCGATTTCTGTCGCCGCGACCCGGATTTCGGGTCGTAGTAACTGCGCACGAGATAGTCCGCGCCGCCGACGGTCGAAAAGCTCATGGAGCCCCGGTATCCGTCGGCCCGGACCTGTGCGTCGAGGAACGCGTCGAAGCGTTGCTGGGTGTTGACGAACTCTCGCCGTTGATCTCCGCTAAGCTCCTCAAAAGACGAATTTTCAACAGTCATGTGGATTTCATGCTCCGACTGTTGAAAGCTAGAACGGAACCCAATGTCGGACAACGGCCCTAGAGCGCTTTCGCCTTTGGCGAATTCGCTCCAGCTTAGAATGTCG
>CAXUOD010000219.1:0-8519 GCA_964252585.1 uncultured Lichenihabitans sp. | reverse complement strand
GGGGAGACGAGCGTGGACCTGCGGCAGCTTCGTTACTTCGTCGCCATCGTCCAATGCGGCTCCATCTCGCGGGCCTCGCTGCACCTCAACATCGCCCAGCCGGCGTTGAGCCTGCATATCCGCAACATGGAGGCGGACCTCGGCCTGCCGTTGCTGTTCCGAACTCCCCAGGGCGTGCAGCCGACCGAAGCGGGCCTGATCCTCGTGCGCAACGCGCATCTCATCCTCGAACAGTTCGAACAGGCGCAGCGCGAGATCCGCGGCAGCGCCGCCGAGCCGTCGGGAGAGGTCAGGCTCGGGCTGCCCTCGTCGATCAGCCCCCTCCTCGGCGTACCGCTGGTTCTGGCCGCGCGACAGACGTTTCCCAAGGTGACGTTGCGCATCGCGGAAGCCATGAGCGGTTACGTGCTCGACTGGCTGCGGCAGGGCCGCGTCGATCTCGGGCTGCTCTACGGCGTGGTGACGGACCGTGACCTGCGCTCGACGGGGCTGCTGACCGAAACGCTGGTCCTGTTCGGGCCGCCCGAGCCGCCGTCAGGCCGATGTCACCCGGCAGGCGACACGGTCTCCTTCGCCGACCTCGCGACGCTGCCGCTCATCCTGCCGAGCCCCGGCCACGGGTTGCGCGACCTCCTCGACGACGCCGCGGCGGCGCGGGACGTGCGCCTCTCGACCGATATCGACATCGACGCCTACGGCGCCATCACGGACCTCGTCGGCCGGCGCCTCGGCTATTCCGTGTTGCCCGCCCATGCGGTCCGGCGGGAGGCGGAAACCGGCGCGCTCCGCATGTGGACGTTCGACCCTCCGCTCACGCGCACGGTCTACATGGCGCAGCCGGCCGACCGGCCGCTGACCCAGGCCGCCGACGCCATCGAGGGCCTCTGCCGGGCGACGCTTCGCGACCTCGTCAGGTCCGGGACCTGGCATATGGCGCGGATGCGGCTCAGCGAATAAGTCGGTTCAGTTCACTCCCGAGTGACGCATCAAGACGCCCACACGGGAACCTTGCCTCCGGCACAACTCACTTGCGCGTCGATCGTGATGCCCTCACCCATCATCATGCTGAGCCGGCCCGCAGGGCCGTGTCGAAGCACGCAGGGCGCCGGCCGTACACCGGCCCGTCCCTCGACACCACCGCGTCCCGCGGTCGGCTCGGGATGAGGCTCGTGGGTTATGCGTCCGCTGCTCCACCTTGCTTCGTGCTTTAGGTTCAGGCGCCTGCCATAACGCCGACCTATGACGGCGAGAGCGATATCGTCTTGGCGAGGACGGGACGGAGACCTCATCTAGGATCCGAAAGGTCGTTTCAAAGGCCTGAACGGGAGAGCGTCATGAACATGCATTCGCCGTCCATCATCGCCGCGAAAGGCGTTTTCATCGCGAACCGCTGGTCGCCTGCCGCTTCGGGCAAGACCCTGCAGACCATGGCACCGGCCGAGGGCGTGGCCTTCGCCGAGATCGCGGCCGGCGACGAACCCGACATCACGCGCGCCGTCAAGGCCGCCCGGGCGGCGCTTTCAGGCGCCTGGGGCCGGATGAGCGCGCTCGAACGAGGGCGGCTTCTCACCAAGCTCGGCACCGCCATCGCCGACCACGCCGAGGAACTGGCTCAGCTCGAAGCGCGCGATACCGGCAAGCCGCTGAAGCAAGCCCGAGCCGACATGGTCGCTACGGCCCGTTACTTCGAATATTACGGCGGCGCGGCCGACAAGGTGCACGGCGACACGATCCCGTTCCTGCCAGGCTATTTCGTCACGACCGAGCACGTCGCGCACGGGGTCGTGGGCCACATCATCCCCTGGAACTACCCGGCCCAGATGTTCGGCCGGACGGTCGCGCCCGCCCTCGCGATGGGCAATGCCTCTGTGGTCAAACCCGCCGAGGACGCCTGCCTGACGCCGCTGCGCCTGGCCGAACTCGCGGCCGAGGTCGGCTTCCCGGAGGGCGCCATCAACGTCGTACCAGGCCTCGGCGAGGCCGCCGGCGCCGCGCTCTCGTCCCATCCGGAGATCGACTTCGTGTCGTTCACGGGGTCTCCCGAGGTCGGCACCCTCATTCAATCGGCCGCGGCCCGGAACCACATCGGCTGCACGATGGAGCTCGGGGGCAAGTCGCCCCACGTGCTTTTCGCCGATGCCGACCTCGACGCCGCGATCCCGGTCATCGCCAACACCATGGTGCAGAATGCCGGCCAGACCTGCTCGGCGGGCTCCCGGCTCCTGATCGAGAAACGCATCTACGACGAGGCCACGTCGCGCCTCGCCGAGAAGTTCGCGTCCCTGCGGGCCGGCACGCCCGAAATGGACCTCGACCTCGGCCCCGTGATCAACGCCACGCAAAAGCAGCGCATCCAGCGCTTCTTCGACCGCGCCGAAGAGGACGGCGTGCCTGTCCTGAGCCGCGGCTCCATCGCCGAGGGCGTCCCCGAAGGAGCCTATTTCGTGGAGCCGCGGGTCTACGGCCCCGTGCCGCGGGGCAACGACCTCGCGGCCAAGGAGGTGTTCGGGCCGGTGCTCTCCGTGCAGCATTTCTCCGACGAGAGCGATGCCGTGGCGCTCGCCAACGACACGGACTACGGCTTGATGGCGGCGGTCTGGTCGCTCGACGGCAACCGTGCGCTCCGGGTCGCGCGAGGCATCCGGGCCGGTCAGGTCTACGTCAACGCCTTCGGGGCGGGTGGCGGGATCGAGCTGCCCTTCGGCGGCATGAAGAAGTCGGGCCACGGCCGCGAGAAGGGCTTCGCGGCCCTGCACGACATGTCGACCCTCCGGACGACGATCATCAAGCACGGGTAATGGAGACGGCGCCGCTCGCGCACAAAGATCGTTCTCCCTTGCGCCAGCACCCGTGGCCGCAGCGAGGTCGGCCTGTCCTCGATGCGGGTCACCGAGATCTTGAAGAGCGTTCTCGTGGACGCGACGGCGTCGCGCAGCGTCGCCACTGCCGCGCGATCGAGATCAGGCGTCGAGATTGCGAGGTCGATATCGGACCTCTCCTCCTCGTCGCCCACGGCCCATGAGCCGAACACGACGATGCGGCGCACCATCTGCACAGCCCTGATCAGGTCGAGTGCGGCGCCCGCACAGTGGCTCACGCAGTGGACGATCGAGGATCCGACGCGTGACACATCACAACGGCCCCGCGACGGAGCAAACTGCGCGCAACTCGGCGCCATAGCGCCCCGCGATCCCGGCGCCAGCATTTCCATATTGGCGCCCGGCTTCCCCTCCGCGGCATAACAATCGGCAGCGAACAAGATCGAATGGTCGTCACAGGGAGGAAGCGCTTGATCACGACCTTTTACATGCCGACGCGCATCGTCGCCGGGAGCGGCTCCCTCGCCACCATCGGCAAGCTCGCCCGCGACCTCGGCATGAGCCGCGTCCTCGTCGTGTCGGACCCCGTCATCTCGGCGCAGCCTTTCCATGCCGATGCGCTCGCGGCCCTGGCCGACGCCGGGATCGCCACGGCCCGCTTCGACGAATGCGGCATCGATGCCCGATGTTCCCATATCGACGCAGAGGGCGAGCGCGCCCGCCGCGAGTCGATCGACGGTGTGGTCTGCATCGGCGGCGGTTCGGTGATGTGCACCGGCAAGGGCATCGCCATCGTGGCCACGAACCGCAAACCCATGGCGGAATGCACGGGGGTGGGCCAGTTCGACAGAAAAGCCTTGCCCATGATCATGGTCCCGACCACGGCGGGCTCCGGGTCGGAGGTGTCGCAGTGGACCATCGTCAAGGACGAGGTCCGGCATTTGAAGCTGCTCGGCGGCGGCCCGTTGTCCTTCCCCGACGCCGCGGTGCTCGATCCCGTGACCCTGGCGTCGCTGCCGATGCATGTCGCGGCACTGCCCGCCGTGGACGCCTTGACCCATGGCGTCGAGGCCTACCTCAGCGGCATCGCCTCGCCGCTCACCGATGCCGTGGCGCTCGGCGCCGTCCGGCTGCAATACGGCTCGCTGCGCGCCTCCATCGCGTCGGACGACCAGCAGGCCCGCGAGGACAACCTCGTCGCCTCTTGCATGGCCAATGTGGCGTGCGGGAATGCGCGGCTCGGCCACGGCCATGCGCTGTCGCTGCCGCTCGAAGGTCAACTCGACCTGCCTCACCCCTACGGGGTCGGGGTCCTGCTGCCGGAGGTGGTGGCCTTCAACCTTGCGGTGCTGCCCGTCAAGGTGAAGCCGCTGGCCGAGGCCCTGCAGGTCGAGACCGCCGGACTGACGCGCTCGGAGACGATCGCAGCCTGCGCCGACAGCATCCGGGCACTCTACGACGATATCGGGTTCCCGAAACGCTTCACGCGCGAGCAGCTGCCGCGGGAGCGCGTCCACGAGATGGCGCAGCGCGCCGTACCCGGTCTCTATGCCGGCATCGCGGCCCGGGACTACGACTATGCGACGGCGACCAGCCGGACGGTGATCGCCTGCCCGTCGGCCCGGAAGATGACGGTGGAGCAGGCCGAAGCCATGTTCGAGCGCTGCCTCGCCTGAGGCCGCAACCGGCGAGGCGCGAGAAGCGCCCGCCTTCCCGGAGGAGACCCCTATGGCCGAGCTGATCCTGCACCATTACGACCTGTCGCCGTTTTCAGAGAAGGTGCGGCTCGCCTTCGGTCTGAAGAAACTGACGTGGCGCTCCGTCGTCACGCCGATCTGGGTACCGAAACCCGACCTGATGCCGCTGACCGGCGGCTATCGCCGCGCGCCGGTGCTGCAGGTGGGAGCCGACATCTACTGCGATACGCTGCTCATCCTGCGCGAGGTCGAACGGCGCCAGCCGTCGCCGACGCTCTACCCCGGTGGGCAGGTGGGCCTGACCTCCATGGTCAGCGACTGGTTCGACACCGCGACCTTCGTCCCGGCCGCCTCGCTCGCCACCAGCGTCATGGGTGACCAGTTGCCCGAGGAGTTCCTGAAGGAGCGACTGTCCTTCATGGACCACGACTTCTCGAAGACCGCTTCCGAACGCGACCTGCCCTTGAACCGCGCCCGCATGAACGCCGCCATGACCTGGCTCATCGACATGATGCGGGATGGGCGGCCTTACGTCTTCGGGGATGCGGTGTCGGCGGCGGACCTCTCGGCCTACCACACCATCTGGTTCGCGCGGCAGCACGGCGGCGCCACCGTAGAGGCCATGCTGCCCCTGGGGCCGCTCGAGGCCTGGATGAAGCGCATCGCTGCCTTCGGCCATGGCGAGCGCGTCGAGATGACCGGCGCGGAGGCCCTGGAGGTCGCGCGTGCCGCCAAGCCCGAAGCGCCCCGACTCCGCGGCAGCGACCCGTCCGGCTTCGAGCCCGGCCGGTTGCTCGACGTCAAGGCCGACGACCGCGGCCGCGACCCGGTGCGGGGCACGCTGGTGGCGGCCGATGCGGAGGAGATCGTGATCGCTCGCGAGGACGAACGGGTCGGCGTGGTGCACATCCACTTCCCTCGCGTCGGCTTCGACGTCGCGGCGGCCCGGTGAGGCCCGCCTTGAAGATCCTGTCCAACACCACGAGCCCCTTCGCCCGCGTTGCCCGCATCGCCCTGATCGAGAAGGGGTTCGATGCCGACGGTTTGCGCATGATGAACCCCTGGGTCGACGATGCCGAGATGCTGCGGCTCAACCCGGCGTCCAAGGTCCCGACCCTGGAGCTGCCGTCCGGCCTTCCCCTGACCGAGAGCCTTCTGATCCTGCTGTGGCTGGAACGGGTGCGGCCGGAGCCCTCCCTGCTAGGCGGCGACGTCGACCGCGTCGTGTCCCAGGCCGGTCGGGCCATGGGGGTGATCGATGCCATGGCCAACCTCGTCACCGGCCGCATGCAGATTGACCCGAACTTCGAGGAGACGCGCGTCGGCCTCAAGCGCCGTCGTACCGTCGTCGAAGGCTTCCGGGTCCTGGAGGCCGACCCGCCGCATTTCGCCGGCGGCGTGCCCGACCTCGCGGTGCTGACCACGGTCGTCGCGGTCGACTACCTGCCGCTGCGGTTCCCCGACCACCCCTGGGTCGAGCCCCTGCCGCGCCTCCGCTCGCTGCGGGACGCCGTGTCGGATCGGCCGTCGTTCCGATCCACTCAGCCCTACCTCTGAACGCTTGAGGGTGGTCTGCCTCGGCAGGCTTCCTGTGCGGCGAAACCGTTCGAACCACCGAACCGCGGCCCATGCGGTCAACGAGAGGAAATGCCCCATGACCGAACTCGACGCCGACAAGCAGCTCTGCCGTGACTACTTCGCGGCTTTTCTCCGCAGCGACGAGGCGTGGTGGCGCGCCCATATCGCGCCGGATTTCCGTCGCCACGACCCGGGCCTCCCGTTCGAGGTCCGCGGCCCGGAAGGCGTGAAGCAGCTCGCCGACGCGCTCCTGCCCGGCATTCCCGACATGGCGCTGCCGATCGAGGATGTGGTGGCCGAGGGCGGCAAGGTCCTGGTCCGGCTCCGCGTGGTCGGAACGCATGGTGGCGAACTCATGGGCATGGCGCCGACGGGCCGCAGGATCGACATCGGCGTCATGGACCTGTTCCACGTCCGGGACGGGATCATCCTCGAACACTGGGCGCTGCTCGATAATCTGGGCATGTTGAAACAGCTCGGCGTGACGCAGATCTGAGCGCGGGATCGGGCGGGCGTCTTTTGGTGACCCGGCAGGCTGGGTGACGGTCAATGCCGTAGGATGGGAGGATCCACGATGCGCCTCGAGGGTAAGACCGCACTCGTGACGGGGGCGGCCTCGGGCTTCGGCGCCGAGATCGCCCGGGTCTTCGCGCGCGAAGGCGCCAAGGTCGGGATCTTCGACCTCAACGGCAGCGCCGCCGAGGCCTTGGCGCGCGAGATCGGTGGTTCGGCGGTTGCGGTGACGGGCGACGTCACGCGCCGCGCCGACGTGGACCGCGCGCTCGATGCGACGAGCGACCTCGGCCAGGGGAAGCTCGACATCATCGTCAACAACGCCGGCTGGACCCACCGCAACAAGCCGTTGCTGGACGTCACGGAGGACGAGTTCGACCGGGTCTATGCGACCAACGTCAAAGCCGTCTTCCACATGGTGGGGGCCGCCGTCCCGCGCCTGAAAGGGCGCGGCGGCGTCATGATCAACATCGGTTCGACGGCCGGCATACGTCCGCGCCCCGGCCTGACCTGGTACAACTCCACCAAGGGCGCCGTGAACCTGCTGACCCGATCGCTCGCCCTCGAACTGGCGCCCGACAGGATACGGGTCAACTGCATCGCTCCCGTGATGGGGGCGACAGGCCTTCTCGAGTCCTTCATGGGCGTCCCCGACACGCCGGAGAACCGCGCCCGCTTCATCGCCACGATCCCCCTCGGACGCTTGAGCGAACCGAGGGACATCGCCAACGCGGCCCTCTATCTCGCATCCGACGAGGCCGAATTCGTCACCGGCGTGGTCCTCGAGATCGACGGAGGCCGCACGATCTGAGGGTCACCGAAAGAGTTGGCGGCGCCCCCGCTCGCGGCGCCGCCGCCTGCGCGGTCATGGCCCGTCGCTCCCCGCGTCCCTCACTTCATCGCCTCGGCGGCCCCGTCCGCGATCTGCTTGACGGCGTCCGCCACCGTGATCTGGCCCTTGGCGGCCTGGTTCAGCGCGGTCGCGGCGGCCGAGGAGAATTGCGGGTACCAGCCGGGCGTGCCCTGCTTGAACAGTGGCTCGGCCACGGCGGCCTCCTCCAGGAGGACCTTGCCGCTCGCGAGCTTGCCGTCCTTGTCCAGCGATTGCAGCACGGTGGTGCGCGTGGGCAGGTTGCCGAGCGCCGTGTAGCTCTCGACCTGGTTCTCGGGCTGGACCATCCACTTCACGAACTCGGCCGCGGCCTCCTTGTGCTGCGAGGCCGCCGGGATGCCGGCCGCGCCCGGCAGGCCGAAGCTCCGCGTGTGCCCCGTGACGTTGGGCATCAGCGCGCCCGCTGCGGCCGACGCCACCTTGGACTTGGTCGCGTCCGTGTACACCGCGATGTTGCCCGCCCAGCCGGCCACGTCGAAGCTCGCCTGGCCGTTCTTGAACAGTTCCTGGATTTCGACGTCCTTGAGGCCCGTGGAGGCCGGGTCGATCAGCCCGTCCTTGAGGGCCTGCACCTCCCAGGCCATGGCCTTGTAGCCGGGCGAGTCGGGCGCGGTGAACAGCGGCTTGAAGTCGGCGTCGAACAGCTCGCCCCCGAACGCCTTGGTGAGCAGGTACCACGCGGTGGCCGAGCCTTCCGTCGCCGAGAAGGGCAGCGCGATGGGGTAGGGCACGATCCCCTTGGCCTTGATGGTTTTGGCGTCGGCCATCAGCTCGTCGGGCGTAGTGGGGGCCTTGTCGATGCCGGCCTTCTTGAGGTGGTCCTCGTTGACGATCAGCAGGCGGAAATCATTGTTGTAGGGCAGGGCGATCAGGTGGCCGTCGTAGGTGAAGATCGCGTCGGTGGGCAGGTCGGCCTTGAGGTCGGCGCCGACCGTCGCGTCGAGCGGCGCGTACCAGCCGGCGGCGCCGAACTGGCCCACCCACGACCAGTCCACCTCGGTGACGTCGGCGGGCGCCGTG
>CAXUOD010000218.1:0-8534 GCA_964252585.1 uncultured Lichenihabitans sp. | reverse complement strand
GTCTCCGGGCGACAGCCTGACCTGGGACAGGCGGGCCGACGAAAACCCGCCGTCCCTGTCGAGGTCGGCCGACCCCCGCAGCGATGTCCCTCCGCCGTCGAAAGCGATATTGTCGAGCGTAACGCCGCTGTCGCGCGTCTGCACGGTGAACGAGGCCTTGGCGGGACGGCCCAAGGGCTTGCTGAATCCGGGCACGACCTCGTCGATGGCGGCCTTGGCGAAATCGAGTTCGACCGCAGCCTTGGTCTTGTCGTCGGGCGTCATCGTGGCCGTGATCTTCGCGGCCACGCTGCCCTTGAGGCCGGCACTCGCGCTGACCCCGGCGCGCGTCCGAGCGGCGTCGTCGAGCACCATGGCGATGGCGGCTTCGCTGTTCCCGGTCGGCGGCTTCCTGAAGTCCAAAGTCGCCGGAGCGCCATAGATGCGGCCATCCCCCTTGGCGTGCAGGCCGGTCTTGTCGACATCGAACTTCAGGGTCGCGTCGCTCAGGCCCTCCTTCCCGATCAGCTTGTCGATCCCGAACCCGGTCGCCGCGGCCGAAACACCGATCTTGGTCTCGTCCGGGGGCACATGGTCGCCGAACCGGGTGGCGACCGTCAGGTGGCCGTCGACTTGGCCCTTCATGGCGGCACCGTCGGCCGGCAGGTTGGCATAAGGCTTCAGGGCGTCGCGCGACAGCAACTCGGTCAGCACATCCACCGCGCCCAGCACATGGGCCTCGATCACGGCCGGGGTCGGCTTGGGATCGGTATCGGGGATATGGAGGTTGCCGTCCGCCAGGGTCAGTCGACGGCCCTGGCCGACGTCCATCGCGCCCTTCTGGACGTCCATGTTGAACGTTCGACCCGTCACGACCCCCCGGGCCTCGATCCCGTCGAGCGACGGCACGCCTTGCATGAAGGCCAGCGAAAGGTTCGACACGGCGAACGTGACATGCACATGATCGTCCGCCACCGCATGTTCGGCGCGCATCAAGGCCAGATCGGCATCGGTCAGGTCGGCGGTCGCGGTGCCCGCCTCCACGGTTCCGCCTTTGAGGTTCGCCAGAAGCCAGGCCCTCACAGGCGCCGCGATGAAACTCGGCCAAAGCCGGACCAACGCCTGTGCCGGCATATGCTTCACGGTCGCCACATTCTTCAGCCGGAACCCGCTTCCCTCGGCGTGGAGGTCGCTCGTCATTCCGAAGTCGATCTCCGGACCGGCGACGTCGAGCTTGTCGACGACGAAGCGGTGCTCGCCCGGCACCACGCGAAACGCCATCCCGGCGTGGGCGATGCGGATCGGCTTCTCGCCCGGCCGCTCTGTCCCGAAGATCCCCGAAGCATCGGCCCGGACCGCCCAGGGGTCACCTGGACTGCGCGGCAGGTCGACATGCCCCGTCAGGCCGAAGACCGATTCGCCGGCACGGAGTTCCGTCCGATCGATCGCCACGCCGTTCGTCGTGGAGTCGAGGTGAAAGCCGCCCGCCACGCTGTCGACCAACAGGGGTTCGTGATCCGGATCGTCGAGCTTGAAATAGCCCGCGCCGAGCGAAAAACTGCCTTTCGCCGTATCGATCTCCCCGTCGGACCCAAGCTTTATCGTCAGCTGCGCCGACAGGGGCATATCGAAATCGAAGCCGACGCCGCGCAAGCCGCCCGCCAGGGTAATTTCGTCAAGCGACAGGTCGTTGGCTTCCACGGTCAGGATCTTGACGCCGTCGGGCGCGGCGGCAGCGCGTGCCACCAGCGACCAACGACCGCTCGGGCCATCGGCTGCGACCGAGAGCACAACCGCTCCGTCCGGCGCCCGATCGAAGCTGAGATCCGTATTGCTGAAGATCGTCTTGGTCCCGTGCGTCCGGTCGTCCAGCACCAGCCGCCCCGTCACCCTGACGCGGTCCATCGAGTTCATGGCGCTGTCGGGATCCGTCGTCGCCTCGACGAGCGAGCGCATCGCGGCCGACAAGGCCCGCAACGCGGCATTGCCGGGTCGCGGCGCCGTGTTCCCCGGGACGACGCTGCCCGGGATCCCGTCCGCACCCGCTGCATCCGACGACGCGGGCCCGTGGGCCGAGCGGGACGCCCCCGAAAAGGCACTCGACAGCGGAAAGGCAGCCGCATCGTCCGAACCGGTCGATACCGCCACCTGACCGTCGGGCAGGATCAGCAGGCGCACGTCGACATCGTGGATATCGAGGCGGTTCGGCGCCACCTTGCCGACCAGCAACGACATCGGATCGAGCGAGATCGCCGCCCGGGGAGCGGAAACGATCGGCCTCGCGGAGGCATCGGCAACGGACAGGTGAGTGATCGTCAATGCCGGCCCGTGGTCGGTGGCCTCGATGGCGGTGTCGCCGAGATCGAAGCGGTAGCCATGACCGACACGGCCGTTGAGGGCCGCGACGATCTGAGGCTTCAGGTCGACCGGCAACGGGCCCTGCGACAGCCGCAGGAACGCCAAGCCACTCCCGATGGCGATCAGGAAACTGACGCTGAGCGCGAAGGTCGCGGCCGCAAGACCGAACCGTCGCAAGCGGGACCGGGGGCGGCGGGATTTCTGCCGGCGAATGAGATGTCGTCCGCAGAACGGCTCCGACTCATGCGCGACCGGCGCTCCGAGAGCCTCGGCTCTTCGGTCTGCCGCTTCGTCCTGCGATGGGTCGGACCCTTCGTGCAAGCCGTCAGGCCCCCTGTATTGACGGAAAGGCTGGATCCAACCTTATCTGCGCCGCCCCACCGCAAACGGTGGCAAGTGCCGAGAGCCATCGGCCGGCAATGGGACGAAAGGAAGACGACATGGCCGAACCTTTGCAAACGGGCGATGCTGCGCCGGCATTCAGGCTACCTCGCGATGGCGGTGGAGAGCTGACGCTGCAGTCCTTCGCCGGCAAGACACTCGTTCTTTACTTCTATCCCAAGGACGATACGAGCGGATGTACCCGGGAAGCCATCGACTTCAACGCACTACGACCCGCCTTTGCCGAAGCCGGAGCGGAGGTCGTCGGCATCTCGCCCGACTCGGCGCGCAGCCATGACGCTTTCAAGGCGAAACATGGTCTCGAACTGCCGCTCGCGGCGGACGAAAACAAAGAGACCTGTCAATCCTACGGCGTCTGGACTGAAAAATCCATGTACGGACGCAAATACATGGGAGTCGAAAGAACGACGTTCCTGATCGGGCCCGACGGCCGTATCGCGGAAATCTGGCCGAAGGTCTCGGTCAAAGGTCATGCCGAGGCTGTTCTTGCCGCTGCCCGCACGCTCCGCTGACGAGCACACGGCTGGCGATCGTGTCGAACCGTCGGAACAAGTCGCAACCCGGCGTTTGCAAATGATTAACCCTGTTTCGATTAGGTCTCGATGGACCTCGTCGGCACATCCTCGGCGACGGGCCGAGAGGTGTTCGACATGCCAGGCCAGATCGTCACGCTCGAGGAGGCCTTGCCGCGGTCGCATTATTTCGTGACCGTGTCGCGCGGCGCCGGCATGAAGACCGTGGCGGTCCGATCCGGGCTGGCGCATCTCGCCCTGGCCTTGCTGCCGCTCCTTCTCGTGGCGGGGCTCGGCAGCACGCTCTACCTCGTGTTTCACGATGACCTCATGGCGAGCCTGATGGCGCGCCAGACCGCCATGCAATATGCCTATGAGGACAGGATCGAGGGACTTCGCCAGGACCTGGAGCGGCAATCCGTCCAGGTTCACGCCGAACGGGCCAAAGTGGATGCGACGGTGCACGACCTCTTCTCGCGCGAAGCGACGTTGGAGACGCGCGCAGCCGTCGTGGCGGATCTCGCGACCCGGACCGGATCCGCGCCAGCCCTGCCGCAAGCCATCCTGGGCCATGGCCAGACGATGCCGAACGCCGTCCTCGGATACGCCCCGATGGAGTCCTACGACGGCACGAAGCCGCACCCCCTGAGAGATCTGCCGATCCGAGGGCCGGGGGGAACGTCCGAGGATCATGCGTCGCTGATGGACGATGCCGCCGTGCCGCTCGATGACAGGCTCGCGGCCGCGGCGACGTCGCTGGACCGGGTCGAACGGGACCAGACCGGTGCGGTGGCCCGTATCGGCGCCATGGCCCGCGGGCGCATGACCAGGATGCGCGACCTGATCGAGACCGCCGGTCTCTCGCCCGACCGCTATCTCGCCAAGTCTCAGGCCGGCGTCGGCGGCCCTTATGTGCCGCTGCCCGAGGGCGCCGGGGCGGCGTTCAACCTCGCGGTTGCCGATCTTCGGGGGGTGCTTGATGCCGACTCGCAATTGCGCGGCGCCATGGCCAGGATCCCCGTGGCGATGCCGCTCTCCGGACATCCGGACGTGACATCACCGTTCGGAGCCCGGCTCGACCCGTTTCTCGGCCGGCCCGCGCTCCACACCGGCGTCGACCTGCGGGAGAGCTACGGGAGCGACATCCGCGCCACCGGCGCGGGTCGTGTGATATTCGCCGGCGTGGCCGGCGGATACGGCAACATGGTCGAGGTCGACCACGGCAGCGGCCTGACGACCCGCTACGCGCATATGGGCGAGATCTCGGTCGCCGACGGCCAACCGGTGGAACGCGGCACCGTGCTGGGGCATGTCGGGGCCACGGGGCGGGCGACCGGCCCACATCTGCACTACGAAGTCAGGATCGATGGAGAGCCGGTCGACCCGACCCGCTTCATGGATGCGGGCGAGCGAATCGATCTCGCGTCGCTGCTGACGGTCCGATAGACACCCTGCGGCAACACCCCAAACTCTTTCGACGCAGGATCGGAAACTTCAATTTCTTGTGAGAACTTCCCGGATGAAGCATAGTTGAAGCTTGCGGTGTCGCAGGTTGTCGCAACGTACGCGGCGCGACCGCAGGGTCATCGGGAAGTCCAGTTCATGTTCACGTCCAGTCGCGTCGTTTTCGCGGGCCTTGCGGCCAGCCTGTGCCTCGGTGGCTGCGCCTCCACGATCGAGCGTATCCCCTACAGCGAGACAGAAGCTCTGGCGGCATCGGTGCCCGGCATGGGAGCGATCCGGTTCTATGCCGATTCGCCAGGCTTCGTGTTCGATCGCTTCCGTGCCCAGGTGTTCGCCCAGGCGCAGGCCCGCCACGAGCCGGTGACCTTCCTGGCGCTATCGAGCGGCGGCTCGGACGGTGCCTTCGGGGCGGGCTTTCTCAAAGGTCTGTCGGACTCCCATCAGCGGCCCAACTTCACCATCGTGTCCGGTGTGAGCACCGGGGCCCTGATGGCGCCCTTCGCCTTCCTCGGCTCTCAGTACGACGCCACGCTGCAGGACCTCTATACGAGCGGTTTCGCGTCCTCTCTGGTGAGCGACGCCAGCGTCCTCAACGGTCTCGTCGGCAACGCCCTGGTCGACAGCGACAAGCTCGGTCATTTCATCGCACGCTATATCGACAAAGGTGTCCTCGATGCGGTCGCGGCCGAGCATCGGCGCGGCCGGCGTCTCCTGATCGTTACCACCAACCTCGATCAGCAGCGGTCGGTCATTTGGGACATGGGGGCCATCGCCAGCGCCGGCACGCCGCAGGCCCTCGCCCTCTTCCGGCAGGTGCTGGCCGCCTCGGCCTCCGTGCCGGCGCTCTTCCCGCCCCGGCTGATCGAGGTGGAAAGCGGAGGTCGCTCGTTCCAGGAGATGCACGTCGACGGCGCTACGGTTCGGCAGATCTACGTGGCGCCCGACGAGGTGATCTTCGGCGGCAACCGAGGCGCGTCGGGTCAGATCAAGGACCTCTACGTCCTGGTGAACAACAAGATCGACCCGACGTTCAAGGTCATCGACGACACTACCGTTTCGGTGGCGGCACGAGCCCTCTCGACGGTCCTGAAGCGCGAGGGACGCAACAACGTGCTGAGTTCCTACGCCTATACGGCATCGCACGGCATCGGCTACCACATCGCCTTCATCGACGCCGACGTTCCCGAACCCTCGGGCGATCCGACGAACCAGTTCAACACGCCCTACATGACGGACCTGTTCGCTCGAGGCGAAGCCGATGGGCGCCGACCGTCGCCTTGGGGATCACGCCCGCCGCTCGCCACAGACCCGGCCGGGTCGGAGATGACCGCTGCCATGAAGTGATCCGGCGGAGGTCCGACCGTCCCGTCAGTCGATGTCTTCGACCTCGGCGGTGCGGCCGGAAAGGCGCTGGGCCAGCGAGGCTTCCATGAAGCCGTCGAGGTCGCCGTCCAGGACTTCGTCCGGGGTGCCCGAAGTCATCCCGGTCCGCAGGTCCTTCACGAGCTGGTAGGGCTGAAGCACGTAGGAACGGATCTGATGGCCCCAGCCGACGTCGGTCTTCGACGCCGCGTCGGCGTTGGCCTTGGCTTCGCGCTTCTCGAGTTCGAGCTCGTAGAGCCGCGCCCGTAGCATGTTCCAGGCGGTTGCCCGGTTCTTGTGCTGGGATCGCTCGCCCTGGCACGCCACGACGATGCCCGATGGAATATGGGTGATCCGCACGGCTGAATCGGTCGTGTTGACGTGTTGGCCGCCCGCGCCCGACGATCGATAGGTGTCGATGCGGCAATCGGATTCATTGACCACGATATCGATGCGGTCGTCGACCACGGGATAGACCCAGGCCGAGGCGAAACTCGTGTGCCGGCGTGCATTGCTGTCGAAGGGCGAGATCCGCACCAGGCGATGCACGCCGGACTCCGTCTTGGCCCAGCCATAGGCGTTATGACCCTTGACCAGGATCGTGGCGGACTTGATCCCCGCCTCTTCGCCGGCACTCTCCTCGATGATCTCGACCTTGAACTTCCGCCGCTCGGCCCACCGGGCGTACATGCGGAACAGCATCCTGGCCCAATCCTGGGATTCGGTGCCGCCGGCCCCGGAATGAACCTCGATATAGGTGTCGTTGGCATCCGCTTCGCCCGACAGCAGGGCTTCGACCTGCCGACGCTCGGCATCGAGCTTGAGGGCCTTCAGCTGGTCGATCGCTTCGCGCTCGACCTCCCCGTCATTCTCGGCTTCCGCGAGTTCGACAAGCGTGATGGCGTCCTCGAGGTCGCGGTCGAAGCGTGAGACAGCGCCCAGCCGATCTTCGAGCTCGGTGCGCTCCCGCATCAGCTTCTGGGCTGCCTGGGGATCGTTCCAGAGGGCGGGGTCTTCTGATTTGGCGTTGAGTTCGGCTAGGCGGCGCGTCGCGGTATCGACGTCAAAGATGCCTCCTCAGCAGTCCCACGGACTGCTTGATCTGCTCGACGAGCGCCAGCGGTTCGGCTCGCATGAGATGAACGATCCTGTCGGTTGGTGGGCGGGAGGCGCCGAGAGGCGCTTACGAAAGACGTTCGGCCGTGCTGGGAACGCTCGCGTTCCCGAGGCCACCGGACGCGCTCGCCTCTGGAGGCCACGCCCGCCAGCAACGGCAGGACATGCTTTAGACACCGGCCGGGCCGCTGTCCAGAACACTTGCGCAGCGGTCTGAACGGACCGGTCCGGTCCGGTCGACAGAGCCGAACGATGCCCCACGAGACCGTGGGCCCGGCCCTGACCTCGGCGCAGCCACTTACACGCGGGGAGCCCTGCTGGTGCACCGACTCGAACAGAAGGTAGTGGGCCAAGACCATAGCCGGAGCCCGTGGGCGCTGCGGGGACGCGCCAGCGCGGCCGCGTAGCCATCGAGATGCGGCAGGCTCGTCACGAGCCAAGCCGTCCCGGCATGGGTCAGGGAGGCGGCATCGGGATCGGCGAGGGCCGGCAGCCCGACCCCCATGGCCTTCAGCAGCGCCTCCTTGCGGGTCCAGATGCGATAAAAGACGCTGTCGCGCTCCTCCGCCGGGCAGGCCAGCAGGGCGGTCCGCTCGGCTTCGTTGAAGACGAGCCGCGCGACATCCTCGCGATCGGGCATGGCGCGCTGCCGTTCGACGTCGATCCCGACTTCGCCGACGCGGGTCACCGCGATCACGGCGATATCGTCCGAATGCGACACGTTGAAGTGAAGCTGCGGGTCGTCCACAAGGAAGGGCTTGCCGGCCGGTCCGTAGCCGACGCGGATCTTTGATCCTTTCGGATCATCGGCGAGGCCGAGCACTTCCGCCAGAATGATGCGCAAGAGGCTGCGCGCCGCGACGAAACGGCGGCGGTCGTCGAGGCGCGTCAGGCGCTCGGCTCGAGCGCCTTCTTCGGGCGAAAGATTGTCGCCGGCCGGCTCTTCGAGGCCGTCGAGGGCGATGCGCCAGACATGGATCCGCGAATCGATGGTGCTCAAGCCTGCCGAGTCGGCGCGGTACAGATGCCAGACGTCGGCAAGGCTGCGGCGTGACTCCGTCATGCGAGCACCGCTTCGAGAGACCGGAAGAGGCGGACGCCGGTCTCGGCCAGGATCGCGCGTCCTTGCGGTTGCAGGAAGAAGTGATTGCCCGGGTAGGTCTTGAGGGCGAAGCGCCCGGTCGTCAGCCTGTTCCAGGCTTCGGTGCCCTGACGCGTCGCACAGGGGTCCGATGTACCCCGGAAGGCCGTGATGTCGCAGCCTATCCAGTCGTCGTCGTCGAAACGGTAGGTCTCGAGGAGTTCGAAATCGGTGCGGATGATGGGCAGGAGCGCCGTCAT
>CAXUOD010000217.1:7678-8580 GCA_964252585.1 uncultured Lichenihabitans sp. | reverse complement strand
TGAGCATAGCCGAATTTAATTGAGGTTGAAACTACAAGCCCTCCAAACAATATCGTTGTCATTGCAAGCACTATGGATGGAAATATGAAGAGCTTTCTCCCGGCCATGTCGTCATAGATCATTGAGAATTGCTTATAGGGGCTTTTCTCTGTTTTGGATATTTCATCTGACCTGATATTCCAAAAACGCTTGAGGTACAAACCGATATCTTTGTCATCGATCCTGTTTGTGAACTCTTGTTTGCGGATAGCCCAACCTTGCGAAACAAACATTCTAATAGGGTACATCAGAGGCATTAAGACCAGTGACACTCCTATCCATAGCAGGAATATCAATGTGACTTCTGTAGAGAACGGCATTGCCGAGGTCCATCTACTGGGATATTTAATTTATATGTCACGATAGAGAAATAGACGCAGCACTTATAAATTCTCTTGAAGCATTGCGATGTGCTTCTGCCCACCTAAGCAACAAAGGCTTAGGCGAGCCTTTAATGAGATATTCCGGGCGTCAGAAATCAAGTAGATTTCTCATGCAGATCAACTTACTACCGTCTCCCACAATCGGCGGAACAAAATCCTTGGCCTTTGGATGATTCATGATAGAATCTGGATCTTCATCCAGTAAGCCATAGAAGACTTCGGCGACGATCCGGCCTCCCACCCAACCAAGTTGTGTCTTCGCACCCACCCCATTGAGAAGAGACGTTTCGAGGAAAACTCGATTTTCATCACCAGGAATACCGTCGACAATGGGCGCTTGCGCTTCAGCCAGAGTGTAAAACCAGAGCGGAGTTGCTTTCATCAGATCGGATGGCAGTGACTGCCATTGAAAGGCTTGCACCTTATCTGGGTTTCCAGTAAGCGGTGCCGTATCGGTGGCGAGTCGAATCACTAATTGCG
>CAXUOD010000217.1:1366-7668 GCA_964252585.1 uncultured Lichenihabitans sp. | reverse complement strand
AGCGGCTTGCAAGGCTTCCACAATGCTCTGCCCTGTGGGTAGGGCGTAGGCATTTCCTCGCAGAAGATTCAACAGAGCTAAAGAAGGCCGAGGATCGTTTGGAAGCTTGGCTGGAGAAATTGCCTTTCTGGCCTCCGGCGTCGCACTTGCTTCAGGCACATTGACCGGCAATGCACCGAGAGGGTCGACAATGGTGCTATCTATTTTATACGCAAACTGCAACCGAACGGCCGGATTGTCTGGATTGGCTGGAGACTTCCTACCGTCCTGATTTATATCGTGACCAGGTCCGGTATTCGGGAAAAATCGCTCCCAGTTATCGACGATATGATCAGCGGGAAGAGGATCAAATCCGAGTAGGCTTTCATCCGTCGTATGTTCGTTTTTGCCTGTGCCAGGAAAAATCGACAGTTTCTTTATCGTATTGAGGCGATACCCGGTTCTTACGCCAGAATGTCCGAAACGATAAGCCGCACCTACAAACTCTCTTGGCAGATTATCGCGGAACTGCTGCTTATATAACACGTATTTAGATTGCCGTTCTGATACTGAAGTCGATTGCAAATCGGCAAGAACATCATGGCTTATGATTCGGGGTAGAAAATCTTCGATAAGAATTTTCTGGTATGTCCATCGGACGATATTTCGGGCGGACGTGAAAACATTACCAGGATCGCTGACATTGACGATTTTTTTGTCCTTTATCATCTGAACGATCTTATTGTGGTACCTTATGAAACCCATTTGGATCTGACAGATGATTGAGTTTTCATCGTCACGCTTGTCACCGATAATCGCTCGACCGTTGCTCGCTCTAGCTAAGTCGTTCTTACCCAATATGAGTGTGGCGCCATCCGATTCATACATGAACGGCTGCGCTTCAGGGCCGTCTCCATACACGTTGTCGAGATCAAATCTTGGCGTTCGCAAGTTCGACGGAACATGAGTTCCCTGAGGCGGACGATCTTCAGGGTTGAGGGATGACGTGCTGTCAAATGTCAGGTCGTGGTCGACGAACTGGCCGAAGTAAGTATAGCCAGCAGGCACCCACAGATTTTCTTCAGGATCTGGTCCGTCTGTAACGACGTCTGGATCACCTTTCATCATCACTGCTAACTCTACAAGCGACTGCACATTCGATGTCGCGAGCTTGTTCGGCAACAATTGAGTAAAAGGGCTCAGATGCGAGCCGATAAAGCCGTGGCTAGGATCCACCATTCGACCCCCCTATTTTGAATAAATGCTGTGTGACGACGAAAAACAGAACTGTAAAATCAACTGAGAATGGCAGCTTCGCCGACAGTAGGATGATGTCAATTCACAAATACGTGAGCGCCACAATTCTAGTAGATCCGAATCGAAAACCTATGATTAGCTCAAGCAATTCGAAAAAACTTGCTGAGGCCAAAGGCTCAGTGAGACGACCTAATCTCAGCTGTTTGAATAATTATTAACCTGAATAGATACTGGCTTATTTAAAGCATAATATTCATCCATCTTTCACTCAAAAACATACATCGACTGGAAATTTCAATAAATCCAGAGCTATTACGCCATCATATCCGAGCGACGAATCGACAGGCATCGACTTTTCGATACCACTCCGGTGGCCGCAAAGCTCCGCTCAAGCTGAAATCACCCCTCCTCACAGCACGGCCACTCAGCCTCGCTCCCCTTCTCAACCGCCGAACGGCCCCCTCACCAACCCCGAGATCACCTGTGCGGTGTAATCCACCATGGGCACCACGCGGGCGTAGTTGAGCCGCGTCGGGCCGATGATGCCGAGCACGCCGACGATGCGCTGCTGCCCGTCGCGGAACGGCGCCGCCACCATGGACGAGCCCGACAGGGAGAACAGCTTGTTCTCCGCCCCGATGAAGATGCGCACGCCCTCGCCCGTCTCGGCGCGGTCGAGGAGGTCGATGACGTCGGTCTTGGTTTCGAGATCGGCGAAGAGCAGGCGGATGCGCTCGAGGTCTCCGAGCGCCGTGAGGTCGTCGAGCAGGTTCGCCTGGCCGCGCACGATGAGCTGGCGCTCGCCCCCGAGGCCCGCCCAGCCGGCGAGCCCCGCCTCGACGAGCCGCGCGGTCAGTTGATCGAGCTCGCCCTGGGCGACGGAGCGCTCGCCCTCGATCTCGGCGCGGGCCTCCGCGAGGGTGCGGCCGCGGATGCGGGCGTTGAGGTAGTTGCCGGCCTCGACCAGCGCCGAGGGCGGCAGCCCCGGCGGCGTCAGCACGACGCGGTTCTCGACGGAGCCGTTCTCGGCCACCAGGATGGCGAGCGCGCGCTCGGGCTCCAGCCGCACGAACTCGACGTGCTTCAGCCGCGCGTTGTCCTTGCTGGTGACGACCACGCCGGCGCCGCGCGTCAGCCCCGACAGGAGGCTCGTCGCCTCCACCAGGGCGTTCTCCAGCGTGCGGTCCTTCGAGGCGGCGCGGAGGTCCGCCTCGATGCGGCGGCGCTCCGCCTCGCCGAGGTCGCCGATCTCGAGCAGCGCGTCGACGAAGAAGCGCAGCCCCATCTGGGTCGGCAGGCGCCCGGCGCTGGTATGGGGCGAGAAGACGAGGCCGAGCTCCTCCAGGTCCTGCATGACGTTGCGGACCGAGGCCGGCGACAGCGTCATCGGCAGGATGCGCGACAGCTGCCGCGACCCCACGGGCTCGCCCGTCTGCAGGTAGCCGTCGACGATGCGCCGGAAGATCTCGCGGGAGCGCTCGTTCAGCGCCGCGAGCACGCCGGCCGTGGAGGCGTCGATCATCGGGGTCATGGGGGGAGGATGAGCCCTGCCGGGGGCGCTGGCAAGGCGGCCGGATCCGGGGCCCGATGTCCGGGGCTTCGACGCGGTCGCGGTCGACGAGGCTTCCGGCCTTCGGGTGCCGGCGCGCCGGGCGGACCGGGCGCGAACCGCCGTCGCCGGCCCGCGGCGTCGATTGTCACGCGGGTGTCATTGATTGCGACTTATCTGCGGCCACCGCTCAACGGCCGCGCCTGCATCGCGGCATTTCCGTGTCCGGAGCCCCGATGACCCTTTCGAGACGCCTTCGTGCCTCGACCGCCAGGAGGGCGGTCGCCGGCCTGCTGCAGACGCAGGTCGCCTTCGCCCAGACGGCGACGACCGCCGCCGCCATGACGGTGATGC
This sequence comes from uncultured Lichenihabitans sp., assembly GCA_964252585.1. Classification (GTDB taxonomy): domain Bacteria; phylum Pseudomonadota; class Alphaproteobacteria; order Rhizobiales; family Beijerinckiaceae; genus Lichenihabitans. Next base: position 4,529 of record CAXUOD010000217.1, on the reverse strand, counting down.
CGGATTCGAGCCGCTTCGTGAAGCAATACGCTTCCGTTCCGTCGCTGGCGCCTCAGCTCACCTACGCGCAGAAGCAGGCCCTGCTGAAGGAGAAGATCAAGTACGTCTTCGTGCTGTTCCAGGAGAACCGCAGCTTCGATCATTACTTCGGCACGTTCCCGGGCGCCGATGGCCTGTTTTCCGGCGGCAAGCTCAACACCAGCGCTCCCGGCGCGGTGCAACCGATCGTCAACACCGACGGCACGGTCGGCACGATCTCGCCCTTCCTGGTCCCGCAGACCGTGACGGCCGTGACGGGCGCCGCCGTGCCGCTCTACACCGCCGACCTCGGCGACGTCGACCACGGCCACACCGGCATCGCGGTGGGCATCGACGTCAACCCGGCCACCAACGCGAGCCGCAACGACCGTTTCGCCATCGACAACGAGGGCCTGACCACCAACGCTTCGGGCGCCATCGTGTCGAAGACGACGCTGATGCCGGCCACCACCAAGCCGACGCTGGCGCAGAAGCAGACGGCCGAGCTGGTGATGGCGCACGTCGACTGCAACACCGTGCCGTTCATGTGGCAGTACGCCGACCGCTTCGCCCTGTTCGACAACTTCCACATGACGGTGGACGGCCCCTCGACCCCCAACGCCATCGCGATGATCGCGGGCCAGGGCGGCGAAACCCAGTACGTGAAGCACCCCGATCAGGTGGCCAACGAGCCCGTGACGGGCGATCCCGGTCCGTTCCCGGGGTCCAACAAGGACACGTCGGCGGTCAAGCCGACCTTCAACGCGGGCGACGAGAACCCGAACAACCCGACCATCCCGCAGACCTACGCGTCGCTGCCGCTGTCCTTCATGGGCCCGCAGATCCAGACCATCATCAAGTCGGACGAGAACCCGGCGATGGACCTGCTCGACGTCCAGAACGACATCGGGACCATCGCCAAGCAGAACAAGACCAACGTCCCCTGGGGCTGGTACCAGGAGGGCTACGACCACGAGCCCTTCGACAGGGGGGCCAACAACACGGCGTCCACGGCGAGCTACATCGTCCATCACAACGGGCCGCAGTATTTCGGCTATGTCGGCGACAACCCGCAGGAGCTGCTGCACCTGCACGGGCTCGGCGACTTCTACACCGACCTGTCCAACAAGGCCCTGCCGGCCGGGGGCGGCGTGTTCTACGTGCGCGGCGGCTACAACAACCTCGACGCGCTGAAGCCGCAGGACCCGAACCCGACCGTGCAGTCGGCCTTTCTGGGCAACAACGACCATCCGGCCTATTCGGACTCGCAGATCTCGGAGGCCGCGATCGCCGACGCCATCAATGCCATCGCGATGAGCCCCTATTGGAGGGAGAGCGCGATCGTCATCACCTACGACGAATCGGACGGCTATTACGACCACGCGCCCTTCCAGATCCGCTCCTACAGCCCGGACGGCCTGCCCTACGCGGCGGGCTCGCGCATCCCCGCCATCGTGGTGTCGCCCTACAGCCTCGCCCATGTGGCGGTGCATTCCTATGCCGAGCATTCCACGATCATCAAGTTCATCAACCACCTGTTCGGCCTGACCCCGCTCGCCGAGCTGCCCGACGAGGCTCAAGCCCGCGCGGCGGGCCTCGCCACCACCGGCCAAGCCAACCTCGGGCCGGCCGACAGCGACAGCGTGTGGCAGATGAGCGACATGTCGAACGCCTTCGACAACGCCCGCCTCGTGGGCACGCAGCCGCCGCTGCCGCCCGCCTACGCCACCATCCCGGCCGCGCAGGTCCATGCCCTGCCCCATTATGCCGGCCAGGGCTGCAAGACGCTGAACATCACGCCGACCGACTACGTCAACGGCACGCCGGTCGACCCGGCCCCGGCCGACTTCAACCCGCGGCCGACTCAAACCCCGGGCACGCCGACCTCGGGCACCTGGACGCCCTGATCCGGCCACGAACCACCATCGAGGGGCCGGGCCACGCCCGGTCCCTCCGCGCATCCTCGAGGTTTCCCGCGATGAAGACCCTGCTCACCCTCTGCGTCTCGACGCTCGCGCTGTCGGCGGCGCTCGCCGCCCCGCCGGCCCGCGCCGGCGCCGTGCTCGACCGCGTCAAGGCGGCGGGAATGCTCCAGTGCGGCGTGCTGACCGAGCCCGACGACTGGGGCAAGGACGACGTCCACGCCGCGCTGCCGGAGCTCGGTACCGACCTCTGCCGGGCGACCGCCGCCGCCGTGCTGGGCTCGCCCGACAAGGCCAGGATCGTCGACGCGCCCTCGGAGCAATACGGCTTCAAGGATTTGCAATCGGGCAAGATCGACATGCTGATGGGGGCCGCGCCCTCGCAGGCCTCGAGCGTGGCCTTCGGCGTGTCCTTCGTGCGGCCCGTGTTCCTCGACGGCGACGCCCTGATGGTCCACCGCGAATCCGGCATCCGCACCTTCGACGACCTCGCGGGCCGCACCGTCTGCTACGTGATGGACACGGAAGCGGCGGCGGTGCTCGACGCCGAGGCGGCGCGGCGCCACGTCGCCTTCAAGCCCTGGGCCTTCGAGGAGAACGGCGAACTCCTGGCGGCCGTGGTGGGCCGCAGCTGCGACGCTTATTTCAACAGCGCCACGCGGCTGGCCGAGGCCCGCACCAACTTCCACGGGCGGATCAAGGACTTCGAGATCCTGCCGGAGCGCTATTCCGTTCTGCCCCTCACCCCCGCGGTGCCGAGCGGCGACGCCGCCTGGGCCGAGGTGGTGGACGCGGTGGCGGCCGCGCCCGTGCAGGCGGAGGCGGGGGGCGTCGACAAGGCGCACGCCGACGCGCTGCGCGACACGGTGGACCCGCTGCTTCGCCCGCTCGGCGGCACGCTGACGGGCATCGACCCGCAGGTGATCGATGCCGGCTGGGCGGCGCGGGCGGTGGGCAGCGTCGGCAACGCCGCCGAAATCTTCGAGCGCGACCTCGGCGCCGAATCGGACCTCAAGCTGCCGCGCGGCGCCAACGCGCTGTGGACGCGGGGCGGCCTGATGGTGCCGGAAGCGCCGCACTGATACGACATCCAGGCCGGCCGGGACGGGTTTGCCGTCGATGCGGTTCAGCAGGATTGCGTGGTTTACACCCACGCAATCCTGCTTCGTTTCCTCATAGAATTCGGCAAGGTCGCGTGGGCGAGCCCACGAAACCTCGCTTTG
>CAXUOD010000217.1:0-1356 GCA_964252585.1 uncultured Lichenihabitans sp. | reverse complement strand
GGGCCCCGGGCCCCCCAGCGCCCCAACGCCCGCCGGGGGGCGGCCCCGCCGCGGGCGGCCTCGGCTCGCGCGCAGAGGTCGGCCACGGTGGTGCCGTCGAGCGCCGCCAGGAAGGCGTCCCCGGCGGGCCGCAGCGCCGGCGCCACCACGGCGTCGACGAAGGACGGGCGCGGGCGGGGCTTGGCGTCCGCCTCCCCGATGCGCGCCGCGGCCCGCAGGATCTCGCCGACCGTGATGCGCCGCCGCTCCCGGGCGAGCGCGTAGCCGCCCCGGGGCCCGCGCGTGCCCCTGAGGACGCCGGCCCGCACGCGCTCCTGCAGCAGCGTTTCGAGGTGGCGCGGCATCAGCCCGTGGCGCGCCGACAGCGCCTTGGCGGAGACGGGCGCCATGCGGGCGTTCAACGCGATGTCCACCACGGTCGCGACGGCGAGCAGGCTCCGCTCCGGCAGGAGGTTCATCCCCGCCCACCCGTCGGGGCATGGCCCGTCGAGCCGAAGCCGCCGTCGCCGCGCACCGTGTCGTCGAGCGGTCCCTCGATCCAGGCGATGCGCTCGACCCGCGCCAGCACGAGCTGGGCGATCCGGGTGCCGCGCTCGACGCGGAAGGGCGCGGCGCCGTGGTTGACCAGGATCACGCAGACTTCGCCGCGGTAATCGGCGTCGACCGTGCCGGGGCTGTTCAGCACCGTCACGCCGTGGCGCAGCGCGAGGCCCGAGCGGGGCCGGACCTGAGCCTCGTATCCGTCGGGCAGCGCCAGGGCGAGGCCCGTCGGCACGATGTCCCGGGCGCCGGGCTCGATCACGATCGCGCGCCCTGCGGGCAGCGCCGCCACGAGGTCGAGCCCCGCGGCGCCGGCCGTCTGATAGGCGGGCAGGTCGAGACCCTCCGCGTGCGGTAGGCGGGTGACGCGCACCGGGACCGTCACGGCCGCGCGTCCAAGAGGGCGGCGAAGCGCGCGACGAGGCGGCGCGCGACCTCGTCCTTGCCGAGCTTCGGCCAGGCCTCGACGCCGCCGCGGGTCACGAGATGCACCTCGTTCTCGGCCCCGCCCATCACGCCGGAGCCCGCGCCGACGTCGTTGGCGACGATCACGTCGCAGCCCTTGCGCTCCAGCTTGGCCGCCGCGTGGTCGAGCAGGTGGTCGGTCTCGGCCGCGAAGCCGACGACGAGGCGGGGCCGCCCCCGTTCCCGCCGCGCCACGGCGGCGAGGATGTCGGGGTTGCGGTCGAGCGCGAGGACGGGATCCGGCGCGCCGTCGCGCTTCTTGATCTTGAGGTCGGCGGCAGCGGACGGGCGCCAGTCGGCGACGGCGGCGGCGGCGACGAAGAGGTCGGCCGGCAGCGCGGCCTCCACGGC
>CAXUOD010000216.1:773-8637 GCA_964252585.1 uncultured Lichenihabitans sp. | reverse complement strand
GTTCAAAGCAGTAGCCCCGCTGATGACCCCCCTAGTGCCGAGTCTCGGCCGTGTAGCGGGACGGGTGGGGCTCGCGGGAATGCTTCTCTCATCGGATGCAGGCGGCTTCGCGAGTCGTTCCATACTCAAAGAAACGGCGCCGGTTGTCCTGCCGAAGGCAGCAGATGCGGCTCTGGGGCCAGAAGTCACGGAAGCCATGTCATCTGGGCCAGGGAAGGAAACTCTGACGAGTAAGGGATGGTATCTGGCAGCCAGCAAAGCTGATATGTTTGATGGTCCCAATCTCGACCCGATGCTCATCTCCCGATATTATCCAAGCGGAAACCCCATAACAAAGAGTGGAAGATTTACCCACACTCCAGAGGGCGACTTACTCAGTGCTAAGCGCATTGTTGGCTTGCGAAATATCAATGTGCCAGATCGGCGTTTCGCTTTAGCAGATGTTGAGGATCTTGCGCGATTGGTCAGCGATGGGCGCGTCGTTGATGCTGATCCTTCGCAGATGAAGACTCTTTGGGGTGCGTGGGGGAAGTATAAGGAATATCCTCATCTCACGGTCAATGACCCGGCACAGGTGATTCAAAAAGAACTTGCATTTGATAAGAGCTTGCCGTATGACGATGCTGTCCGGGTGATCGCGCATGAGATCGGCCATGGATTCGTTGATCTTGTGGGTTCTGGTGTGGCTTATCGCGGGCCAGAAGCTCTACCATTTGGATACATCCCGCTTGATGCATACGGGCCGGACTTTCATAAGCAGCTGCGTTACATCTATAACGATCTTAATAATCCTGAAACTTACCGATATCGCATTGATCACAACGACATGCGTGTACGTGCAGAGGACATTCCCGATTCAAATAGCGTCGGAAAGTACATTGACTTTGATCCTGGCAAGCACGGTTACCACCCCACTCAATTCGAAGATGAATACCTTGCGGAAGCAGTTCGTGCATACCTGTTCAACCCAAATTACATAAAATCAGTAGCTCCTGATGTCGCTAAGCTTATTCGAAAGCTGTGGAACTCACATCCGGTCTTGAGCAAGTTCGCTCAGCTTAACGCCCTCCCCGCAACTATCGGCTTGGGTGAGTTGCAGAACAGTGGAGCATTCAACAAGCGCCCGTCACCGTTCGGGTTACAGGGGCCGATCGTGCCAGATGACCTTCTTCATTCGGTGCTTGGCCACGCGACGCACCAGCGCGACGCCGAACGTGCCGTGCTGCCTCTCGGCCGCTCGGCGGCTGCGTTCGATAGAGCGCCGGAGCCATCAACTTTGTCGGCTAGCCTAGACCTCGACCATTCCGGCGTCCGCGAGGCCATCCACCACGTCCGCACGCTGAAGGCGGAACTGGCGAGCCTCGACACGGCGAGTGTGAGCGTGCGCCATTCTGGCTTCGGCTACAGCGGCGGCCACGCGCCGGGCGCCGTTCGCTCGGCGCTGAACGGGAACTTCGGCAGCGATGGGCGGGCTTTCGGATGAAGCTCGATCGCGCTTGAACGGAGCGCAAATGTCCGCGACGTCGAACGACCCCGCGACGATCGATCATTGCGGCGCGATCGACGTAGACCAGATAGCGAACAGGTGGAACGTGGTCTGGAGCACTATGCAGCGGTCTGCCTTCTGAGTCCAGGCACTATGACCTGATGGCGACGCCATGATGTACCTCTCGGGAACCTTGCTGAACGATGGAGTCCAGATCGGAAGCCCTCACCGCCCGCATGTCGATCAAGCGCTTGACATCTCCATCGCAGAGGTGGGAAGTCAATGGTTCTTCGTTTTTGATGGGAGGAGCGTGATGAGGTTCACCATCGCTGAGAAATTGCAGATCGCTCTTCTTTGCGATCTAGCAAAGGCCGCCGAGGAACGCAAACTTGACTTCAGCTTTGTCCAAAGGATGAACGAGGCCGATCGTGTCTGGGCCTTGAGTCGAAGGTATTCCGATCTGAAGCTGGGTGTCCCGCTTCCGCCCGAAGTTGAGGCCGTGCGCGAGGTGCTCTCGATGTGGAACGACATCGAGAGCGACTTCTCAGTGTTGGAATTGGAAGAGAAGGCGCGCGTCAAGGCGGAAGCTCACCTCTCCGATGAACCTCGATTTCCTGGATATTGTATCAGATACGGGCGCGAACGCGAACAAGTGCAGATAACTGAAATTTTCATCGAAGATCTCCAAGAGTTCCGGCGGTTCCAAGGCAGGGACATAAGAACGATCCAGGGCAGAATTCCGATCTACGATCGAATGCTTCCCGTCTGGCGCGGAATGCGGAGCAGAAACAAACCAGTGGAAGTCGAATGTAAGGTAACGCTTCGCCTAACAAGTGATGATCTCATTGCTATACTCGGAGAAATTGTTGATCCTCAAGACAGGGGCGTGCGGGAAGATGGGCGATGGGCTCCCAACCCCCTCGGTCATTACTTTTGTGATTGATACGAGCGTTGTATCGCATACTCGCGTTCAATGGCGGGCAGCGCTCGGGCGACCGCACTAGCTTTCCCCGGCGCGGTGCGGTCGGCGCTCAACGGCAACTTCGGCAGCGACGGGCGGGCGTTCGGGTGAGGCCGCCCCGTTGTCACCCGGCGCGACCCGGGGCATGATTGCGGGGCTCGGGCGCCGGCCGCCAAGGCTGTTAACCCTGCAATCCGAGGTGCTACACGCGCCTTTCTTCTGCATCGAGAGCCCACCATGGAACTGACCATCGTCGAGAAGATGCAATTGGTCATGTTGTGCGACCTCGCCAAGCGGCCCAGGCAGCGCGTGCTCGACTTCGACTTCATCCGCCGCGCGGTGTTGAACGACGATCTCTGGGCGTTGAACCGCAAATATCTCGATTGGGATCTCGACGCGCCGATGCCACCCGAAGTGGAACGCGTCTACAATATCCTTGAGATGTGGGAAAGTATCGAGATGGCCTACGAACGGCTGGACGAGGCCGAACAGGAGCGGGTCAGAAACGAATCCTACATGCTCGATGGCCCCCGTTTCCCAGGCTTTTTTGGGGCCGGGAGATTAGCGTGGACTGTGCCTGAGTACCGACGCATCAATGAGGTGCGCATTGCCAGGATTTTCATTGAAGAAATCGGACAATTTGAGAGATTCAAGGTCGACGATAGGTATATCTCCTCTGACGTTCGTATCGGCTACGATCGAATGTTTGCGGCTTGGCGACCGATAAACGAAGAGATGTGGAAGAAGGTACGCGAGAAGAAAGCTCTTTTTGGCATCTCCGCCGACGACATCATCTGCATCGTGCGGGAGCGCATCGAACCGTCGAAGAGGCGCATGGAGGCCGACGGTCGATGGACGCCGCCCGAACTCATCAATGACAAGACGGTGCACCGCTGAGCAGGTCTCTCACGCCAGATGCTGTTCGTCATGCCCCGGCAAACAGCGCCACGGCTATCCCGAAGCCCCTTTCTCCCGCACCTGCCAGGTGTGCCCTTGACGGTGCAACCCGGGATGCTAAATGCGCCGGTCTCCCGGGTCAGAGACGCCCGATGGAAATGACCATTGCCGATTGAATACAACTCGCCATGCTGTGCGACCTCGCCAAGCGGCCGAGGCAGCGCAAGCTCGACTTCGATTTCATCCAGCGCGCGCTGCTGAACGATGACATCTGGGCCCTGGACCGGAAGTACGTGGAGTGGGGCCTCGACGTGCCGCTCCCGCCCGAGGTCGAGAACGTGTACGACATCCTCTGGATGTGGGACATGATCGAGGAATCTTGCGAGCGACTGGATGAGACCGAGCAGGAGCGGGTCAAGGCCGAGTTCTACATGGCTGACTTCCCCTGCCTTCCTGGGTTCTTCGGGCGGCTCAAACAGGCGCGACGCGATCCCGCCGCGTGGCACGTCAACGAATTGCGCATCGCAAAGGTTGTGGTCGAGGCGACAGGTCCATTTCGAGCGATACGAAGGCGAAGGCAGGCTGCACGCCGCCGGCCCCCGTCGGCTACGAGCGGATGCTCGAAGTCTGGCGCCCGATCCGCGACGACATCCTGTCCAGCACGAGCAATCGCCCCTACCGTCGACTTTCGGCCGACGTCATCATCAGCATTGTGCGGGAGCGCATCGAACCCTCGAGAAGGCGTGTGGAGGCCAACGGCCGATGGACGGCAATGGAACCGATCCATGACAGTGTGGTGAGCTACATGGATTGACGCTCCACCGATGTCGCCCGGGCACCAGCATTTCGCCGCCGACTGCGCCCTCCGGAGGCTCTCAAAGCGATGGCGAAGCGCGTAGGCGAAGCTTCGCAATGCGGATTTCGGCTTCTCTCATACGCCGCGCCGGCTCGTGATCTGCTTCCCGAGTTGGTCTTCTGGATGGCGTACCACGACGACGAATGACTATTCCCCAGCATAGCGGGCGAATTTGATATAAGCGGAATGAATACAGGGCTTGATCGCCTGAAGGTGGACAGAGGCCTCCCTCTTCGAGGAGTATGCCCCGATGACGAACGTCTCATAACCTGGAGCGAATCCGGAAAACTTCGCTGAGAAATCGTTGAAAGGTTTGTACCCGCAATGCGAAGCAGCTGCCATCACGGCAGACCTGATCGAGCGACGTTCGAGGGCAGGCTCTGGACCATTTCCCACTATGACCCACCAGCCACTATCGAGGTCAGCTCTGGCTGTCGCAGGCGTAACAATCAGCGGTAAGACGATGAAACCTATCCAGCAGTGTAGCAGGAGCCGGTGCCACCGTCGGGCAGGGTGCGCCGAGACGCAATCCGCGGATATCGACTGAGCTGCCTCGACGTCAGTCTTGCTCGAACTCGTCATGCTGAGTGTCCTGTCCGGTATAATCTCGACAGAGTAAGCACCAGCGCGGGCTGCGGCTACTCGTCCACCATATCGGCGGAGTAGCACGCGCCGTCACAGAAGCTCTCGTCGATCCTCCAGGACATGCGGGCGCCCGACGGTGAGCGGAGGCCCGGGCCGCCGCGGCATGAAGATTTGGAACAAACCCGGGCGCTGGCCGGCCCGGCGGCGGCGAGCGTCACGACGGCGGTCAACGCAAGGCGCATGGGCGTGGTCCGGTCGACGCGGGCGCGACGCTACCCCGCCGGCCGGCCGCCCTCAATCACCCGCCCGGGGAGGTCCCACGCTGTTCCAACTCGGCGCCGTCACCATGGCTGCCGTATAGGGCGCCGTTCGCGAAGCGAGGCAAAGCGTCCGCTGCGGCGGCCGACGCGGCCAGCAGGGCGAGGGCGGCTAGGATGTAGGGCGGGTCGATCCTCATCGGATCAGCGGTCGATGGCCGTGACCTTGCCGTCGTCAACCATCAGTTGGAAGCTCCTGTGCCCCGACGGGGCGGCGTGGACATCGCCCGGCCGCATCACGGTTCCCATGTAGGTGATCCGTCCCTTCTGCAGGAACTTCACGTTCTTCGGCTCCGCCCCCATGGCTTCGGTCTGACCGATCAGGGAGAAGGACCCGCGAGGATCCCCCTTCCAAACGATCGCCGTCTGGTTCACCCCGCTCCCTCCCGTGCTTTCGCCGAGGAAGAGCAGCGCGAAGGATCCCTCGCGGTCCGGAAAGCGACCGTAAAAGACCCTCGTGTCGACAGCGATCTCGGCGAGGGAACAGGTCCGCTCGTCGTCGTCGGGGCAGCCGGTCTTCTCGGAATTGAGGTACGAGCGCATGGCGCCCGCGGCCGGTCCGACGAGGCCCGAGAGCGGCTGGTCCTCCGCCGCCCCCACCGGGGCGGCGGCGCTCGACAGGGCCAGAGCGGCGCCGTGGAGGCGCATGGGGCGGGGCCGGACGGCTTTGAATGGGAAATTTGACAGCGATGGAAGAGCGTTCAGTCGAGTTGGCTATTCATATTTAGGCAACGCACATTTCTCTTTTAGCCGAACGTCTGCAGCTGCAATCGAACCGATCCGATATTCTACAAGTACCGCTTTGCCGTCCTCATCATCCCAGGCCATGAAGTGGCGCTGCTCACCTTTTCGCCATGTGGGTGTACCGTCACAGACGTTTCCTGGTCCGCAAGTGTCGCGCAGAATAGTACCAGTGCACTCTTTGAGAGCCGCTTTTGACGGGCCAGCAACGATCAGTAGAGCGAGGGCGGCGAGAGCGAGGCGCATGGTTGGGTCCGGACGCTATCCGATGATCCGACATTGCCCGACGCTACCGCGCCTGCCGTGCCCGGGCAATGAGGCCGCTGGCGAATGCCGCGGCGGCGAGGGCGATGGCAGGGCGCATGGGAGACCGAGTTCGTGATCGAGCGCGACTTCGCTCCGAACCGCCACCGACTGCAATTTTGAGGACCCCATGCTGTTCCAACTCGGCGTCATCACGATCGCGTCGCCCGGCCCCTTCAACGCCACCGACACGGCGGAGGAGTTCGGGTCCGACTTCGCGGTCAAGCCCGTCGTCGGCGCCCAGCAGCCGCGCGAGTTCATGGGCCAGGCCGACGATCACATGACCATCTCGGGGACGCTGTTCCCCTTCTTCTACGGCCGCGCGGGGCAGACCTCGGGCCTGGACGAGATCGAGATGCTGCGCGCCATCACGGGCACGGGCGACCCGCAGCCGCTGGTGCGGGGCGACGGCACGAGCCTCGGCTCCTGGCTCGTGGAAAAGGTGAGCGTGAAGGGCAGCAGGCTGTCCGCGGACGGCATCGGCCGCGTGGTCGCCTACGACATCCAGCTCGTGCGCTCGGCGACGGATGCCACGCCCGCGGCGCTGGCCGGCATGCTGGAGACGCTGTTCTCGTGACCACCGAAATCCTCACCGTGTCGGGCCGCGCCATGCCGCTCGACCTCCTGCTCTTCCACCGTTACCGGCGCGAGATCCCCGGCTTCGTCGAAGCCACCTACGCGCAGAACCCCGGCCTCGCCGCGCTCGGCCCCGAGCTGCCGGCCGGCACGGCCGTGACCGTGACGGTGCCCGCCCCCGCGCCGACCGTCACGGCGCGCAAGCTCGTGAGGCTCTTCGAATGAGCCGGACCGCCGTCTACACCATCACGGTCGATGGCCAGGACGTCACGTCGAACTTCCATCCGCTGCTGATCTCGCTCGCGGTCGACCTCTACGACGGCGGGCGGGCCGACACGGTCGAGATCGAGCTCGACGACACGGGCGGCCAGATCGCGCTTCCGCGGGTCGGCGCCAGCCTCACGGTGTCGCTCGGGTGGTCGGACACCGGCGCCGCGACCATCTTCGATGGGTTCACCGACGAGCCGAAGAGCCACGCGAAACGCCACCGGCCGGGCGGAGCTCACGAGGGAAGCGGCGACATCGGGCAGATCACGTCTGCCGGCTCCCGGTCGCGCGGCCGCGTGCTCACGCTGGCCGGCAAGTCCGCCGACATGGGCGGCAAGGTCAAGGAACCCCAGCAGGGGCACATGGACGACGCGACGCTCGGCGACGCCGCCAGGACGTGGGGCGCGGCCGCCGGGCTCGACGTCGTGCTGTCGGGCGACCTGGCGTCCATCAAGCGGCCCTACTGGAGCATCGGCAACGAGAGCTTCATGGCGTGGGCCGTGCGGGTGGCGCGCGAGAACGGAGCGACGTTCAAGATCGCCGGCACGCACGCCAGCTTCACGCCGCTCGCCGGCGGCGCGTCCGTCTCCGGGGCGGCGCTGGAGGGCGTGACGGCGACGTGGGGCGAAAACCTCATCGACTGGAGCATCACGCCGGTGCAGAGCCGGCCGGCGTTCTCGTCCTTCGCGGTGCGCCACTACGACCCGGTCGAGGCCGAGTGGAAAGTCGAGAAGGTCGATGGGCCGCAATCCGCCGCCGCTGCGGCGGGGCCGGCCCCCTCTTTGCCTCCGACGCAGTCGACGCCCGGGCCTCAATCGCCCGGGTCTTCGTCGTCGCCGAGGCCGTCGTAGGGGGTCTGGCACCAGTGGCAGACG
>CAXUOD010000216.1:0-763 GCA_964252585.1 uncultured Lichenihabitans sp. | reverse complement strand
CCCACGTCGCGCGGTTCAAGGCGGCGCAGGCCGACATCGCCCAGGCACAGGCGCAGTCCAACGCCGCGATGTCGGCGAACGAGAGCGGTGCGGGCGACCACGTCGTCATCGACGGCGAGCCGGCGGCGCAGCCCGAGGGGCCGTTCACCGTGTCGGGCGTCCGGCCGGGCGTGGACGGGCCCTACAAGATCGCCAAGGTCCGGCACGACCTGCGCCGTTCCTCCGGCTTCACCACGACGGTGGGGCTGAAGCAGCCGAGCGGCGGCGCCGGGACAGACACACGATAGCGCGCCACCCGTCTCGACTGCCGAAATCCCTCGGTGCAGGCTCCCGAAACAGCAGGCTGCATCCCGTGTGCCTGACACCGCGAAGCCGTCCTCCGGGGCGGCTTTCGTCGTTTCCGGCCGCCGCGTCCGGCCGATCCCTCCACATCGCCTTCCCGGCACTCCCGCCGAGGATCACGGAGGACAGCGCATGTCCGCCGCGCCCCACCCGCTCGCCCTGGCCGAGGCCTGGCTGCGGGACCACCACCACCGACTCGCCACCAAGCTCGAGGAAGCCATGTCCCACCTGTCCGACCTCATCGACAACGGTAAGCAGCTCGCCGCGGAACGCGTCGCGCTCATCGCCGACCGCGACGCGCAGAAGGCGCGCGCCGACGCCGCAGAGCAGCGCGCCGCCGACCTCCAGGCCAAGATCGACACCGACGACGCCACGGCGAGCGGCGCCGCCGACGACCTCGCGGCCGAGATCGCCAGGGAGT
>CAXUOD010000215.1:7776-8685 GCA_964252585.1 uncultured Lichenihabitans sp. | reverse complement strand
AGGGCCGCGGCCTCGGCCGGATGGCGCGCCTCGAGGAGCGGCGCCATGTCGTGCATCTCGATCCGGGCGTCGACACAGGCACTCATGCCGCAGAGCGTGAGGCGGGAGCGCGCCACGATCCCGGGCAAGCGGGTGCAGAGGTCCCGATAACGGGCCGGCCAATCCCCGCCCACGATGCCGTCCATCCGTCGTCTCCCCGCCCATCGCGCGTTTTTGAACACGGATGGAAGACTTTGGAAAATGAAAGGTCACGACGCGAGTGTCAAGGCGAGGCGCCACCCGGCTCCGCTCGGGCGAACAGGCATCGGCGTTGGAAACCGCCTGGCTCCGGGTTAAAGCTGGCCCGCAGGAGAGTCGGGCCGTTCGGCCGGCCAGCGAGAGGAACCATGACACAGCTGAAGATCACGGCCGGCCCCTTCACCTTCGATGCCAGGCTCGAGGAGACCGCCGCCCCGAAGACCTGCGCGTCGTTCCTGGAGCGTCTGCCGTTCCAGAGCCAGGTCGTGCACGTGCGCTGGAGCGGGGAAGGCGTATGGATCCCGCTCGGCGACATGGATTTCGCCGTCGGCTACGAGAACCATACGAGCTATCCGGCTCCGGGGCAGATCGTCCTCTATCCGGGCGGCATCAGCGAGACCGAGATCCTGCTGGCCTATGGCGGCGTGCATTTCGCCTGCAAGATGGGCCAGCTCGCGGGCAACCACTTCATCACCATCACGTCGGGCCAGGACAATCTCGCGGCCTTGGGCAAGATGACGCTATGGCAGGGCGCCCAGAAGATCGTCTTCGAGCGGGCCTGAGGGCCTGTAGCACCGTCCGACGTGATCCTCATCCGTCATGTGTGCCGACCCCCTATACCCCCCGCGGGGGAAGGGGGGCACTTTGTTTGAACGGGGTGGGGCCGGCGGG
>CAXUOD010000215.1:0-7766 GCA_964252585.1 uncultured Lichenihabitans sp. | reverse complement strand
GAAACCAACTGGACGCCGTCTCCCGCGAGCGGGAGAAGGCGTCCAGTTGGTTTCAACGGCGTGGGCCGTCCGTCGGCCTGGCAGACGTGACAGCGAGGGCGCCTCATCAAGGTCTCCCGCGCCGGAAGCTATCGCTACCGGCTTGTCGGCAGATCGCGCTACTTTGACAGCATCTCGAAATGCTCGAGGTGCTCGTCGACCGCCGGCGCCGTCTTGGCATCCCAGGCCAGAAGCGGGCCGTAGCTGCCGGCTTGACGGTAGTCAGTGAGCTTCACGGCCGTCATCCGATGGGCCGTGACCTGATCGGCCACATAGGCCTCGTCGAAAGCCGAGCCATCCAATGTGGCCAGTTGATTCAACATGCCTTCAGTCATGTCGTCCACCGCCGGAGCGGCATCGTGGTCCGAGTTTGCGTAGCGCGTCGCCGCCTGAAGCTGGCGCTCGGCCATCGTATGGTCGTGGATCATCCAGCGGGCCATGCCGATGATGACGGGATCGCGGCTCTTCTGCAAGGCGAGTTCCGACGATCTGATTTCGAACGTGTTGCTGATCGAGGCGTTGCCGGCGAAGACCTTGTCGATCGGCGAGGCCACCGAGGCATTGTCTTGGGCGAAGGCCCCGGACGCGGTCAGTGTCAGCGCGAACGCGCCGGCGAGGCAGGTGAGTTTCATCGCATATTACCCTCGATAGATCCGCGGTCTTGCGGTTCCGCGCTAAACCAAGCGGTTCCGAGCCTTGTTCCGCGCATCCTTCACCGTCCCATCCTCTCCGCGTGCCACCTGAGATGGTTCTCGATGAAGCTCGCTATGAAGAAATACGAGTGGTCATAGCCATCCCGCCGGTTCAGCGTCAGCGGGATGCCTGCCGCGCGGCAGGCTGTCTCGAGCAAATCCGGCTTCAACTCTCGAGTGAGGAAAGGATCGGCCGTGCCGATATCGACCAGCAGCTCGGTGACACGCGCCCCATCGGCGATCAGGGCGCAGGCATCGTAGACGCGCCAGGACGCGCGATCCGGCCCGAGATACCCGCCGAGCGCTTTCACGCCCCAAGGGCAGTTCAGCGGCGACACGATGGGGGCCAGCGCCGAAACGGCCCGGAAGCGGCCGGGATGGCGCAGGCCGATCGTGAGCGCGCCGTGACCGCCCATGGAATGGCCGCACAGGCCCTGGCGCCCCATGTCGAGCGGCAGTTCCTGGCCGACGAGCGCCGGCAGTTCCTCCTCGATGTAGCGACCCATCCGATAGTTCGCGGACCAGGGCGCTTCGGTGGCGTCGAGGTAGAAGCCGGCGCCTTGCCCGAAATCCCAAGCGTCGTCGTCCGGCACTTCGGGCCCGCGGGGGCTCGTATCGGGCGCGATCAGCGCGAGGCCGAGTTCGGCCGCGACGCGTTGTGCCCCGGCCTTCTGGGTGAAGTTGTCCTCCGTGCAGGTGAGACCGGCGAGGAACCAGAACAGCGGCACGGTGCCGTGCCGTGCCTGGGGCGGGAGGAAGACGGCGAACCGCATCGGCGTGCCGGTCGCGGTGGAGTGATGACGATAGGTCCGCTGGAGGCCACCGAAACTGCAGGTTTCCGAAACGAGGTCGAGGCTCATGGCATGCTCCGCAATGGTCGATTTCAATGACAGGCCGACCGGCAGGTTCCCGCCTATCGTGGCGCGAACCGCTCAGGCGAGCAAGGCCGCTTGGAGGTCCGCGGGCGCCGCGACCAGGAGGTCGGCACCCGCCTCTTCGAGCTCCTGCCGGGCGCCGTAGCCCCAGAGCACCCCGACGGCGCGCAGGTCGTTGGCGTGAGCGCCCGCGATATCGTAGCGGCGGTCGCCCACCATGATGGCCTCGTCGGCCCGGATGGTCTCGCGCCGGAGGATAGCGGCGATGAGTTCGGGCTTGCCGTCGCGCGACCCGTCGGGCTCGGACCCGTAGATGCCGTCGAAGCGATCCGACATGCCGAGGTGGTCCAGGATGCGGACCGCGAAGGCCGTGCGTTTCGAGGTCGCGAGGAACAGCCTGAGGCCGGCAGCCTTCAGCGAGGCCAGCAGCGCTGCGATCCCGTCATAGGGCGCGACGTCAAAGAGCCCGACCTCGCCATAGTGCCGGCGATAGGCCGCGACCGCCTCGTCGACGCGCGCGTCGCCGTAATGCGCGAGGACCTCCCCCATCACATCGGTCAGCACCGGACCGATCACGAAGGTCAGGTCGAACGACGGATCAGGGCGGTGTCCGAGCGCCTGCAGAGCGGCGTTGAAGCTCGCCACGATCCCGGGTTTCGAGTCGATCAGCGTGCCGTCGAGGTCGAGCAGGATGCAGGTGGGCTGGCGCATGTCTATGTCCCCGGCGGCTCTCGTGCGGCTCGTTATTCCTTGCGATAGAGGGTCGCTTGCGTGCCGGATAGGGGCGATGCGGCAAAAGGCTCGCGCATCGCATAGATCACGCGGCATCCCGCTCCGAGCGTCACGGTGGCGTCCGGGCGGAGGTCGAGGGTGCCGACCGCGATGTACCAGTCGGGCGGCGTCGCGCAGAAGGCCGCCTCCGGAACCTGGACCGGTGCCATGCCCCGGTCGCGCGCCGCGCCCCCGAGCAGCAGGTCGGCCATGACGGGATGGTCGGTCGCGTAACGGAGCCTGCCTTCGGCCCGCATGATGGCGAGTGTCTCGCCGAATCCGCCGCGCCCGTCGCGGATCGCGAGGCCGTCGATCAGGAGGCTTCCGGTCGCCATGGCCAAGACGGCCACGGCCACGCGACGCCGGCCGGCAGGTCCGGCGGTCCAGACGGTGCCGAGCGCCTCGGCCGTCACGGCCAGAAGCACGAGGCCGCAGACCGAGAAGTAGCGGCAGTAGCCGACGTTCGGGAGCCGGGCCGCCGCAATGGCACCGGGCAGGACCACCAGGGCCGCGATCCCGAGCACGATCGAACGCGGAGCAACCAGGCGATGGCGCGCCGCGACCGCGAGCAACGCCAAGCTGCCCGCCACCCCCAGGAGACCGGGCGCGGCGTCGGACAGGCCGGCCATGAGCAGCATCATGCCGCCGTAGCCGTGGAGGAAGGCGTCGAGCGAGAAGGGCGCCGCGTCGCCGATGGTGAAGCGGCCACGGACCACGATCCCGGCCGACACGGCGACTACGGCAGGCAGCGAAAGGACCGCCGCCGGCCAGCCTATGCGGGTCGCGGCGGCGAGCGCGGGTCGAAGCCGACGCCGGTCAGCCGAAAGGCGGGCCAAACCCGCGAGGCCGAGCACCGCCACCGGATAGGCCATGGTGAGATGGCACAGGGCGCCGAAGCCGACCGCGGCGCCGAGCCGCCACGAAACCCGACGGCGGCGCGCTCGATCGCCCGACAAAGCCGTGTCGACCGCGCGGTCGGCTTCGTCGAGCGCCACGACGGTCGCGAGCACGAGGCCCGCATAGCCACGCGCCTCGGAGCCGAAATCGACGAGCGGCAGCGCCACGGCGCCGATCACGGCCGCGATGACGCCCGCAGCGGGGCTCCGGCGCCAGCAGAGGCGCGCTAGCGCCGGCACCGTCAAGGTCCCGCAGACGACGGCGGGCAGACGGTAGAGCCAGACCGGGCGGTCCTGCCCCGCCACGTAAAGCCAAGCCGAATTCAGCAGGTGGTTGTTGTCGTGCGAGATGCCCCAGAAGACCGCGCCGAGCGAGTGGACCTGCGCCACGAGGCGGAGCGACCACGCTTCGTCGAGCCCGAGGTCCCCGGTCGAGGCCGCCGCCCGGAGCAGGCAGCCGAGCAGCGTCGCGCCCAGCACGGCCGCCATTGCAGGGCTCATCGCTATGCCGCGGCCGAGCCCGGCCCATGGCGGCCGAAGCGATGGCGGGGCGGGCACGCCCGTGTCGGTCACGATCGGTCTCCGGCAAGGCTTTCGTCAGTGCCAGACGGACGTTGAGAAAGCGTTGTTGCGGACACGCGATGTCAGAAAACACAATCGTACCTCACCGGGTGGAGTGCAACCCTGTGAGGTAGCTCTCGATCGAGTAGGACTTCGTCATCCGGGTGCGGACCCGATCCGCGCGGTTGCGCTGGTTCGCACCGCCGGCGCCGGCACCTTCGAAAGGTGCCCGGCATCCCTCACCGAGGGGACTTCTGGTCCATGTGCCAGAGAGCGTCGCGCAAAGGCTGGCTCGAAATCGCGATATAGCCATCGAAGGGCGTATCGAGATCCAGGATCAGGTAGATCGACGACGCGACCGAGATCGCCGTCATGCCCACGATGATCACGGTCAGCATGTTGAACGGCGTCAGGATGCCGAAAACCGTGAAGACGATCAGCAGCCAGAACACCAGCACGGTCACGAAGATCGGAGAGAGTCGCGACTGTGTCCCCTCGACGAGCCTCCACCGCTCCGTCTCCACCGCCTTGACTTCCTCCTGCATCAAGGCGGCGATGCGTTGATGCAGTGGGTCGGACGGCGTCAAGGCTTGGATCATGTCGTCGATCTGCGACATGAGGGCCGTGAGTTCGACGGATTCATCGCTCCCCGGCGTGATGAGCTGGAACGTCTTCGGGTAGTCGCCGGGTGGCTTCGGCTCGTTCGACCACGTGTCGACGATCACCGATGCCGTATAGGCGCGGAGCTTCGTCCGGATCGGATCGGCGTCGTGGCCATACTCCTGCAATCTCTGGTCGAGTTGGATCAGCGAGGCGCCGTAACGCCTGTACACATCCGTATGGTCGTCGAACTCGGCTTTGCCGGACGTCACCAGAAGACCGAGGACCAAAGCCGCAAAGGTCACGATGATGCCGACGATCATGCGGACGGAGTCGAGCGTTTCCTGAGTCCGGTGATGTTCCTTGAGACGTGTCTTGAGCCGCATACCGGCCGCACACCCGCCGACCAGCAGGAGGAGGATGAATGCGGCCCACAGGAGTTCCACCATCTCGGCACCTGGATGCGGGCTGACCGGTGCGCCCTCCCTCGTCTTATCTCACGTGAACGCTTGGCTCAAAGCTCGAGGGTAGCGAAGGCGTCACCGGCCAATACGGCCTGCAGGCTTCCGCCCCGAAGCCGGAAAAAAACACTAGCGAAACGTCTTTCTCAGGTTAGTATTGCCGAAGCAGAGGAGGACGTCATGGATCGAACGAGACGGCATGCGATGGGATTGGTGGCCGGCGTTGCGGCCGCGGGTTGGATCGTCGAGGCGCACGCAGCCGGTACGCCGGCCCTGGCCGAGCATCCCATGGTGGCGCGCATCTGGCACGGCCGCACACCGGCCGCCAAAGCCGACGAATACCGCCAGTACCTGTTCGACGTCGGCATCAAGAAGATCGCCAGTCTGCCCGGCAACCGGGGCGTTCAGATGATGGTGTCGAAGACCGCCGAGCAAGGCGACTTCACGGTGATCTCCTATTGGGATTCGATCGAGGCCATCAAAGGCTATGCGGGCGAGAACTATACGCAGGTCCACGATCTGCCCCGGGACAAGGACTTCCTCATCGACCACGAACCGCTCGTGCGTCACCTCGATCTCGACGTGAACTTCTGGCAAAGCTGAAGCGGATCAGCCACGCGGGTCCTGGATCAGGAAGCATGACATCCCCATCGTGCTTTCGATCGTTGGTCCGACCCAAACAGATGATCCATCTGTTTGGACCGGTCGGCCCACCAGCTTAGATTCAGTACACTAGCGGCCGCGGCGGCGCTTCTGCTTGGCCCTGTTGCCGCAGACCTCCATCTCGCACCAGCGCCGGTTGTTGCTCTTGGTCGTGTCGAGGAAGAGCCAGCCGCAATGGTGGCCTTGGCACTGCTTCAGCCTCGCCCGGTCGGCCGCCGTGATGACCGCCATGGCCGAAGCCGCGATCGGGCCGAGGATCGCTTCCAAGGGGGCGCTCTCGACGCTCCAGGTCCAGCCGAACCCGCCGTCCTGCGTCGTGAGGCGGCCGCGGCCGAGGCAGGCCGCATGGGTCGCGGCGATCAAGTCGACATCGTCCTGCGCCGGACCACGGTTCTGCGCCAGGGCGGCGTCGAGACGATAGATCGCGTCGCGCAGGCGAAGCGCTTCGGCCAGGAGCCGTCTTGCGAACGGCGGCTCGTCCTCGCAGCGGCGTCGGAGGCGCTTCTCGGCCGCTTCGTCGAGCACGGCCGCGTGTCGCGCCCAGGCTGCGAGATCGGCGGCGCTCTGCAGGTTCTCGCGAAAGCCCTCCGTTTCCCGTCCCGACGCGGTGTTGACGAAGTCGAGCGCCAGCACACCGCCGACCAGCGGCAGCGATGCGGCGCGAGACCCTTGTTCGTCGGACGTCATGATCATGCGGTCAGAGCCTGAAGCAAGGCGGTTCGTCAATGGTGTCTGGCCGCCGCGAGTTTCGCGACCGGAATCATTCGGTGCCACGGCATTGGGCGGCGAGCCTCGATTGTATGCAACGCAACGGCACCGCAACACGGCCGCAGTTGCGTCGGACGTCGTTCAGACCGGATCGTCGATGAGGCTCACGTGGGCCGCGACGATCCGCCATCCGTCCGGAAACCGCACCCAGCTCTGCATCTGCCGGCCGACCCGGCCGGGCGCCGTGCCGCGACGGAACAGCGTCGATGCGGTCGCGAAATCGGTCCCGAAGGTGGTGACCACGGTCCGCTCGAGGCTTCGCTCCAGCCCCGCCGACGGCCGTGCCGCCCTGAAGGCCGCGATCTCGGCATGGCCGTAGAGGTTCTCGCCGCCGCCGTAGCGGATCACCTCGTCGCCGGTCCAGAACAGCGCATCGAGCGTCGCCACGTCATTGCCCACCAGCGCGGCTTCGTAGCGGGCGAAGGCCGCTTCCGCCTCGGCCAAGGTGGCGGGGTCGTTGATGATCAAAGCTGTCTCCCATGGCTTGGGCGATCGACGCGGCTGGCTCGAAGATTGCGTCGCCGGCGTCGCGACGCTCACCCTAGCAGGATCCGTGCTGTGAACCGTTCTCTCGATCGTGCCACCCTTCACGCGGCCTACCGGGCCGGCCTGGCACCCGGGGATGTGGTGACCGAGGTCCTGGCGCGTGCCGCGGCAGAGACGCAGACCGGGACGTTCATCAGCCTGGCCGAGGCGGCGGCCCGTGACGCCCTCGCGGCCCTGGGACCCTTCGATCCCCTGGCCAAGCCGCTCTGGGGTCTGCCCTTCGCGATCAAGGACAACATCGACCTCGGCGGCACCGCCACCACGGCCGCCTGCCCGCCCTTCGCGTTCGTGCCGGAACGTTCGGCGACGGCCGTCGAACGCCTCGTCGCGGCCGGCGCCATCCCCATCGGCAAGACCAACCTCGACCAGTTCGCGACCGGCCTCGTCGGCGTGAGGACGCCCTATCCGGTGCCGCGCAACAGTTTCGATCCCGCGGTCGTGCCCGGCGGCTCGTCCTCCGGGTCGGCGGTGGCGGTCGCGGGCGGCATCGTCAGCTTCGCGCTCGGCACCGACACGGCCGGGTCGGGCCGGGTCCCGGCCGGTCTCAACAACCTCGTCGGGCTGAAACCGACGCTCGGCGCCGTGCCGGTCCGCGGCGTGCTGCCGGCCTGCCAGACGCTCGACTGCGTCTCCGTCTTCGGACTCACGGTGCCGGATGCCTGGGCGGTTTTGGCCGCCATGGCGGGCTTCGACGCTGCCGATCCCTGGTCGAAGCCGGTGCGGCTCGGGGTGCCGGGGGCGGTTCCGGCCGAGCTGAGGGCAGGGGTCCCCGACCGCGGGAGCCGCCGCTTCTTCGGGGATGTCCTGTCGGAGCGGGCCTTCGACCGCGCGCTCGCGCTCTACGACGAGCGCGGCATCACGCCGGTCGAAGTGGATTTTGCGCCGCTCTTCGAG
>CAXUOD010000214.1:1738-8829 GCA_964252585.1 uncultured Lichenihabitans sp. | reverse complement strand
CGCCTGGTTCAATTACGGCACGTCGCTCGACCAGGTGCAGGACCATGCCGGAGCCGTCATGGCCTTGCGGGAGGCGCTTCGACTGAAGCCCGATTTTCATCAGGCGCGCCTGAACCTCGGTCTGGTGCTCGAAAAGATCGGCCAGAAAGGGCCCGCGGTCTCGCAGTGGCTCGATCTCTCGACCGCTCTTGCGGCCGTGACCGGGGACACGGTCACGCATCGCGTCATGGCGCTGGAGAACATCGGCCGCGTCCTCGAAGCCAGCGATGTGGACACCGCCGCGGAGGACGCGCTCCGGCAAAGGCTCGACCTTCGCCTCGACGACAAAGTCATCCAGCACTGGGTCGGGTTGCGCATGCGCCAGTGCAAATGGCCGCCCCTCGCGGCCTCGGAGCGCCTCGGGCGGCACGACCTGCTGCGCGACATCTCGCCGTTGTCGCTCGCCAACCTGGCCGACGACCCCTTCTTCCAGCTGGCGACTGCGCAACGCTACAACAGACTGCTCGTCGGCCCGCAGCCTCGTCTCGACGGCGTCATCACACCCGGAAAGGCCAGGGCTCGACCGCCGGGCAAGTTGCGGATCGGCTATGTCTCGTCGGATCTCCGCGAACATGCGGTCGGATTCTCCATCGTCGAGACTCTGGAACTGCACGACCGCGACCGCTTCGCGATTTCGGCCTATTACTGCGGGATCGAGCGCGACGACCCGACGAAGGCGCGGATCCGGGCCGCGGTCGATGTCTGGACCGACGTGACCCGCATGGACGATGCCACGATGGCACGTCGGATCCGCGACGACGGTGTCGACATCCTGGTCGATCTCAACGGCCACACGAAGGACGCCAGGACTGCGGTCTTCGCCCGCCGGCCCGCGCCCGTAGCGGTCAACTGGTTCGGCTTTCCCTCGACCATGGGGAGTGCCTTCCACCACTACATCATCGCCGACCCGATCACGGTGCCGCCGGGGGCCGAACGCTTCTTCTCCGAATCCGTGATGCGCCTGCCATGCTACCAGCCGAACGATCGGAAGCGGGTGGTCGCTCAACCGCCGACCCGACAAGACGAGGGACTGCCAGCCGGAGCTTTTGTGTTCTGCTGCCTCAACGGTCTCCAGAAACTCACGGAAGCCACGTTCGCGCTTTGGCTGACGATCCTGTCCCGGGTCGACGGCGGCGTGCTCTGGCTTCTGGGCGGCACGGCCGACACGCGGGAGCGACTGCGCCTGCGCGCGGCCGAGCAGGGCATCGCGCCGGATCGGCTCGTCTTCGCCGACAAGAAGAGCAACCCGGACCATGTCGCGCGTTACGCACTGGCCGACCTCTTCCTCGACAATCGGCCGTATGGCGCCCACACCACCGCCGCGGACGCCCTTTGGATGGGCGTGCCGGTCCTGACGCTGCCCGGGCGAAGCTTCGCGTCCCGCGTCTGCGCGAGCCTCGTCACCGCGGCCGGGCTCGACGACATGGTGGTCGCGACGCCGGATCAGTATGTGGCGCAGGCTGTCGCGTTCGGGCTCGACCGCGACAGGCTCTCGGCCGTCAGGCAGCGCCTCGTCGCCAACCGCGACCGCTGCCTCCTGTTCGCTACGCCGCGGCTCGTGTCCCACCTCGAAGACCTCTACGATGCGATGTGGGATGAGTTCAGAACGGGCCATCTCCCGGTGCCGGATCTGACCAACCTCGACGTCTATCACGAGGCGGGGCTCGACCTCGATGTCGAAGCCTCCGAGTCTCTCGGCGACCAAGCTTACGAGACCCGGTACCGAGAGGCATTGGCGTTGCGAGCCAACACCGCTCAACTCCTTCCGGATCGGCGGCTGTGGCGCGAGGCGAACCAGCATGGCGCCGATGGCGTGGTGTCGACACCCGTCCGCCGTCGCGCCTGACCTCAGCAGACTTTCACAAGTCTGCTTACACTTGAGAGTCAAAGCAGCATTGATTTTCCTTCGGAAAAGCCAAATCGATCATGGCTACGCCACGCAAGGCTGCTTCCCGCAGTGTCGCGGTCGCGTAGCGGCCGGCGATCTCGGGATCGGAACGTTGCATCACCAGGGCATGCGGGTTTCGGATGTCGAACTGGGCGAGCGGCGAGCGGGCCTGTGCCAGCTCCCGGACGCAGTGGAGCGTGTCGTGGTGGTCGATGGCCTCCAGATGGTCCTTGAGTCTCTTGCCGGCGATCGTGATGCCGTGCTCGATGACCAAGTTGGTTTCGACCTGGGTGAGGGTGTTTCCCTCTCTGGCAGCGGACGTGTCAGTAAGCTCGAGATCCGTGGCGCGTTCGAGCCGGGTCAGCGCCGACGGAACCAGCGGGCGCAGACGGTCGAGCTCCGCCTGCTCGCATGCGTTCGTGATGATAGGGACGCCAGCATCGTCCACCGATATCACATCGACCGGAGGTGCTCACGTTTCGCCGCGGTACGCGATCCCGTCGCGGACGCCGGTCGCCACTGTCTCTGAACGGATCCTCGATGTCGAAGCCCCTCATCGTCGTGGCGACACCCTGCT
Source organism: uncultured Lichenihabitans sp. (assembly GCA_964252585.1). Taxonomy (GTDB): domain Bacteria; phylum Pseudomonadota; class Alphaproteobacteria; order Rhizobiales; family Beijerinckiaceae; genus Lichenihabitans. The sequence continues at coordinate 6,325 of CAXUOD010000214.1, read as the reverse complement.
ACGGCGGCCTCGTCACGCAGACCTACATGACCTCGGTGCTGAAGCTCACCCAATACGCCGCGCGGGGCGACTTCGACCTCGACGTCATGCTGCTCGGCGGCGATGCCCTTATCAGCCGGGCACGGAGCCTTCTCGTGGCCGTTATGCTCGACAACCCGAGGGCCACGCATCTTCTGTTCATCGACGCCGATATCGCTTTCGACGTCGAACAGGTGCTGCGCCTGTTGCGGTTCGACAAGGATTTCGTGGCGGGCTTCTACCCCGTCAAGCAGATCGATTGGCAGCAGGTGCCGCGGCGGGCGCTCGAGGGCGAGCCCCTGACCAGTGCCGGCCTGACCTATGTGGGGACGCTCTGCGACGGGGATGCGCTGCGCCTCGAGGACGGCTTCGCAACGGCGGTCTACGCCGGGACGGGGTTCCAGCTCATCCGGCGGGAGGTGTTCCGGCGCATGATGGCGGCCTATCCCGAACTGCGGTTCAGGAAGGCGCACGAAGCGACAAGCCGGATCCTGCCCGCGGACGGTCTCTTCGCCCTGTTCGATTGCCTGATCGAGCCCGAAACCGGCGTCTACCTCAGCGAGGATTATGCCTTCTGCCGACGCTGGCGAGCCATCGGCGGGGAGATCTGGCTCGATACGCGGAGCCGGCTGACCCATTCGGGCCCGCAGAGTTTCGTCGGCGATACGGCGCTTCGGTTCCGCGGGATCGGGCGAGAGACTCAGGCTGTCGAAGCCGACGCCCGGAGCAGCGACACCGTAGACGGTCAGGGGACACGGGGGTGAGGAGCGAGGCGCTCGACAGGGCCGAGCACCTGCTCGTCGACCGCCTCATGAGGGGCCGCCTCAGGCTCGACGGTTCGATCCTGCATGGCCGGAGCGTGGTGCGCCGGTGATTTCGAAGGCGGACAGCATCAGCTCCGCTCAGCATCAGGAGGATTGGACTTTCACCCGCGTTGTATCATCGGTTTCGTTCAGCGGGTGCAGGTCGCGGACCATTGCCTTGGTGCGCTCGTCGAGAAGGTGGGTGTAGATCTGCGTCGTCCCGATGTCGGCGTGGCCGAGCAGCTCCTGCACGACGCGCAAGTCCGCCCCATTCTGCAGCAGGTGACTCGCGAAGGCATGTCGCAACACATGCGGGCTGACGCGGGTCGGCGCGATGCCGGCCGCGATGGCGGCGGTCTTCAGGTCGCGCGCGAAGGCTTGGCGGGTCAGGGTTCCGGTGTCGCTGTCGGCCGGAAAAAGCCACGGGCTCGCATCGTCGATGCGGCTCCGGCCGGCCGTCTTCCCGGCCTCGCGATACAACGCGATGGCGTGCCGCGCCGGGTCCGACAGCGGGACGAGGCGTTCCCGGCCGCCCTTGCCGCGCACCGTCAGCATCTCGATGCCCCTGGCGGAGGCGCGGGCCGCACTCTGGGGCAGGGCGACCAGTTCGGAGACGCGCAGCCCCGTCGCGTAGAGCAGTTCGAGCAGGCAATGGAGCCGCGCGGCTCGCCAACGCTGGACCGGAGAGGCGTCCGGGTCGTCGATGCCGCGTCGGGCACCCGCCAGCAGACCATCGACCTCATCGACGCCCAGCACCTTGGGCAACGGCCGGCCGCGGCGGGGGCCTTCGAGCACCGTCGTCGGGTCACCGTCGCGGTGGCCTTCGGCGAACAGGAACTTGTGGAACTGTCGGATCGCCGAAAGCCGCCGTGCCGCGGTCGCCGCCTTCAGGCCCTGACGGTCGAGCCTGGCGAAATAAACGCGCAGACGTTCGGTAGACACCCGGGCCGGATGGTCGCCGCTGTCGACGAGGTGGCCGAGGTAGTCTGCGAGGTCCCGACGATAGGCGTCGAGCGTGTTTCGGGCAGCGCCCCGCTCCGCCGCGATCATGTCGAGGAACAGGTCAAGCAGCCCCGAAGGTGAGACAGATTGGGTAAGGGGAGATGCCGACATCGAGGGCTCAGGCTCAGTGGTTCAGCTTGGCCGCGGGGATCGTCTGTTCCATGATGCGCGGCGTGACCTCGACAAAGGTCGCCAGGGCCTCCATGGCGGCGAAGACCAAGCCGGCCATAACCCCCACCACGAGGACCAAACGAATGAGACTCGGCATAGTGGCGGCCTTCGCGGATCACTCGGCCCCGTTCGACCCCGCGCCCGAATTTATCGCGAGCCCCTGAACCTCCGATTAAGAACCGAACCCGGGCCTGCCGTTTTGCCGGTATTGGGCCGCGCGACTGAAACGTCGGCCGCTGCAGTTCGACTCAGTTCCTGAGCCCGACAGCGATCAAGGCCTCGGCCTGTTTCCGTGCCAGGGCCTCTCGGTCGAAACCCTCGATTGCGGCATTGAACAGCGCGAAATAGTTCAGTTCCGCCTTGAGGTGCAAGAACACCGCCCCGAGGCCCACCGCGGCCCTGTCCATGAAGACGAACTCCCGGGGCACCTTCACGCCCCCGAGCGCCTTTAAGGCCTGATGAACCTGGAACGCTTCGCGACGGCCATATTGGCCTGGCTCGACACCGTTGGCGACGGTTCGCACGCGATCGTCGAGGATCGGCCCGTAGATGAATCGCGCCCAGATGTTCAACGTGTCGATGAGCGGCCGGCTGAGGCTCTTGAACCCCCAGGTCTCGTAGGCATGGACGATCCTGTCCTGGTCGTCCTGCCGCAGGCCTTCGTAAAGGTCGACGACGCCGGCCACGAATTTCGGCGGGAAGATCCGGATGCAGCCATAGTCGAGCAGGTTGATGCCGCGGACGTTCGACCCTTCGGGGCCGGTCTCCGAGCGGACCGTGTAGTTGCCGAGATGCGGGTCCCCGTGGATAACCCCATAGTGGCTGAAAGGCACCCACCAAGCCTTGAACATGGCGGTCCCGATTCGGTTGCGGGTCTCGAGCGGAGCATCCTTGAACGACAGGAGCTTCGCGCCGTCGAGCCAAGCCATCGTAAGCAGGCGATCGGTCGACAAGTCCGACACGACCTCCGGCACGCGCACCTCCTCGGTGCCGGCCAGCATGAGACCATACAGCGCCGCATGCCGCGCCTCGCGCTTGTAGTCGAGTTCTTCGCGGAGTCGTGCCCCGATCTCCTTGATGGCGTCGCTTGCGTCGATGGCGGTGCTCATCCGGCGATGGATGGCGAACAGGACTTCGAGCTGCGATAGGTCGGCTTCCACCGCCGAGGCCATGTCCGGGTATTGCAACTTGCAGGCCAGCGCCGTGCCGTCATGCGCGACAGCGCGGTGCACCTGGCCCAGCGAAGCGGCGGCGGCCGGTTTGAAATCGAAGCTCTTGAAGCGGTTTTGCCAGTCGAGCCCGAGTTCGGCGGCCATGCGGCGCCGGACAAAGGCACCGCCCATGGGCGGCGCTTCGTTCTGCAGCTTCTGCAGCGCTTCGGCATATTCGGCCGGAACGGCGTCCGGTATAGTCGAGAGGAGTTGCGCGACCTTCATCAGCGGACCTTTGAGCCCACCGAGGGCCTTGGTCAGCGCCGCCGCATTGGCGCTCTCGCTGTCGCCCCCCATGAGCCGGGAGCCCGCCATGCGGGCCGCGACCCCGCCGACATTGGCGCCGACCCGTGCGTATCGCGCCGCGCGGGCCGAGAAGCGGTTCTGTTCCTGATCGGTCATCTGGCTCGCTACGCGGACGGAGGCGGGACCCAGATGTGTTGCTCCGCCCCGGCTTTGTCGAGGTGGAGCGTCTCAATTGTCGCGGAGCGGACCGGGCTGTCGCGGCCAACGCCCGCTCGGACCTGCGAACTTAGCCGACGGCGGCCTGCTTCACGGGGAGACCGGCCGAGGCCATCTGCGTCGCGAGTTCGCCCGACTGGAACATCTCGCGGACGATATCGCAGCCGCCCACGAATTCCCCCTTAACGTAGAGCTGAGGGATCGTCGGCCAGTTGGTGTATTCCTTGATGCCCTGACGCAGTTCGGCGTCTTCCAGCACGTTGACGCCCTTATACGGCACGCCGAGGTAATCGAGGATCTGAACGCACTGGCCCGAGAAGCCGCACATGGGGAATTGCGGCGTGCCTTTCATGAACAGCACCACATCGTTGCTCTTCACCTCGGCGTCGATCGTCTCATGAGCGCTGGGCATGGATCCATCCTTTCGCATCGCGGCTCGGAGGGCCAGGCCGCTTTCGGCCAGCATATAGGATTTCGTGAAAGCCGGCACCAGGGCAGGCGCTGGCGGGAGGACCTTGGCATGGGTTTAGCGGTTCTCGTTATCCTGAGTCGCGGCTTGCTGCGTTCGAGTGGAACAACTAAAGGTTGAAGTTCATTCGCCAAGCGCCGGCTTTCCGCCACTGGCTCTCGGATCTGCCCGACAAGCGGGCAAGAGAACGTATCACCAAGCGATTGGTCCGGAACCGCGATCATTTTGCTGTTGCTGGGTGGAGATAAGAGCACGCAAGCGCGCGACATCATGCTCGCTCAAAGCCTTGCGCGTGAACTCTGAGGCCTAAAATGCCGCTGAAGACCCTGCCGTTCGATGGTGCCGAGTACCTTAAGAGCCACGAAGGCCAGATCGAGCTCCTCGCCGATGCCGCGTCGACCGGCGACGCGACTTACATCCGCCATGCATTGGATGTGGTAGCGCGCGCGCG
>CAXUOD010000214.1:0-1638 GCA_964252585.1 uncultured Lichenihabitans sp. | reverse complement strand
GCGACGAAGCAACCCAGCTTGCGACATATGCCGCGCTCCGCTCGCGGTACCCTCGCGATGACACCTGACAGTCACCTTCGCTCCAAGGCCGCGGCCTTGTCTCACTCCGCCGAGGTCTGCAGCGCGAGCGCGTGCAGCACGCCGCCCATCTGTCCCTTCAGGGCCGAATAGACGATCTGGTGCTGCTGCACCCGGCTCTTGCCCTTGAAGCTCGGGCTCACCACCGTCGCGGCGTAATGGTCGCCATCGCCCGCGAGATCGCGGATCTCGACCGTGGCGTCCGGCAGCGCCTCCTTGATGAGCCGCTCGATCTCGCCCGCTTCCATGGCCATCGTGGTCTACTCCGCTGCCCTGCCCATGTAGTCCGGCATCCAGGCGTCCCGGACGCGCCGGATCTCGGCCACTTCTATGGGCGTGGCGCTCGGCAGAATCAACGCGTCGCCGCCGGTCGTGCCGATCCGGCGGATCGGGACCGCGCCGGCCGCGGCCAGGATCGTGCCGACCTCGGCTTCCGTGCAGCTCACGAGGTAGCGGCCCTGGTCTTCGCCGAACAGGGCGGCGTGTGAGGGCAGGTTCCCGAGAGGACCCACGTCGAGCGTCGCCCCGATGCCGCGGGCCAGCGTCATTTCCGCGAGTCCGACCGCGAGTCCGCCGTCCGAGAGGTCGTGCACGGCCGTGACGGACCCCGCGCGGATCAGCCGCCGGACGACATCGCCGTTGCGCCGCTCGGCCTCGAGGTCGACCGGCGGCGGCGCGCCCTCGCTGAGCCCGCAGATGTCGCGGAGGTAGAGCGACTGCCCGAGCCAGCCCTTGGTTTCGCCGACGAGCAGCACGGCCTCGCCGGCCGCCTTGAAGCCCGAGGTCGCGACCGTCGCCACGTCGTCGACGAGACCCACGCCGCCGATCGTCGGGGTCGGCAGGATGCCGCGGCCGCCGGTCTCGTTGTAGAGCGACACGTTGCCCGACACGATCGGGAAGTCGAGCGCCCGCGCCGCCTCGCCGATGCCGCGGATGCAGCCCACGAGTTCGCCCATGGCGTCGGGCTTCTCGGGGTTGCCGAAATTGAGGTTGTCGGTCAGCGCCAGGGGCAGGGCCCCGACGGCCGTGAGGTTGCGCCAGGCCTCGGCCACCGCCTGCCGGCCGCCCTCGACCGGATCGGCCGCGCAGTAACGCGGCGTCACGTCGGCCACCAGCGCCAGGCCCTTGGGGCCGTCCTCGACGCGAACCACCGCGGCGTCGGCGCCACCGGGGCCCACGATCGTATTGCCGCCGATCAGGTGGTCGTATTGCTGCCAGGCCCAGCGCTTGGACGCGAGGTCGGGCGTGCCGAGCAGCTTGAGGAGCGCCTCGCGATCCGGCATCGGGGCCGCGACGTCGCCCGGCGCGATCACGGGCCTCGACGGCGCCGCGACGTGGGGCCGGTCGTAGAGCGGGGCCTCGTCGCCGAGCTCCTTGATGGGGAGATCCGCCTTCACCTCGCCCCCGTGTTTCACGACGAAGCGCAGCGTATTGGTGGTCCGGCCCACGACCGCGAAATCGAGCTCCCACTTGCGGAACACGGCCTCGGCCTCGGCCTGCTTTTCGGGGTCGAGCACCATGAGCATGCGCTCCTGGCTTTCCGACAGCATCATCTCGTAG
>CAXUOD010000213.1:0-8832 GCA_964252585.1 uncultured Lichenihabitans sp. | reverse complement strand
GCCACCAGCGTCATCTGCACGCCCGCGATCGTGATGATGTGAAAGATGCCGGCCTGGCGGATGATATCCCGGCCATCGGTGGACAGCAGGTCGCGCTTGCCCGTCACCATGGCGGCCGCGATGGCGCCCGTGTCGTCGTGACCCACCACGTCGTTGACGCGCTCGGCAAGGTCGTTGCGGCCGCGATCGAGGCTTCTGCGAAGACGGTCGCGCCATCCGGGCTGCGGGCCATCGACGGCGGGCCGGAGGCGCCCCAGGGCCGATCCCACGGCTCCGATCCCGGAGAAATAAGCGTCGCGTGCGAAGTCGTACTCGCCCGGCAGGGCGGCCCGCGAGGGCGGCAGAAGCCGGGCCGTTACCGACACCGCCTGTCCCGCTTCGAGCCGATCCGGCTGTTTCGTCGTAAGCCGTATGAGGCGGGGGCTATGGGACGGATCGAGGCCGCCCCCGTCCGCGATCGACATCAGGAAGCGCGAGCCCTCGGGTCGCCGGTCGACCTCCTCGATGGTCCCGGTGAGGTGCAGGATCCGGATCCGGTCGAGCATCGGGGTCGCGACCGTGCGAGCCCGCAGTTCCGCGGCCACGAAACCCGCCACCAGGGCCAGCGCACCGAGCGATAGGGAGAACGCCGGCGGCCGGGAGCGGGTGAGCCGACAGGCCAGGAGCGCGACCCCACCGAGCAGGAGAGACAGCCAGAGCACCGGCTCCCGGCCGGCCGCGAGGTAAAGCGCCACCCCTGCCCCGGCCGCGACCGGTAGCCACAGGAACGGGCGCCGCTGCTCCCATTCGATCGCAAAGGCGCGGGAGAACGAGAGACCGCCGAGGGCGCTCGCGATCCACGCGCCACGAGGTGCTACGCCCTGGAGAACGCCCGCAAACGCGGCTTTGCCTTTCTTCGGCGACATGGCGGAGCCCCGCCCTTTGTGAGATCCGCCCACTCATGTTAGACGGGCGCCGCCCAGGCAAGCCCCAGCGGGCTCCCCCGGCCCTCTCAGCGTTCCAGAATTTGCGAGTCGCCATGCCAGAGCCCGTGATCACGCGCTTCGCGCCGTCGCCGACGGGTTTCCTCCACATCGGAGGGGCCCGGACCGCCCTGTTCAACTGGCTCTACGCGCGGCGGAACGGCGGCTCCATGCTGCTGCGCATCGAGGATACCGACCGCGAGCGTTCGACGGCGGCAGCCATCGACGCCATCCTCGACGGGCTGCGCTGGCTCGGCCTCGATTGGGACGGCGAGGTCGTCTATCAGGCGCAGCGGGCGCAGCGCCACAAGGAGGTGGCGCAGCAGATGCTCGACACGGGCCGCGCCTATCGTTGCTATGCCACGCCCGCCGAACTCGAGGAGATGCGCGAAGCCGCACGCCGCGACAAGCGCCCGCCTCGCTACGACGGCCGGTGGCGGGACCGCGACCCGAGGGAGGCTCCGCCCGGGATCGCGCCCGTCCTGCGCCTTCGCGCTCCGTTGGAGGGGCAGACGGTGCTCGACGATCAGGTGCAGGGCCGCGTCACCTGGGCCAACAAGGATCTCGACGACCGCGTGCTCGTGCGGTCCGACGGGACCCCGATGTACATGCTGGCCGTCGTGGTCGACGACCACGACATGGGCGTCACCCATATCATCCGGGGCGACGACCACCTGACCAACTCGGCCAGTCAGATCCACATCTACGAGGCGCTCGGTTGGCCCGTCCCCACCATGGCGCATATCCCGATGATCCACGGGCCGGACGGGTCGAAACTGTCCAAACGCCACGGCGCACTCGGGGTCGAGGCCTACAGGGCCATGGGTTTCCTGCCCGACGCCCTGCGCAATTACCTGCTGCGGCTCGGCTGGAGCCAGGGCGACCGCGAGTTCTTCTCGACCCCGGACATGATCGAGGCTTTCGACCTCGCCGGGGTCGGACGCTCGCCCTCGCGCTTCGATTTCGTCAAGCTGGAGAACATGAACGGGCATTACCTCCGGCAGACGGACAATCGGACGCTCGTCGACGTGCTCGTCGCCACCCTGCCTTACCTGCCCGAGGGGCCCCGTGCCGAGGCTGCGCTCGACGAGACGATGAAGGCGAAGCTCCTGGCCGCGATGCCGGGCCTGAAGGAACGGGCCAAGACATTGGTCGAGCTGCTCGATGGAGCCCAGTTCCTGTTCGCGACACGGCCCCTTCCGCTCGACGCCAAGGCCGAGGACATCCTGGGCAAGGGTGGGCGGGCCGTGCTGACCGGCCTCCTGCCGATGCTCGAAGCCGTCGAACACTGGACGGCCGCGGAGATCGAGGCGGTGGTCCGCTCCTATGCGGAGACGAGTGGCCTCAAGCTCGGCCAGGCCGCGCAACCCCTGCGGGCAGCCGCGACCGGTCGCGCGACCTCGCCCGGCATCTTCGATGTGCTCCAGGTACTCGGTCGTGATGAAAGTCTCGGCCGATTGCGCGATCAAAGCGGCGTCATGGCTATTTCGTGATCGACATGGGCCGGCTTGACGGCCTATCTCGATCAACTAGCTTTGGTGCAACGCACAAGGCCGCCCTGGGCCTTCGCGGTTCGAACCATCCGGCCCCGTAACCTCCGCACAGGCTGACCCATGACCGCGAATGCTGGCACCATCCTGATCGACAACAAGTCGTTCGAGCTTCCGATGAAGGAAGGCACGATCGGACCCTCGGTCGTCGACATCGGCAAGCTCTACGGGCAGACCGGCCTCTTCACCTACGATCCGGGTTTCACTTCGACCGCGAGTTGCGAATCCAAGATCACCTATATCGACGGCGACGAAGGCGTGCTGCTGCACCGCGGTTTCCCGATCGAGCAGCTCGCGGAACATGGGGATTTCCTCGAGAGCTGCTATCTGCTGCTGTACGGCGAGTTGCCCACCAAGGCTCAGAAAGCCGAGTTCGACTATACGATCACGCGCCACACGATGGTGCACGAGCAGATGGCGCGGTTCTTTGCCGGCTTCCGGCGAGACGCGCATCCGATGGCCGTCATGACGGGCTGCGTCGGGGCTTTGTCGGCCTTCTACCACGACTCGACCGACATCTCCGACCCGAAGCAGCGAATGATCGCCTCCATTCGCCTGATCTCCAAGATGCCGACCCTCGCCGCCATGGCGTATAAGTATACGATCGGCCAGCCTTTCGTCTATCCGAAGAACGATCTCGACTTCACCTCGAATTTCCTGCGCATGTGCTTTGCGGTGCCGTGCGAAGACTACAAGGTCAACCCGGTCCTGTCGCGAGCACTGGATCGCATCTTCATCCTGCACGCGGATCATGAACAGAACGCGTCGACCTCGACGGTTCGCCTGGCCGGCTCTTCGGGCGCCAATCCCTTCGCTTGTATCGCGGCCGGTATCGCTTGCCTCTGGGGCCCGGCGCATGGCGGCGCCAACGAAGCGGCGCTGAAAATGCTGGCCGAGATCGGCAGCGTGGATCGGATCCCCGAGTTCGTGGCCCGCGCCAAGGACAAGAAGGACCCGTTCCGCCTCATGGGCTTCGGGCATCGTGTCTACAAGAACTACGATCCCCGCGCCAAGATCATGCAGAAGACCTGCCACGAAGTGCTGAGCGAGATGGGCATCAAGGACGACCCCTTGCTCGACGTCGCGGTCGAACTCGAGCGGATCGCCCTGTCGGACGAATATTTCATCGAGAAGAAGCTCTATCCGAACGTCGACTTCTACTCCGGCATCACGCTGAAGGCGTTGGGCTTCCCGGTGGCGATGTTTACCGTGCTGTTCGCCGTCGCCCGCACGGTCGGCTGGATCTCCCAGTGGAAGGAGATGATCGAGGATCCGGGACAGCGCATCGGCCGTCCGCGCCAGCTTTATACGGGCTACGGCGCACGCGACTACAACCCGATCAGCGAACGGTGACGAGCGTGCAGGCTTACGAAGACGGCAACATCTTCGCCAAGATCCTGCGCGGTGAAATGGGCTGCCATCGCGTCTTCGAAGACGACGTCGTCTTGGCGTTCATGGACATCAGCCCTCAGGTCCCCGGGCACGTCCTGGTGGTGCCGAAAGCCCCTTCGCGAGGCTTGCTCGACGCCTCTGCCGCCACCCTGGCGGCCATCATGCCACGCGTTCAGCGGATCGGGGCGGCGGTGGTGACGGCGGTGAAGGCGGACGGATTGACGCTTTACCAGAGCAACGAGGTCGCCGGCGGCCAGAGCGTGTTCCATCTCCATTTCCATCTCCTGCCGCGCCACGATGGTGTGGCCATGCAGCCTCCGGGCGGCCGGATGGAAAAGCCCGAGGTGCTGGCCGAACTCGCGGCCCGGATCCGGGCCGAACTCGAAGTCTGACGCCTGGTTCGACCGGGCTCTCACGTCCAGAAGAGAAGGAGTGCAGCGTGGCGAAGATCGCCTTTCTCGGGCTCGGCGTCATGGGGTTTCCCATGGCGGGCCACCTCGGCGCCAAAGGCGGTCATGACGTCGTGGTCTTTAACCGCACCGCCGCCAAAGCCGAGGCCTGGGTGCAGCGCTATGGGGGCGCGTCGGCCCCGACGCCGCGCGCGGCTGCCGAGGGGCGCGACATGGTCTTCGCCTGCGTCGGCAACGACGACGACCTTCGCGGCGTGACGCTCGGGCCGGAAGGGGCCTTCGCGGGCATGAGCCGGGGATCCGTGTTCGTCGACCATACGACGGCCTCGGCCAACGTGGCGCGGCAGCTCTCGACCGAAGCCGAGGCGCATGGCATCGGCTTCATCGACGCGCCCGTGTCGGGCGGTCAGGCCGGGGCCGAGAACGGGGCGCTGACCGTGATGTGCGGCGGCGATCAGGAGACTTATGCCCGCGCCGAAGGCGTCATCGCGGCCTACGCCAAATCCTGCCGCCTCATGGGGCCGTCGGGAAGCGGCCAGCTGACCAAGATGGTGAACCAGATCTGCATCGCGGGGCTGGTTCAAGCCCTCTCCGAGGGCGTCCATTTCGCCAAGAAGGCCGGGCTCGACGTCGAGGCGGTCCTCGCGGTCATCTCCAAGGGGGCCGCCCAGTCCTGGCAGATGGAAAACCGCGGCAAGACCATGGCGGACGGCAAGTTCGACTTCGGTTTCGCGGTCGACTGGATGCGCAAGGACCTCGGCATCTGCCTCGATCAGGCGCGCCAGGTTGGCGCTCACCTTCCCGTCACGGCCGTCGTGGACCAGTTCTATTCGGAGGTTCAGGCGATGGGCGGCAAGCGCTGGGACACATCGAGCCTCGTGGCCCTGCTGGAGCGCTGACGGATCAGCCTTCCGCCCAGGAACTCCGCTAGTGCCTCGACGTTCGCCTTCGTAAGCCGAGGGTACAATGATCGAAGCGGTGATTTTCGACGTCGACGGAACGCTGGTGGACAGCGTCGATTTCCATGCCGAAGCCTGGCAGAGAGCTTTCGCGGCGTTCGACAAAGAGATCTCGTTCCAGGCGATCCGATCGCAGATCGGCAAAGGCGGAGACCAATTGCTGCCGGTCTTCCTGAGCGAAGACGAGATCGAATCGTTCGGCAAGAAGCTCGAGACCCATCGCGGCAAGCTGTTCAAGGATGAATACCTCGATCGTGTCGAAGCGTTCCGCGACGTCCCCGATCTGCTCGAGGCTATCCGAAAGAAGGACCGAAAGGTCGCGCTCGCCTCCTCGGCCAAGAGCGCCGAACTCAAAATTTACAAGAAGATCGCCGGCATCGAGAAGCTGACCGATGTCGAAACGTCGTCCGACGATGCGGAGAAGTCGAAGCCTCACCCGGACATCTTCGAGGCGGCTCTGAAGAAGCTCAAGCTCAAGCCCGATCAGGTTCTCGTCATCGGCGACACGCCCTATGACGCCGATGCGGCCGGCAAGGCCGGTATCGCTTCGATCGGCGTGCTCTGCGGCGGCTTTACGGAAGAGGACATTCGGGCCGGCGGCGCCTCACGGATCTATCGCGATCCGCAAGACCTTCTGGTCCGGATCGAGGAGTGGCTCGCTTGAGGCAGTGAGCCGGCGATCACCTCTTCCTGTCCCTACGCTCGATCGGGCAGGTTCCGAGGCGTCGAAAAGCGGAACGAGACGTCCGGCCGCGACGCGGAGACATGGCCGAGGCTGAGCATCGAGGTCCGCAGCACCGCACTGCCGGCCAGCGTTGCAAGGGACGCTGCGATCGACACGGTGCGGGGCCGCCTCCCCAAGACTGCCGAGGCAACGATCAGACCGAGCGGTAGCGCGACGCCGAGCGCCGTCGCGCCGATCGTCTCGATGCGACCGGCCGGACTGTCCATCGCGCCGTCGACGCCCTTGCGTCGGTAGGTCCCCTTCACGGTGGAGGCCGCGGTGGCTTCCACCGCCAGGGCCGCAGCCTCGACGGCATCGAGCCTGGCGCGGACGTCGGGGTTGCTTTCCCCCAGGGCCAGGGCTGCGGCTCCGGTCGCGATCGAAGACGAACCGAAGCGGATCGCGAGGCTCCGGGGTGCCGCGGCCCAGATCGGCGTACTGGTAGCCGACAGGAGCGACGCCGTGTAGGTCGACAATCCGGCACCCGCGAGAGCTGCCGGAACGCCTGCAACGGTTGCCGCACGGCGAAGCCACGTTTGCTCCGGCCAACGGTCGGCCGCGGCTTGCCCCAGCGCTGCCGCACCTGCAAAACCGGAGAAGCTCATGAGGATCCAGGTCCCGATCGACATCGGGGAGGTCGCCTTGGCGACGCGCAGCATGTTGTAGAAGCGCTTGGGCGTATGGAGGTCGTAGACCAGGAGGGCCGAGCCGATCGTCGGCGCCAACAGGGCGAGGTAGCGTCCCCGCCGCACCATCGCTTCGAGCTCCGGACGGCCCGCGACGTCCGCCAAGGTCGCGAGGATCGACGCACTCCCCGACAGCCCGGCCAAGAAGATGTAGCCTCCGACGACCCAGGGCTCGAAGGGCGCGGGCTTCAACTGCTCGCGGCCGTAATAGGTGGTGCCATCCCACTCTTGGAAGGGCTCGAAAGCCGCGGCGACCTGACGCGTGGCGGTTGAAACGGCGGTCAAAACCGTCAGCCCCGACGCGACAGGACGAAGGTGGCGGCGAGGGCCAGGCCTGCAACCGCCAGGAGGCCCGACGCCAACGCCGGTGCGACCCGCTCAGCGGGGCGAGTCGGTGCGACCGGCAGATTGTAGACCTCCGGCCTATCGATCAGCAGGAAGAAGGCATTGAGGTGCTTCAAGCCTCCCGTGGCTCCAGGCGATCCGGGTGTTCCGTAAAGGTAGGCACTCTCAACTCCGTGTCCGTGGAGCTCCGTCACGCGCTCGGCGGCACGATCCTGGAGGTCTCCGAGCTCGCCGAACTGGATCGAATCGGTAGGACAGGCCTTGGAACAGGCCGGCTCGAGACCACCTTTCAGACGATCGTAGCAGAGCGTGCATTTATGCGCCTTGCCGTCCTGCTTGCTGACCTCCACCACCCCGAACGGGCAGGCCGGCACGCAATAGCCGCAGCCGTTGCAGATGTCCTGCTGGACCACGACGGTGTCGAACTCCGTCTTGAACAGCGACCCCGTGGGGCAGGCTTCGAGGCAGGGCGCGTTGTGGCAATGCTTGCAGACGTCGCTGAGCATCAGCCAGCCGCTTTGGAACGGAGCGCCGTTCGTCTCCCTGACGCCGCCGTGCCCCGTCTTTTCGACAAAGGCCACGTGCCGCCATGTATTGGCCGAGAGTGATCCGGTATTGTCGAAACTGTCGCCGGTCATCCCGAGATCGTCGGCCGGCAGGTTGTTCCATTCCTTGCACGCGACTTCGCAGGCCTTGCAGCCGATGCACACCGTCGTGTCGGTGAAGAAGCCGTAGGACTTCCCCGGCTCGATCAGAACGCCGGCGGTCAGTTCGGACTCGTTCGGGATCACATGGTCGAGACTGGACCACGCCTGGTCCGCGACCCGGGGGTGAAGGTTCATAGCGCCGGTTCCGCGGCGGTCTCATCCAGGAGGTCAATCCGTGTGGCAAGCGACGTGATCATGTTCTGGACTTCGCCATAGGTCACTTCGACCTTGGCCTGACGCGCCGCGAGAGGGGGAAGTTGCGAAGGTTCGGCGCCGGCATGGGGACTGAGCGTGAACAGATGGGAAATGCCGGCGGGGTCGGTCAACACGAACCGGCTCTCCTGTACGAGGGTGATCCGACCGCTCATCTTCGCCATGCCGGTCCTGACCCTTCTTGCCACCTGCAACGCTAACGTGTCCGGTCGCAGCCTTGTTGCAGCCGACATAGCGTCCCACCCCGGAACCAAGCCGGATTCGATCCGATTATCGATCCGAAGCCGCCGGGGTTACCTTATGACCAAGCTCAGCCAAGGCCTTTCTGGACACCTCAAGGGGTTTCTCCGCGATTGGTCATTGCCACGACAGATCGCCGGACAGAACGTCAAGTCCAAGGCCGCCGAAAGCGAGACCTCGCGGCAATTGCGCCCGCGTCTCGAAGAGGCCGACCGTGTCGGCACGAGCATCTGTCCGTTCTGCGCCGTGGGGTGCGCCCAACTCATCTACAGCAAGAACGGCCGGCCGATCCACATCGAAGGCGATCCGCGCTCACCGGTGAACCAGGGCACGCTCTGCCCCAAAGGCGCCGGAACGCTCGGCATGCTCTTGTCACCGCAACGGATCACAAACGTTCTCTACCGCGCGCCCTATTCTGACCGGTGGGAGAGGAGGCCGCTCGAATGGGCGATGGACCGTATCGCGGATCGCCTGAAGCAAACCCGAGACGACACGTTCGTCGAAGCCCTGCCGGACGGCCGGACGGTGAACCATACCGCGGCTTTGGGTTCGCTCGGCGGCGCCACCATGGACAACGAGGAGAACTACCTCATCAAGAAGCTCTTCGGTGGGGGCCTGGGGATGCTCAACATCGAGAACCAGGC
>CAXUOD010000212.1:8382-8854 GCA_964252585.1 uncultured Lichenihabitans sp. | reverse complement strand
AAAAAGCCCTCGTCACGTTTCACACTGTCGCCTTCGAGGGTTCCATCGGCCTCGTTAACCTGCTGCAGGCGACCCGCCTGCTTCGCAAGGGTTTCGAGACGTCGATCCTTCTCTACGGCCCAGGCGTCACGCTCGGCGTGCAGCGTGGCTTCCCGCGTCTCGGCGACGATGCCTTCCCGGGCCACCAGAACTTCAACAACCAGCTCTCGAAGTTCATGAGCGAAGGTGGCAAGGTCTACTGCTGCCGCTTCGCGCTCCAGGCGCTCTACGGGCACGGCGAGGCTTCGCTGACCGAGGGCATTCGGCCGATCGGTCCGCTCGACACGCTGGACCTCATTCTGTTGCACCGCAAGGCGGGCGCGTTCATCCTCGACACTTGGACGCTCTGACGTTCTCGCACCGTGAACCTCGTCCCCGGCCCCCCGGCGGGGGGGGGCGCAACGGGGTTTCGCCGGGGCCAGCCCCCCGGGGG
>CAXUOD010000212.1:0-8372 GCA_964252585.1 uncultured Lichenihabitans sp. | reverse complement strand
GCATGGCGGCTCGGGACGAAGGCTGTTGACGCGTTCGCCTGCCCCGTTGGGCGGAACGTGTGTCAGACTTGAGAGCCTGCCATGGGTCAGATGAAAACCGTCAGAGCCGCAGCCGTGCAGATCGCCCCCGTTCTCGATCGGCCGGGCGCGACGGTCGACAAGGTGTTGGCTTCGATCGCCGAGGCGGCCCACCAGGGCGTCGAATTCTGCGTCTTCCCCGAAACGCTGGTGCCATACTATCCCTATTTCTCCTTCGTGCTGCCGCCCGTCATGACGGGTGCGGAACACATCCGCCTCTATGACGAGGCGGTCGCGGTCCCCGGTCCGGTCTGCGACGCGGTCGCGGCCGCGGCGCGCCAGCACGGCATGGTCGTGGTCCTCGGCGTCAACGAGCGCGATCGCGGCACGCTCTACAATGCTCAGCTCATCTTCGATGCCGACGGCACGATGCTTCTGAAGCGCCGCAAGATCACCCCGACGTTCCACGAACGCATGATCTGGGGCCAGGGCGACGGCGCGGGTCTCAAGGTCGTCGACACCGCCGTCGGCCGCGTCGGCGCGCTCGCCTGCTGGGAACATTACAATCCCCTGGCCCGCTACGCCCTCATGGCGCAAGGCGAGGAGATCCACGCGGCGCAGTTCCCGGGGTCGATGGTCGGACAGATCTTCGCCGACCAGATGGAGGTGACGATCCGTCACCACGCGCTCGAGGCCGGCTGCTTCGTGGTCAATGCGACGGGCTGGCTCACCGACCAGCAGATCGAGGCCGTGACGCCCGAGGACCGGATGCGAAAGGCCCTGCGGGGCGGCTGCTGCACCGCGATCGTTTCGCCGGAAGGCGTCCATCTCGCGTCGCCCTTGCGCGAGGGGGAAGGCATGCTGGTGGCCGACCTCGACATGGGGCTGATCGTCAAGCGCAAGCGCATGATGGATTCGGTCGGCCATTACGCCCGGCCGGAACTTCTCAGCCTCAATCTCGACAATCGCGAGGCACGGCCCCTGCATGCGGCCCTCGCGACCGATGCTCCGACCGTGGGAACTGCACCCGATGCCCGAAGCCAGCCCGACGCCGCTGCCGACCGAGCAGTTGATCAACGAGTTGCAGTCCTTCGGGGTGCGGCTGCTTGATCCTTCGGCGGGCGTTCAGAGCCGCCGCGGCGGCGCCGGCCCGTCCGATCACAAGGCCCTGACGATCGATGGCCGCACCGTGATGGTGCCGGTCCATACGGCAACGGCCTTCGAAAGCCCCTATGTGGTGCAAAGGCCCGGCCCGGATGGGGCGAGCCGGGTCGAGCGCGACGGGATCGACGTCGGGCGGGTGCAGTTCCCGTTCCAGCCGCGCTTCTATCGGATGCAGACCTTCGACGGCGTGCCCTACTCGCAGATCGCCGTCCTGCATGGGCGCGACGTGCTGGCCACCACGGTGCTGCAGACCTGCATCCGTTACCAGAGCCGGACCAAGACCTGCCAGTTCTGCGCCATCGGCCAGTCGCTGGCGGCCGGCCGCACCGTGGCGCGCAAGACCCCGGAGCAACTGGCCGAAGTGGCGCGCGCCGCCGTGCTGCTCGACGGCGTGAAGCACATGGTGATGACGACCGGCACGCCCGCCACCAGCGACCGGGGCGCCGCGATCCTCAGCGAGAGCGCCTTCGCCGTGAAGGCCGCCATCGACCTGCCGATCCAGGGGCAGTGCGAGCCGCCCGACGACGATGTCTGGTTCGGCCGCATGAAGGCGGCCGGCATCGACGCGCTCGGCATGCATCTCGAAGCCGTGACCCCGGCGGTCCGTCACCGCATCATGCCCGGCAAGGCGTCGGTGCCGATGGAACGCTACCTGCAGGCCTTCGCGGCGGCCGTTCCGGTCTTCGGGCGCGGCCAGGTCTCGACCTATATCCTGGCCGGGCTCGGCGATACGGCGGAGGCCATTCTGTCGCTGTCGGACACGCTGGTCGCCATGGGGGTCTATCCCTTCGTGGTGCCCTTCGTGCCGATCTCGGGCACGCCGCTCGAAAGCCATCCGGCCCCGTCCCCGGCCTTCATGCATTCGATCCTGGGTCCGCTCTCGGCCATGTTGGCCCGCGCCGGGCTGCGCAGCACCGACATTAAGGCGGGCTGCGGCAAGTGCGGCGCGTGTTCGGCTCTGTCGACCTACGAGCGCCGGGCATGATCATCCCCCTCACGAGCCCGTTCACGGCGTCGAGCTTCGTCGTGAAGTTCGCCGACCGTCCTTGGGAGTTCCGCGACGCCGCGGCCCTGCGCCGACGGGTCTTCTGCGACGAGCAGCAGCTGTTTCGCGACGGTGACCGCGATGCCGTCGACGCGGTCGCGATCCCCATCGTGGCGGTCTCGACCGTGGCCGTGATGGCGGAGGACGTCGTGGGAACGGTGCGGATCCACGAGCCCGAACCCGGCCTTTGGGTGGGTTCGCGCCTCGCGGTCGCAGCCGAATACCGCCGGGTCGGAGCGCTCGGGGCGTCGCTGATCCGGGTCGCCGTGTGCTCGGCCCAGGCCCGTGGCTGCCGGCGCTTCACCGCCCATGTGCAGAGCCAGAACGCGCCGATGTTCGCGCGCCTTCACTGGCATACCGTTTCGGAACTCGAACTGCACGGCCGCCCGCACCATCTGATGCAGGCCGACCTCGATCACTACCCGCCGCTCCGTGATCCGATCGCGGGTATCACGGCCGTGACCAAACTCGCGGCGTGACCATGGACGGGTCCCTGTTCGATCTCGCGGCCATGATCCGCGCGAGCCGCGGCTTCGATGGCAAGCGCGATATCGTCGGCGCGATCGAAGCGCTCGGCCTCGCATCCGGCGGACGGCTCGGGGTCGCGGGAGAGGTCATCGCGGTCGGCGACGATTGTGCCGCCATTCCGGACGGGAACGGCTTCCTGCTCTTCGCGATCGAAGGCTTCATCGACAGCTTCGTCGCAGCCGACCCGTGGTTCGCCGGCTATTGCGGCGTCATGGTCAACCTGAGCGACATCGCGGCCATGGGGGGCAGGCCCATCGCGGTCGTCGACGCGCTCTGGGCGGCCGACGAGGCCGGAGCCGTGCCTCTGCTGGCTGGACTGAAGGCTGGGGCCGAGACCTACGGCGTGCCGGTCGTCGGCGGCCATACCAACACGCGCTCGGACCGGGGCGGCCTCGCGGTCGCGATCCTCGGCCGGGCCGAACGGCTGCTGACGAGTTTCGACGCCCGGCCCGGCCACGACCTCGTCATGGCGGTCGACCTCCGCGGACGCTACCGCGGCCCTACATCGACGCAATGGGATGCCAGCACGGGGGCACCGCTCGAGCGGCTGCGTCTCGACCTCGCGCTCCTGCCGGACATCGCCGAGGCCGGCCTGTGTGGGGCCGCCAAGGACATCTCCATGGCCGGAACGGTCGGCACGGCCGCCATGCTGCTCGAATGTTCCGGGGTCGGCGGGGTCATCGATCCGGCGCTGGTGCCGCGCCCGGAGGGCGTCGACCTCGGGCGCTGGCTGATGAGCTTCCCGAGCTTCGGCTTCCTCCTCAGCGTCGCCCCCGAAGAGACCGGGGCCGTGGTGTCGCGCTTTGCGGCGCGCGACATCGCGGCGCGTCGGATCGGCGCCGTCGAACCGGGGCACGTGCTGCGGCTGCGCGATCGGGCGGACGACGTCACCGTGTGGGACTTCGCCGAAGCCCCTCTGATCGGTTGCGGAGGACCATTCCTTCTCCCCGCGGAGGGGCATCCGGCACCCATCCCGGCAAGCCGGGATGGGACCCAGGTGCCCGCGCTGCGGGCGGATGGGGGGTTCGAAGGCGCCGCGGTTCACCCCTCATCCGTCGCGCTTCGCGCGCCACCTTCTCCCCTTGGGGGAAAAGGATCATGATGCGACCGCTTCGCGTCGCGCTGCTGACCCATTCCACCAACCCGCGTGGCGGCGTCAGCCATTGCCTGGCGTTGGCCGAGGCCCTGACGGAGCTAGGTCACGACACCGTGGTCCATGCCCCGGATCCGGCAGGGCGCGGCTTCTTCCGGAAGGCGCGTTGCGGCACCGTGGCGGTGCCGGCCGGCCGCATCGAAAGCCTTTCCACGGCCGACATGGTGGAACAGCGGATCGACGATTATTGGGACTGGTTCCGTCCGCCCGGCCACCGTGCCTTCGACATCTATCACGCCCATGACGGCATCGGTGGCAATGCCCTGGCGGATCTCACGGCAGCGGGTCTGATCCCGGGCTTCGTCCGCACGGTGCATCATCTCGACCACTTTGCCGATCCTCGCATCGAGGCCCGGCAGGTCCGGGCCGTCACGGCGGCCGAGTGCGTGCTCTGCGTCAGCGATGTCTGGGCCGACACGCTGAAGCGCGATTTCGGCGTCACGGCGCGGCGTGTCCGCAACGGCGTCGACACCACGGCCTTCTCGCCTCGGCCGGACGCATCCGATCAGCGGGTGCGGAACCAGTGGGGCCTCGGCCGCGGCCCGGTCTTTCTCGCGGTCGGCGGGCTCGAACCGCGCAAGAACAGCCTGCGCCTGATCGAGGCTTTCGCCGCCGTCAGAGCCCGGCATCCCACGGCACAGCTCGTCGTCGTCGGGGGGGCTTCGGTCCTGGATCACGGCGACTATGCGCGTGGCTGCGCGGCAGCCGTGCTCGAACTCGGCCTCGACACCGGCCCGGTGCGGCCCGTGGTGATCACCGGCCCGGTCCCGCAAGACGAAATGCCGGCGCTCTACCGGGTCGCCGACACGCTGGCCTTCCCGTCGCTCATGGAGGGCTTCGGCCTCGCGGTGCTCGAAGCCATGGCGAGCGGCACACCCGTAGTGGTGTCGCGCATCGCACCTTTTACCGAATATCTGGCGGATGCGGACGCGCTCTGGGCCACGCCGACCGACACCGACGCCATTGCGGTCGCCCTCGAAGGCAGTCTCGACCCCGAGCGGCGCCGTCGACTCGTGGAACATGGCCACAGGGTGGCGGCCCGGTTCGATTGGGCCAGCAGTGCTCGCGCCCATCTCGATTTTTACACCGCCCTTGTCCGGGCCGGAGAAACCCTTCATGCCTGAAATGCGCTTTCGCATCCGGTGGCCCGACGGCCGACGCGAGACCTGCTATTCGCCGTCCCTGGTGATCAAGGATTACCTGGTGCCGGGCCGGGACTACCCGGTCGAGGATTTCGTGGCCAAGAGCCGCGAGGCCCTCACCATCGCCAGCGATCGCGTGAAGGCGCGCTACGGCTTCCCGTGTTCGCTGGCCCTCGGGCAATTGCGCGAGATCGAGGCCGCGGCCAGCCTCCAGCCGCGGGAGGCCGGAGCGGGCGTGCTGGTCGAAGCCTTCGAGGAATAGAGACCATCATGTCGAACCCCGTCGCCACGCCAACCCAGCACTATCCCGTCGCCGTGATCGGCGGCGGGCAAGCCGGCCTGTCGGTCAGCCATTTCCTCAAACATCGTGGCCTCGACCACATCGTGCTGGAGAAGCACAGGATCGGCCACAGCTGGCGCGCCGACCGGTGGGACAGCTTCTGCCTCGTCACGCCGAACTGGCAGTGCCGCCTCCCGGGGTTTGCCTATCCGGGCTCTGATCCCGACGGCTTCATGGTGAAGGACGACATCGTCCGCTACATCGAAGACTTTGCCGCGCGCGTCGCGCCGCCGATCCGGGAGGGCGTCGCCGTGACGAGCCTGTCGCGACGACCCGACGGGACCTTCGCGCTTTCCACCACGGCCGGCACCTTCACGGCGTCCAACGTCGTCGTGGCGGTGAGCGGCTATCACCTGCCGCAGATCCCGCGCCAAGCCGAGCGCCTGCCCGAACCGATCGTGCAGATCCACTCCTCAAGCTACAAGAACCCGGAGCAGCTCCCGGACGGCGCCATTCTGGTGGTGGGAACGGGTCAGTCCGGCTGCCAGATCGCCGAGGACCTGCATCTCGCCGGACGGCGCGTGCATGTCTCGATCGGCAGCGCCCCGCGCTCGCCACGCAACTACCGCGGGCGCGACGCCATCGCCTGGCTCGCCGACATGGGCCAATACGCCTTGACGGTGGCCAACCACCCGAAGGGCAAGGGGGTTCGGCGCCAAGCCAATCACTACATGACGGGACGCGATGGCGGGCGCGAGATCGACTTGCGCCGGTTCGCGGCCGAAGGCATGGGGCTCTATGGCCGGCTCGACGATGTCCGGGGTAGTCTCCTGACCTTCAAGCCGGATCTTCGGGCCAAGCTCGACGCGGCCGACGAGGTCTATCTCGGGATCCGGGAGATGATCGACCGGCACATCGCCGAGAACGGCATCGACGCGCCCGCGGCCGAACCCTACCGCCCCGCCTGGGAGCCCGAGACCGAGCCAGCGTCTCTCGACCTCGACGACGCCGGGATCAAGAGCGTGGTCTGGGGCACGGGTTTCCGCTCGGACTGGAGCTGGATCGACATCCCGGCCTTCACGGGACAGCTCTATCCCGAACACGACCGCGGCATCACGACCGTACAGGGCCTGTCCTTCGTCGGGCTGCCTTGGCTGCACACCTGGGGCTCGGGACGCTTTTCGGGCATCGCAGAGGATGCCGAACACGTGGTCGACGCCATCGTGGCCAGAACCATCCCGGCCGAGTTCGCGCCCTATCGCGCCCTTTTACGGCATGGGTGACCAGCCGTCAGAGCTGGATCTCGGCGTTGCAAAGCCTCGGATCGAGGGGCTTCTCGAAGAGGAACACACGGCCGAGCGAGATGCGGCGGCCCGCCACCACCGGACGCGATCCCACCATGGCGACGCCGTCGCGCCCGGCGGCTGCAAAATCCGCCTCGACCGCGACGCCCGTCTGTGAGACGTTGATGATGCGGCCCGACACTTTCTTGCCCGACTGCATCGTGATCGTCACGCTGGTACGACGCGGGACGAAGCGCTTGCCGGAGCGTGTGTCGCCCGCGTCCTCGTCGGAAGGAAGGCACTCCGCTTCCGCCGGAAGGCTGGCCTTCGGCACCGACAATGCACGATACACGGTCGATATGGGAACCGTGGGCGTCACCTTCGCTCTGTCCTGACCTGCGGCGCCTTTGAAAATGCGTCCGAAACCGATCATGAGCCTGAAGCCTTCGCTGTAGACGGGTCACGGCCCGTGCGGCGCCGATCGGAGATCGGTGCAGCAGGCAGGTCCCGCTCGAGCGTCATCCAAGCAGATGATCGTTGAGGAACGGTAACCGAACGGACTCGCATTGTCCCGTTCCGCCGAAGCGCCGGTCCGAACCGGGCAATGCCGACGCCGCCCTATTCCGACGCAGGCTCGGCCGTCTCGGAACCCCGGAGGAAGGGCGCCACCACACCTTTGAGCTTGATCGTCATGGGTTGTCCGAACCGGTCCTTGGCGTTGCCGGCCGCCACGCGGATCCACCCTTCGCTCACGCAATATTCCTCGACGTTGGTCTTCTCCTTGCCGTCGAACATGATGCCGACGTCCCGCGCCAGCACGGCTTCGTCGTAATGCGGGCTGTTCGGGTTCACGGACAGGCGGTCGGGCAGGTCGGTCACGGTTCAGCGATCCTGGGTCTGAGGCGTGGCGTTCTGTACCCGTCCCGCGCCCGAAAACCAAGTTGGCCGCGCTCGCCTGCTCGGCCGAAGCATTACCCGATCACGTTCGAACCCTGCCGACGTTTCGGCATCATGCTCCAGCGGCCCGCTTCAGGGCATAAAGCGCTTCGAGCGCCTGCTTGGGCGTGAGGTCGTCGGGATCGACGGCCTCGAGCGCCTTTCGCAAGGCGTCCGGGCCCGGAGCCGCGGGAGGGGGAGCCGGCGGCAGGGCATCGAGACCCGCGAAGAGCGGCAGATCGTCGAGCATCCGTTCCACCGGCGACGAGCGCGATCCCTTTTCGAGTTCGGCCAGGATCTTTTTCGCCCGCTCGACGGCGCTCGGCGGGAGGCCCGCGAGCTTCGCCACCTGGATCCCATAGGACCGGTCCGCGGCTCCGGCCACGACCTCGTGCAAGAACACGACGTCGCCGTTCCAATCCGTCACCCGCATCGTCAGGTTGCCGAGGCGGGGCAGCTTCTTCGTGAGTTGCGTGAGCTCGTGGAAATGGGTGGCGAAGAGGCCGCGCGAGCGGTTCTTGTCGTGGAGGTGTTCCATGGCGGCCCAGGCGATCGACAGTCCATCGAAGGTGGCGGTGCCGCGGCCGATCTCGTCGAGGATCACCAGCGAACGGCCTGTCGCCTGGTTCAGGATCGCGGCCGTCTCGACCATCTCGACCATGAAGGTCGAACGGCCGCGCGCGAGATCGTCGGCCGCGCCGACGCGAGAGAACAAACGATCCACGACCCCGATATGCGCCTGGGCGGCCGGCACGTAGGACCCGATCTGGGCCAGGATGGCGATCAGCGCGTTCTGGCGC
Source organism: uncultured Lichenihabitans sp. (assembly GCA_964252585.1). Taxonomy (GTDB): domain Bacteria; phylum Pseudomonadota; class Alphaproteobacteria; order Rhizobiales; family Beijerinckiaceae; genus Lichenihabitans. The sequence continues at coordinate 23 of CAXUOD010000212.1, read as the reverse complement.
AGGAAGGTCGACTTGCCGGCCAT
>CAXUOD010000211.1:0-9064 GCA_964252585.1 uncultured Lichenihabitans sp. | reverse complement strand
TCCCTTCACCCGCTCCATCTTCGCGTCGCGGCGCTCTCTTCGCTGAGTGATTCCGAAGGCGGTCCCGTTTGATGGATGGGATGACTGGTCAGAATCCAGCACGCAGGCGTTTCACGGCGCGACCCAACAGCGCGGGCCTTCCTGACCTGCCGTCCGACGCCGGTCAGTTCACCTACCACCGCAGCTTCAGGCCCGACCTCGTCCCCGACCTCGCGAGGCGCCCCGCTGCGCGGTGCGTCGTCCAGCCCTCCATGCGGTGAGCCGCAAAGCGAGCCCGCCAGGTCGCCACGATCGGGCGGCTCACACTCAGAGCGCGCGCCACGCCCATGTCGTTGGCCCCAGGTTCCGCGCAGGCCAGAACGACACGGGCCCGCGTCGTCGGCGCCTGGCCGGCCTTGCGCCGGCGCGCGATCCGTCCCAGCGCCGCGCGCTCCTCCATGCCCAGCACAAGCGCGGTCGCTTTCGGGCCGGGAGCCATGGCGGTCTCCCAACGCAGGCCGCCAGATCGGCTGCAGACCTGAGATGTCGGTGAAGGTCAAATTCGCAATACTGGAAGGCATAAACATCGAGACAAGAGGATCAGTACGAGACCAAAACAGTTGCCTGGCTGCTACCGACCCGGTAGGTCCGGTTCGCCTCATCGATCGTCGTATCGCTCGTGATAACCTGAGAGTTTGGACTGATTTGCGTCAGCATCGCATTTGCGTAGCAAGCAGCAAGCTCCCGGCGTGGACGGATCGATGTCAGAATAGTCGCGACATCGTTCCGATTGAGCCAAGCCGGGAGTGGTCCCTGAGGGCTCAGGTCGTCCAACGCAGGCAACACGAAATGCAGAGGCATCTCCTGCCGCACCGGCGGCTGTTCATCACCGACGCGGATGCTGGACGCCGCTTGTCTCGCCAGCAGCTTGAAGATCTCCGCGCCCGTGGGATGAGCTCCGCAGAACGCCCAGCGTGCATCGGACACGGGATGGTCCATCAGCAACTGAGCGACGCCGATGAGGTTTCTCGCATCGGGGTGACAGATATGGATGGCCTCGACAAAACCCGTCTTCTCGTCGAGCAGATACCAAAGCTTGCCATCGACGCGACGGATTTTGCTCCAGCCAAGCTGACGAAAGTCCAGTTCGGACCAACGTCGAGCGCCATGGCTCCACAGGGGCCCCAACATCGCCAATGTCGTCTCGCCGTCGATGATCAGGGGAAAGCGTGAGATCGGCCTCAAATCGGATGACCGACCCGTGATCCATCTTTGGGCGACGAGGCGAGCCTGGGCTTCGCCTTCGGTGGCGGTGAAGAAGCCGGCGCTGTCGCCCACCATCATGATGTCGGCTCGACTGCGAAGACACGCGCTGTGATAGTCGACATCGAACACCGTCGGCACAAGTCCGTCGATCTGCATGAGGTTCGGAGATGGACGACTCGCGATATGCAGGTGGTCATGTCCGAGCCTTTCCACCTTGCTGCCGACCTCGACGGTCAGGGCATCGTCTTCGGTGCGGAGAAGGCGAACGCCATGGCGAACAGAAATGCCGTGACGGGTGAACTGGCGGAGGAGATAGCGGAACGAGGGCAAGTCGGCGAATGGATCCCGGCCCGAGAGCAGCACGGTGGCCTCGTACCCCAGGGCCTGGGCGACCGCCCCCAGAGCGAGCGCGGCAGGGTTGTTCTCCGCGTAGACTGTCACGCGCGAGCCAGGCGGCAGACGCCAGAACTCGTCCAGACCGACGAGGCCCGGCGTGGACGCCGGCACCTCGCGAGGGAGCGGAGCATGGCTGCCCGTCGCGATGATGAGCTGATCGAACGCGAGGCGGTCGCCGGATGCGAGGACCAATTCCGTTCCTGCGACCGAAACCGCCTCGCCCGTCACGATGGGATAACCCAGCGCCAGAAACTCACGCTTGGCATCGGCACGCAATTCGTCCACGAACCGGTCGAGTTCGAGCCGAAGCCTTTCCGGCGGCAGGCCTCGATGCGCCAGGACGAACTCGCTCGGCATGCAACCGTGATTGACGCATTTCCCCCCGAACGCGTCGTCGCGGGCCAGAACCGTCACGTCTTCGACACCCGCCTTGCGCAGTTCACCCAGGACCGCAAGGGCCGCGGCTCCCAGGCCGAGCACGATGATGCGCCGGCCGGGTTTCGCCTCGACGGCCGGAGGTCTGCGCACCCGCCGCATCGCACGCAGCATGAGAGAAGGGTTCGGATAGGCGTGTCGGACCCTGAGCCAGCCACCGTCGTCGAGCCGCGATTGCAGCAAACGCTGGGTGAGACGGACAAACCTCATGCGCCAGAGTCCTGGGTGAGGCAGGTTGCGGCAGCGAAGGCGTTCGTATGGGTGATGCTGATGGTGAAGCTGAGCGCGACGCTCGGGTCGAGGAGGGACAGCACAGGTCTCCCGCCCTGATCATGTCCGACGACCATGGAGTCCATGCGCAGGTCGATGAGCGCGGGATGAGACTTCTTCGCCGCCTCCTTGGCGCAGAACACGCCGCAGAGATGGGCTCGCGGATCGGGCCTCAACATCGCCGCCGCGAGCTCGGATGGGGAGAAGTTCGCGGCGTAGAAGGGATCGGTCCTGAAATCAGCGGACCGCGGCAAGGCATCGATGTCCTGGAGATCGAGGCCCAGCCCGAGCACACGGGAGCCGCTCATCGATGGATCGCGCGCGGCGCGCGCCCAGGCCGTCGAGGGGCGGGCCGCTGCCTGCACCGGCAGCAGCGGGCGCCCGTCGACATCGCCCCCGGTCGCCAGGGCCAGGAGTTCCGCGACCGTGGTCTCGACGGTGATGACCGGCAATTTGGTCGCGGTCCGCGCCTCGATCCGGCTCCGGACGATGGACAGGCCGAGCGAGGCGGTGATCCCGAAAGATCGGAGTGACCGGTGCGGCTGCACGCTGCCGGGATCGGTGCGACACAGCTGGCCAATGATCTGCTGGAGGTTGGCGATGTCCATTGCCGTTCCCATCCTTGGAGGATCAGAAATACTTGGTGCAGGCCAGGCAGAGTGATTGCAGGGTCCCGTCCGCGGCTATGCATGCGAACATCAACGCGTCGTGGTTGTCGCGATAATAGGCCTCCGCAGCGATCCCGCAGCGCGTGCATCGCGCAGGAGCCATCATCCTGGGGGTGACGGCTTCCGCCGTGGCGGCGATGGGTGCCTCGACCTCATGCAGCGCGTAGCTCCGAAGCCGTTCGCGCAGATCGTTGAGGAACAGGGCAGCCTCTCTGCCGTTGGTGACGCGATGGTCGAAGGTCATGTTGATCGACATCGGGTGACCGGGTTGCTGCGCGTCTCCTCCGATTCCCAGGATCACGGCTTGGCGTCCGTTGATCAATGGCTTGAAATGAAGGATGTCGAACCCCGACAGGTCCGTAACCGTAATCGTCGAGTCGACCAGTTCTTCGGGTCGTATCTTGTTATCGAGGTAACGGAGGCCGAAATCGACTGTCCTGTCGTGGATCTCGAACGGCAGCAGACGATCCGCCTCGGCGATCGTGACGACCTTCAAACCGCGTCCCAGATCGATGGCGAGCCCGATATCGATGCGATCATAGAAATGAATGGCATTGTCTTGGAAGTAGGATGTGAATTGTGGCCATTGCCTCAGCAGCCGCGAAAGCTCGTAGAGGAGGATCGGCTGGAGATTTCCGTCGAAGATCTTTCCCTGCTTGAGCCGTCGACGGATCGAGACGGAGTCGAAATAGACCGACAGGGTGCTGTTGATCGTGCCGCTCTCACCGATGGCGAGGTTTGCGATCTCGGCGCGCTTGGAGAGCGACGTGATCTCGCTCCGCGCCTGTCCCGTCGGCGGTGGAAGCGCCCGTTTCGGCTCCTGCATCGCCTGGGGGATGCCGAGGTCTGGACGAGCGGCGCTCGTCGGGTGACGACGATCCGTCACGGTCTTCCCGGTGACGAGGCCTCCACCTGCAAAATCGGCCTTGTCGACGTCGAACTCAGCGATGAGTTCCAGCGCGCGCTTGGAAAACCGGGTGGGCTGGGTCCCTTCGGATGCGACGGGAGGAGCGAATGCCGGAGGCGCCGACGTGTCCATGACGGCCGCGGGCACCGCCGCTTCCAGCACCGGTGGGGCGGCGGCTCGGGGGAGGAGCCCAGGCCCTCCGTCCTCCGCCGGCCCCTTCGCACCGTGGATCTCGCAGATGGCCGCGCCGACACCGACGACGTCCCCGATCTGCGCGATGCGACGGACGGTTCCCGCGATCTCGGCCGAAACGGTCACCACCGCCTTGGACGTCTCGAGATCGACGAGGTCGTCGCCGATCTGGACGTGGTCTCCATCCGAGACGTGCCAAGCGACGATGCCGACCTGGTCATCGTTGGCATTGATCCTCTGCGCCGTGATCGTTGTCATGTCGACATCCAGGCTGTGACGACGTCCACGATGAGATCGGAACTCGGCAGGAGCGTCTTCTCCAATGGGCCGCTGCTCGGGATGCAATGCGCGGGGGGGAACAGCCGCCGCACCTTGACGTGGGCGAGCGCGTCGCATTCCGCGACCTGGCTGATCACCTCGGCGCCGAAACCGGCGAAACCCTGCCCTTCCTCGACCACGAGGATCCGCGGGGACCCGCCCACGATTTGAAGATGGGGCTTGATCGAGAAAGGACAGATTTTGGCCGGGACGAAGACGTGTGCGACGATGTCGTGTTCGTCGAACAGGGTGTCGGCAGCCTTCGCGAGGGCATCTCCCAAGCCGCCGTATCCGATCAGGACGATGTCGCAGGTGGGGGAGTGCGGTTTGAGCCACACGGACGGGAACTCTTCATCCGAGCGCAGGAACGCGAACCCGTCCGGGACCGCCAAAGGAACATAAGCTCCGTAGAGGAGCTTGTTCTCGATGACCAGCGCCGGCCCGCTGCCCCGAGCCATCAAAGGTTTGTAGATCTCGTGGGGTTCGATGAACCCGTTGATCGCGACGACCGTCAAGCCCGGTACGCCGAAGAAGTGCTTGTCCAAAGTTTGGCTGTGCGTCGGCCCGTAGCCCCGGCCGCCGCCCATCGGGGTCCGTACGATCAGATTGCTGCTGACCTGACCATTGTACATCTGCCTGAACTTAGCCGCGTGGTTGACGATCTGATCGAAGGCCAGCCCGATGAAATCGCCGAACATGATTTCGACGATCGGCCTGTAGCCGGCAAGCGCCAGACCCGAACCAATCCCCACGATGCCAGCTTCGGAGATCGGCGTATTGTAGACCCGTGTCGGAAAGTCGAACGACAGGTTGTTGGTCGCCTTGAAGGCCCCGCCGTAGGGAGACAGGATATCCTCCCCCAGCATGATGATGTCCTCGTGATCGTGCATCAGCCCGTCGAATGTCGAGCTGAGTGCGGTCACGAGCCTCGTCCGGTCGATGCTGGACGCCGCCGTCCAGTTCACGTCCCCGACGCTCCCGTCTTCGATCGGCAGAAGCGTCGCCGGGGGGGCCTGCTCCGCCATCTGCTCGGCGTGGCGGATCCGGTCGCGGAGCCGCGACACCCAATCGGCCTCCTCGGACGACAGGTCGGACAGGAAGAGCGTCACCGGGTCGCGCATCTCGTAAGGCTCGACGACATCGCGCGACCGCGTGTCGTCACCCTTCGAATGTGCCTTCAACCGGTAGGTCTCGATCTGCAGGAAACGTGGCTTGCCGTCCATCCGCATCGCGGCCGTCAGATCGCCGACGGTCTCGTAGAGCTTGCGCCATTCCCAGGTGCTGCCGACCGCCGTTTCGATGCCGAAGGCCGACGCACGATCGCAGATGCTGCCGGCCAGCGTTTCACATTGCGCTGTCGACTGCGAATATTTGTTGTCTTCGAGGACGATCAGCATCGGCAGGGACCATTTGGCCGCGATGTTGAAGGCCTCGTACACGGCGCCCTCACCCAACGTGCCGTCACCGATGAAGACGACGCTGATGTATCCTTGCCCCTTGATCTTGTGACCCATGGCGAGGCCGGCGGCGACGGGCACGATGCCCCCCTGGATGCCGTTCGAGAAGAAGCCGTCCTTGCACAGGTGCTGACTACCGCCGAGTCCGCCGGAGACGCCGGAACTGCGGCCCATGAGTTCCGCGATCAAACCTTCGACGTCGTCGTTCCGCGAAATGAAATGGCCATGGCACCGATGATTCGAAAAGATCGTATCGCCCTCTCTCAGGAACTCCGTGACGATCGCTCCCGACATCTCCTGACCTATGCATGTATGAACAGTTCCATGCAGTTTTCCTCTCGAAAAGAGATCAAGTAGAGCCTCCTCGACCAGACGGGATGTCACAGCCTTTCGAAATATGGCTCGGCTAGGGATATCATTTATCGCGTGGGTCAAATTATTCTCCCCGACCGTATCCTGAAAAACTCACATAAATCCATATCGCTGTCAACTTCATCGATAATTAATCACATAGCATTGCGCAATAGTCTTCGATAGCTCAGATTTAATAATTATATTCCGAGTGAAATTCAGTTACCGCTCTTTCATGGTCGACAGCATCAGGGGACTGGAAAGCTGCCCAAGAGCAAGGCATGCATGTCGATCGCGAAGACAGAACTGTGGATCGCACCGGCCTTGAGGGGTGAGCAGCGACGCACGCAATGTCGGTGTGGAGAACAGGGCCGTCAGCCTCAAACGTCAGATCCTTCGAGCGTCGACATCGTCGAAGGCAGCGGGTCCAATTTCCGCGCCCTCCCTCTTGCGAGGTAGCGCTCATCGGGTCGTCACGTCGGGCCGTTCTCGCCCGCAAAAGATGACCTTTGAAGTCAAGAACCTCCTGACCGGAACATCATAAAGCAAGCAGGCACAGCCAGAAATCACGATGATCACAGCTGTGCCCACCAAAACGGTAAAGACGCTCCCGTCCGACATGAACTGATTTTTTTGGCTGATATTGCTGAAGAGACGGACGAGCGGATAGTGAATGCCATAGATCGGATACGATAAATCACCGCCGATGATCGATGCCCTGCGGCCAAAACCGGTCAGACGCACCGTCGATGCAGTCAGCACGATAGCAGGAAAAGCGATGATTATGCAGATATCATCGAAGATGTCGTTTATCCTGCCGAAGATCGGTGCAATCAAAATTATGATGAGTAACGTCAAAGGAAATCCAAAAAAGATACGAGGAGTTCGGTTTCGAAGCCGAAATAGCAGCATTCCCGCTGTGAACGACCACCCGATCCTCGCGAGACCCAGCCAGAAGGTATCGGGCAGGGCTCCCATATCTGCACTGCCATGTTGGTGCGCTCCCCACATTATCATTGCTGCACAGACGATCATGACGACTTGGAGTACAAAGCGGTTTCTAAAAAAACGAGAGTATAATGCGAAAACCAGACTGGCGATCGACTCCATCAACAACGACCATGCCGGACCGTTCAGCGGGAACAAGGTGTGTTCCAATGTCGTCACGTGCAGGATCGGCACGAGCACGGAGCCAGAAACGAGGGCCAACGCAGTATCGATCGCGTGTTGCTTCTGGTCCATGACGCCCGGCCGACCGATCTCGATGACGGCCGCGATCAGCGTTCCGAGGACGATGACGGGCAGCAGCCTGATGGCGCGAGAGACACCGAACCGGCCGACCGACAATCTCCCATCCGCGATGCGTGCCTCATAGGCCCGTGCCATCACGAATCCGCTCAGCACGAAAAAGAAGTCGACGGCAAGGTACCCATGCGAAACGAACGCCGGCAGATTGACCCTGCTCGACAGGTGGTAGAGCACCACAGCGAGTGCGGCGATGCCTCGCAGGAGATCCAGGCCGAGAAAGTGGTCGATGTGGCTTGCCGCAGCGGAGGCCGGGCTGCGCCCACCCACGACCGAATCCGCATACGCCGGCGACGATGTGCTCAATTCTCGAACTCCCTGACCCTCCGCGCCGGGTTTCCGGCATAGAGGCCATCCTGCTCGGTGTTTTTGGTCACGACTGAATTGGCCGCCACGACGCAGCCCCTGGCGACCGACACCCCCGGCAGGATCACGGCTCCCGCGCCGATCCAGCAGCCATCTTCGATGATGACGGACTGACCATCGACCTCGACCAGTCCGCGTTGCCGCGATGTGCCGATGTCATGCGTCGCCGTGATGACCCTGACGAACTGACCGATCCTCACATTGTCCCCGATGGACAATTTCTCATATCCATCGAAGAAGAAACCGACATTGATGAAGACGTTTGCTCCGACGACCAATTTTTTCGATCTGATGCACGCTCCGGGCCAGATCGTGCAAGTGTCCGAAACACCATAGCCAGCCCATCGCATAACCTTCATCCGAAGTCGGACCGGCAGAAACTCGCTCCTCAGGCCGGCATCCAATATACGATGTGCATAATCACCCATTATTGTCTCCATGCCTGAAGGCATCCTTGGACGGTATGCATCAGCATGTCCCGAAAGCCTATCCAGACCGAATCCAGAAATATCAACCTTGATCTAACATTCAAATCTGTGTCAGTCATCAGTCGCCGATGGGAGGAATATTTAATTATGGAAAAAAATCGGAAGATTGTCTTGGCTCTCATCGCGGGTCTCTGGGCGCCATCTGCGGTCGCGGCGGACGCTGCGTGAACTCCGCGAGGAGGTGGTCTCGCGTGTTCCAGCCTGTGTGAATGGTGGATGGGCATGGGGCGGACCGAACCGGCCGCCCCCGCGGTTCCCATCGTGCCGCCAGTCTCGAGCGCTCCCGCGCGGACCGTGCCGGCCCCGCCCGGAACCATTGCCCATCGGCGCGGCGCGGCAGTCGCCGCCGTCGCTCCATCCACCGCGACGGCTGATCTGGATCACCGTCCGAAGCGTCGACCTGCCGTCGCGGCCGCATCCCACCGCCTTCCGGCGCCGAGCCGACCTCTGGTGGCGGAGCAGGGCGAGGACAGCCAAGCCCGGCCAAGCTCGGACGTCAATCGGCAAAAGCCCCTTTCGGGCGCCGGCGATGCCGCGCGCGTGGTCGGCCCAAGGCCGAAGGTGCGCGCGTCCTCGCAGATCCCGCCCCGCGCCGTCCCTCCCGCCTCGCCCAAAGATCTCGCAGTTCTCGACCGACACGAAGCGCATCCGATCGGGCCGGTCGGA
>CAXUOD010000210.1:0-9115 GCA_964252585.1 uncultured Lichenihabitans sp. | reverse complement strand
AAAGGCTTCGCGCCGGCAGAGTGGCGGGTGGAAGCGCGCGGCCGGTGCCGCCGACTGCGTGCGATCCTTCGTGGCCAGGAAGGACTCTCCCTGTGCAAGACCAATCCTATCGGCCCCCAACCAGCCGCCCTGCCCCGCTGTCCTCGAACAAGCGCTGGCTGAGGGCGCTGGAAATGACCGCGACATCTGCCGCATGCGAAGGTCGCATCCTGCCCGACGTGATCGACGACCTCTCAATCCGATACGGGACGGCCCCGGCCCTGTTGTCGGATCTCGAATGCTTCGACTTCGCCACGCTCGCGGCCCGCTCGAACCGCTACAGCCGCTGGGCCCTGGCCCAAGGACTCGGGGTGAGCGATGTCGTGGGCCTGATGATGGAGAACCGGCCGGATTACCTCGCGGCCTGGATCGGCATCATACGCGTGGGTGCGACGGTAGCATTGCTGAACACGCGCCTGACGGGCCGTTCGCTGGCCCATTGCATCGATCTCGTGACGCCGGGACACATCATCCTGGGCCAGTCGTGCCGCTCGGGCTTCGCGACCGCGCTGCCTTTCCTCGGGACGACAGCGCGGCTATGGCATCACGGCGAGGCGGGAGACCTGCATGCTGCGCTCGAAGCTCTTCCGGATGCACCCCTCGGCCCCGAGGAGCGCCGTTCCGTGGCGCCGTCGAGCCGAGCGCTGTGCATCTTCACCTCCGGCACCACAGGATTGCCGAAGGCCGCAAACGTCAGCCATCGCCGGATCATGACCTGGAGCCATTGGTTCGCCGGCCTCGCCGACACCGGACCTTCCGATCGCATGTATGACTGCCTGCCGCTCTACCACAGTGTCGGGGGCATCGTGGCACCGGGCTGCGTGCTGGTCAGCGGTGGGTCCGTGGTGATCCGGGACGGCTTTTCGGCCCGCGATTTCTGGGATGACGTGCGAAAATGGGACTGCACGCTGTTCCAGTACATCGGCGAACTCTGCCGTTACCTTCTGAACGGTATGACCGGCCAGGAGCGGCCGAATCATCGCCTGCGATTGGCGCTCGGCAACGGCCTTCGCCCCGACATCTGGACGGCGTTCAAGGATCGGTTCGCGATTCCTGAAATCATGGAATTCTACGCCGCCACCGAGGGCAGCTTCTCGCTCGTCAACGTCGGGGGCAGAACGGGCGCCATCGGCCGCATCCCGCCGTTCCTGGCACATCGCTTTCCCGCCGCCCTGGTGCGGTTCGACGTCACGACCGGGGAACCGTCCCGCGATGACAAGGGCTTTTGCACCCAGGTTGGGGTCGACGAGGTCGGCGAGGCCATCGGCTTGCTTTTCACGGACAAGGCGGCCGCGTCGGGCGATTTCGAAGGCTACACCAATGCCGCCGACAGCGCGCGCAAGATCCTCCACGACGTCTTCGAACCGGGAGACCGTTGGTTTCGAACCGGGGATCTCATGCGGATCGACCGAGCCGGCTTCTGGTACTTCGTCGACCGGATCGGCGACACGTTCCGCTGGAAGGGCGAAAACGTGGCGACCTCCGAGGTCGCGGACGTCCTGACCGGGATGGCCGGAGTCGTCGAGGCCAGCGTCTACGGCGTTTCGGTCCCCGGCCACGACGGCCGGGCCGGCATGGCGGCCCTGGTCACCGGCAAGGGTTTCGACCTCGGAGCGCTCCGCCGTCACCTCGTTTCGCATCTGCCGGCCTATGCACGGCCGATGTTCCTCAGGCTGCGCGAGGACATCGAAGCGACCGACACCTTCAAGCAGAAGAAGGCTCCTCTGGTCGCGCAAGGCTTCGACCCCGCGATGGTCGCAGACCCGCTCTATGTCGAGGACCGTGCAGCGGACACCTATGTCGAGCTCGACCGCGCCATCTACGGGCAGATCCTGTCAGGTCGCTTCCGCTTATGACCTCAGCCTCGACCCGAGATCGGCCGCGATCCCGGCCAAGATGCTGCGCGCCCGCGGGATGAACCCCGTCAAGCCGTAGAAATGATGGATCATGCCGGCATGGCAGTGATGCTCGGCCGACACGCCCGCATGCCGAAGCTTCTCGGCATAGGCAGCGCCTTCGTCCCGCAGTGGATCGAACTCCGCCGTGTGGATCACGGCCGCAGGAAGGCCCGCGAAATCTTCCGCGCGGAGTGGCGACAGGCGCGGGTCATCGCGGTCAGAGCCGGGGGCATAATGCGCGAGGTCGCGGGCCATCAACCCCGCATCGAGCAGGTAACCGTCGCCGAAGTCGCGACGCGACGCGGTCCGGGGTTCCATGTCGAGCACCGGGCAGAGCAGAAACTGGCACATTGGCCGCAACCCGGTCCGGGTGGCAGACTGGCGCGCCGAGACGGCCGCGAGCGTGGCTCCGGCCGAGTCGCCGCCGACCGCGATGCGCCGCGGATCGAGGCCGAACACCGAGGCACGGTCGAGCACGTCTTCGAGCGACGCCACCGCATCGTCGACCGCGGCCGGAAAACGATGCTCCGGCGCCAGCCTGTAATCGACCGATACCACTCTGCAGAGAGCGTCGCGCGCGATGGCGCGACAGAGCGGGTCGTGGGTGTCGAGATTGCCCGCCACGAGGCCGCCGCCATGGAAATAGACCAGTCCCGGCCAAGCGTCCGATGAGGAAGCGGCCGGTGTATAGACCCTGGCCGCGAGCCAGCCCTCGTGGCCCCGCACCCTGACATCGCTCACCGCCCCGATCTCGGGCCGCGGCCCCGCGAGCCGCATCAGTTCCGCGAAGCCCTGCCGTCGATCGCCTATGGTCGGGAGCGCCGGGTCTGTCCGACGGCCCGCGCCCAACATGGCCAGGAGACGTTGCGCATAAGGGTCAAGGCCCGCCGACATACCGGCCGCCGATCCGGGCCGTCAGGCGTTCACGGCGCGCGTGTGGCGCGACGTTCGGGACCGCATGGTGACGATCTCTTCGGCGATGGTCGGGTGTACCGCCATCGTGGCGTCGAAATCGGCCTTGGTGGCCCCCATGTGGACCGCGATGGCGCACATCTGGATCATCTCCCCGGCGTCATGGCCGAGGATGTGGACGCCGACGACGCGGTCCGTGACGCCGTCCACCACGAGCTTGAGGATCATCTTCTCGGACCGGCCGGACAGGGTCGCCTTCAACGGCCTGAAGGCGGCGCGGTAGATGTCGACGACATCGAGGCGCTCGCGGGCCTGATGTTCGGTCAGCCCGACGGAACCGATCTCGGGCGTACAGAAGACCGCCGAAGCGACATGATCGTGATCGACGCTGACCGGCCGCTGACCGAAGAGCGTATCGGCCACGGCCTGCCCCTCGCGGATCGCCACAGGGGTGAGATTGATGCGGTTCGTCACGTCCCCGACCGCGAGGACCGAGGACGCCGTGGAGCGCGAGAACGCATCGACCTTGATGGCTCCGACGGCATCGGTCGCGACCCCGGCTTTCTCGAGGCCGAGACCGCGGGTATTGGGGATCCGGCCCGTCGCGACCAGCACCTGGTCCACCGTGATCGTCGTACCATCCGGCATGGCCACCTCGACCTGGCCGTTCGACCAGGACAGGGCTGTGGGAAGCGTTCGGTTCAGCAACGTGATTCCGGCTTCCGACAGCGCATCAGCCAGCCCGTCGCGCATGTCCTGGTCGAAGCCCGTGAGGATTTGATCGCCCCGGAACGCCACCGTCACTTCGCTGCCGAGCCGGGCGAAGATCGAAGCGAACTCGAGCGCGATGTAACCTGCGCCGATCACCATCAGGCGCCGCGGAAACTCCTTGAGATCGAAGATCTCGTTGGACGTGATAGCGAACTCCAGGCCGGGGATCTCCGGGTGGAGCGCGGGCCGGCCGCCTGTTGCGACGAGGATGTTGACCGCGTCGAAGCAGCGTCCATCCGCCAGGGTCACGCGGTTCGGACCGTCGAGCCGCGCCCGGCCCTCGACCAGGGACGCGCCCGCCTTCTCGAGATTGGCCCGGTAGAGGCCCGAGAGGCGGGTGATCTCCTTCTCCTTGGCCGCCACGAGGTCCGGCCAGTCGAACCGGGAAGCGCCAACCGTCCAGCCAAAGCCCGCAGCATCGGCGAAATCGTCGGCAAAACGGCTCGCGTAGACGTAGAGCTTCTTCGGTACGCAACCGCGCACCACGCAGGTTCCGCCGACCCGATGGTCCTCGGCCACCACGACCTTGGCGCCATGACCGGCCGCGACCCGCGCCGAACGGACGCCGCCCGATCCGGCTCCGACGACGAAGAAGTCCACCTTTTCGGGCGTGCTCATGATGGCTCTCCCCGGCGATAGGACCGCGCCGGCAGCGGCGCTTCAGGCCGAGGCGTTCAGAACTTGTCGCCCTTCTTTTCCATTTCGGCCTGCACGCGCTTCATCATGTAGCTCGATGTTTCCTGCGTCCAAGCCTGCATGGCGACCACGAGCTGGTCGAGCATGATGGGTTGAGCGTCGACGTATTTCTTGCCGGCCGGACTGTTGAAGAACGCCGCCGTGGTCTTCAACTCGTCCTCGCTCATGCCGCGGGCATAGATCTTCGCCGCGATGTCGATCATCTCGTCGGTCTTCTTGGCGAATTCGGGCTCGAGCCCGGCCAGGACGCCGGTCAGATCCTTGGCGTATTCCGGGCGCGTGCGCGTCACGACAAGCGGGATCTGCTCTTCCAGCTGGGGAACCATCGGCTCGAACGAGCGCGCCATGCCGGACGATATGACGACATCACGGGCGGCCGCGAGTTGCGTCGGTGGAATGTCCGGCTGAGGCTGCGGGAGCGACGGCAGCGGAGCGGCCGGCGCGGCGGGGGTCGCATCGGCAGGAGCCGCGGGCGCCTGCTGGGCACGAACCGGACCGCCCGCGATCGAAGCCAGGAGGACAGCCGCTGCCGCGACTCGGGAAACTGACGTCATGATGGGTCCTTATCTGGAAGTGCCGGAGCCTGATCGGTCGATCAGCAAGGTAGCGTTCCCCTCGTCTACGATGACGGCGGACGCCAGCCCAAGGAAAAGTCCGTGTTCGACGACTCCGGGAATCGCGAACAGGTGGGCCCCGAGCGCTTCAGGGTCCGGGATGACGCCGAAACGACAGTCGAGGATCAGATGGCCGCCGTCCGTGACGAAAGGGTCGCCCGATGAAGTCCGCCTGAGGTCGATCGCGCCGACGGCGCCCGTCGCTTCGCCGGCCCGCTCCACCTTGTTCCGCGTCGAAGCCAGACCGAAGACGTTCACCTCGACCGGTAAGGGAAAGCGGCCGAGCTGCGGCACGCGCTTGCTGGCATCGGCGATCACCAGCATGCGGGCGGATGCCGCCGCCACGATCTTTTCGCGCAACAGGGCGCCGCCACCGCCTTTGATGAGGCGCAGGAAAGGATCGAATTCATCGGCGCCATCGACCGTCAGGTCCAGCTCCGGCATATCGTCGAGCGTCGACAGCCGAATGCCGAGACCCTCGGCCTGTCGACGGGTCCGTTCGGACGTGGGGACGCAGACGACCTCGAGCCCATCCTTGACGCGCGCACCCAGGAGTTCGACGAACTCCGCCGCCGTGCTGCCGGTGCCGAGTCCCAAGCGCATCCCGGGCTCGACAGCCTCAAGCGCTCGCGCGGCGACACGGCGTTTCGGGGAAACCTCGGGGGATACGACCATTGCGTTGAGGATTTGATGTTGCAGCCGCGGCTGCGGCTCTGACTGCCGAATGCAAGCGCGAGGACTAGCGGCTCACCCCGCAAAAGGCAAATGCGCGGCCGCATAGAGCAAAGCGTCTTGCTGCGCCAGGGATCGGCGCCTGGACCGCGTGCCGCAGGGTCGACCCTAGCCCTAAGCAGAGTCCGACAATTCTGCTGACCCTCAAGACTCGAAGCAGCATTGATTGAGCTATGAAAAGCCAAATCGGTCGCGGCTTTCGCCACGCGAGCCTGCTTAGGCTTCACCCCGCGTTCAGCTACAGTCGTCTATACCGTCGCTCATCGGAACATGACGTCGGAGCCTTCGCCACGGCGACGACCTATCAACCAACAAGGAGCTTTTCATGTCCGCAGTCAAGAAGACCGTCGCGGCGGGGCTCGCGGCCCTGACCCTTGGCACCGCCACGATCGCGTCCTCCTCACCGGCGGAGGCATGGTGGCGCTATGGCTGGGGCGCCCCGGTCGCGGCTGGTGTCCTGGGAGGTCTGGCGGCCGGCGCCATTATCGGCAGTGCGGCCCGGCCCTACGGTTATGGCTACGGCCCGGGACCCTATCCCTGCGTTCGCCGCCGGCCTGTCTACGACGCTTACGGCAATTTCGCCGGGTATCGCCCCGTTCGGGTCTGCTGACCTCTTAGAACACGCCAAGCCTGTCGGAAAACGCTAGCGTTTCCGAGGCGCTTGAAGATGGTCCACTGGGAGCGTGTCTGGTTTCCTCCGACACGCTAACGAGCTTGGCTTGCCTGGACTTCGGTTTTGGGGCAGCCAGCGAGACCCTCCGGTTCGCGCCCCACCGGAGGGTCTTCGCTTTTCGAGAGCCGTCCCGGCCGTCGGCCGAGGCGGCTCTTCTTCATTTGGCGGGCGGCGTGCAGACCACCGTCTCGTTCAGCACGTAGCAGATCGACATCGTGCCGGTGCGCACGTCGACCCGGAACACGCCGCCTTCGCGATCGTGCCGCGACGCGATCAGCGCATATTCGCTCTGCGACTGGGGGCCTCCGCCGTCGCCCGGCGGGTAGCACAGGGTGACACCGATGGTGCCTTCCGAAAGACCATATTGGCAGGCCCCCATCTCGCCGGTCGCCTTGTCGAGCCTGTAGACCCGATTGAGGTCCGTCTCAGGCGCGGCGAGGAATTCGTAGGACGCCGCCGCGGCTGGCGGCATCGCGGCGAGGATCACAACCGCTCCCGACCCGAGGAGAGTCGCAGCTTTCCGCATCATCATCTTCTCCGGCGCGCCCCGAATCAGGATAGAGACTATCCCTCAGTCGATGTCGCGTTTCCAGTCCGGGCGATACGATGCCGCCGTGCACCGGACGGACGTGGGATGTTGGCGCATGACCGGTCGGACAGTGGTCTTCGATCTCGACGGAACCCTGGCCGAAACGGCTGGCGACCTCATGGGGGCGCTCAATCACGTGCTGTCGCTCGACGGGATCGCGCCCTTGCCGGTCGCTCAGGCGCGCAGCCTGCTCGGAGCTGGCGGACGCGCCCTGCTCCAGCGTGGCTACGCGACGGCCGGCCGCAGCCTCGACGGCGCTCGCCTGGAGGAGCTGTTCCGCCTGTTCCTCGGCTATTACGAAGAGCACATCGCCGATCACTCGTTCCTGTTTCCCGGGGCCGTCGCGGCGCTCGACCGCCTCGAAGCGCGTGGCTACGCCTTCGCGATCTGTACCAACAAGATCGAGAAGACGGCGCGCCTCCTTTTGCAGACACTGGGCGTGGCGGATCGGTTCGGGGCGATCTGTGGTCAGGACACCTTCGCGGTCTCGAAACCGCAGCCCGGAGCCCTGCTGTCGACCATCGCACAGGCCGGAGGCACGCCCGGGCGAAGCGTGATGGTGGGTGACTCCGTCACCGACATCATGACCGCCAAAGCAGCCCGCATTCCGGTCGTGGCCGTGGATTTCGGTTATACCGACAAACCTGTCTCGGAGCTCGGGCCTGATCGGGTCGTCAGCCATTTCGACGAAATCGACGAGGCCATCGACGCGCTCTTGGGCCAGGCCGAGGCCTGAAGGGGTGCTGCAGACGAGTGTCATCGCCCAAGGTTGCAGGTGTCGGCCGGCTGCGGATTGTCGGCCTGTGGTTTGCGCCTTAGAACGAGAGCGCATCGGACGTGAGTCGACCGCTATGATGTCTTAGAGACTGCATCAGGTCGTGCTAACGAGCGTTGCCTTCACGTTGCGAAGGCGGTTGCTTCAGGTGAGTGGCGGTCATGACGAACGAAACGATGTTGGCGCAGATCTCCACGAAGGGCGGCTTCATCGCGGCGCTCGATCAGAGCGGAGGGTCGACCCCGAGCGCCCTCAGCCATTACGGCATTCCGGAGAGCGCCTACAGCGGCGATGCCGAAATGTTCGCTCTCGTCCACGACATGCGCGTGCGGATCATCACGGCACCCTCGTTCAACGGCGACAAGGTGATAGCCGCCATCCTGTTCGAGGGGACCATGGACGGTCAGGCCGCGGGGCAATCCGTTCCGGCTTTCCTCTGGAAGGAGCGGGGCGTCGTCCCTTTCCTGAAAGTCGACAAGGGGCTCGAGGGCGAGAAGGACGGTGTCAGCGTCATGAAGCCGATGCCGGAGCTCGACGCGCTGCTGGCCCGGGCCGTCGAACTCGGCATCTTCGGCACCAAGATGCGTTCGTTCATCAATCTTCCCAGCAAGGAGGGCATCGCTGCCGTCGTGGCACAGCAATTCGACGTGGCCCGTCGGATCTCGGACCATGGCCTCATGCCGATCATCGAGCCCGAAGTCTCGATCAAGAGCCCGGACAAGGCCGGCGCCGAGGCTCTCTTGCTCGCCGAGCTGACCAAGACGCTCGATGCCCTTCCCGAGGGTCGCCGCGTGATGCTGAAGCTCACGATTCCCGACGTGCCCAACCTCTACTCACCCCTGGTCGGCCACGAAAGGGTGGCGAGGGTGGTGGCGCTGTCTGGCGGCTATACGAGGCCCGACGCGTGCCGACGCCTTGCCGCCAATTCCGGCATGATCGCCAGCTTCTCGCGCGCCCTGATCGGCGATCTCAGGCACGACATGAGCGAAGCGGAATTCGATGCGACCCTGGCGAGCGCCATCGACGAGATCTATACGGCGTCGACCGTGAAGGTTTGAAGCAACGGGTCTTGAGGCTACAAGGCGAGGCAGCCGAAGCGCTGCCGCTTCGGCCCGACCACAACCCGGTGAGCGTCGGTCACTCCGCCGAATGAGGAGGTGCAGGAAGGTCGCAAGCCACCGCGGCATGATCGCGTCGTTGGTTTCGAACAACGTGCGTGGCCGAGACCTCAAGGGCGCCGCTACCAAGGGGTCGAGGCTACAGATGCCTTCTTGTATTCGGCTCCATGGATCAAATCCCGATACCCCACTTATGCCGGACCGGCTCATTATCGCGGGCCGCAGATACCGGATTGGCAGGCTACTATTTGAGGCAACTGCCCGCGATGCGTTGCAGTCCGGGCCGACATTCGACCGC
>CAXUOD010000209.1:307-9187 GCA_964252585.1 uncultured Lichenihabitans sp. | reverse complement strand
GATCACCGGGAGCGGCAATGCCGCGGCCATCTATGCCGGAGCCAACGTCACGATGAGCGGCGCCGGCGACACGGCCACGTTCTACGACAAGAACTCCAGCGTGACGATGACCGGGGCGAACGCCGATGCCGAGGTGGGCTCGACGGGCGAGGCCGTCGCCATGACGTCCGGCGTTACGGACGCTGGAACGGCACCAGCGGCACCGTCACCGGCAGCGGCAATCAGGTGACGCTGAACAGCAACGACACGGTTTCGGCCTCCGGCACCGGCGACACGGCCACCATCCAGGGCACCGGAGACAATCTCGCCATCGCGTCGGCTCAGATCGGTTTGGCCGATGGCGCGTCAGCGACGATCTCCGGGGCCGGCGACATCATCAAGCTGCTCGGCGGAGCGGCTTTGACTCTCGCCGGGACCAACGAGCGCCTCCAGTTCGCGTCGCAGCCCGCCAACGCGACGATCAGCGGTTACGATCCGAGCGACATGCTGCAGTTCAGCGCGTCCACCTTCGCCAACTTCAACGCGCTCCTCGCCCACGCCAGCCAACAAGGCGCCAATACGGTGATCAAGACCGACGCGACCCATAGCGTCGTGCTTTCGAACACGGCCCTCTCGAGCCTCATCCAGAGCCGCTTCACCTTCGCTTGAGGTCGGGCGGGCCATGCGTCCCGTGCCGCCATAGGAAGACCGGCTCCCACCTCGGGGCCGGTCTTCCCCGTCCGCAGGACGGCCGCGCGCTTCTCCGCTATGCTCCCGCTCGCGGTCCCGACGGTGCAGGCGCCGCATTCACGAGGGCAGAGGAGCACGACGATGTTCGTCCACAACGCGGCCAGCGTCGCCTTCGCCGAAGCCCGCCGCCCGCCCGAGGCCGCCCTGCGGGTCGTGGTGGACACGCTGTCGCGACGGTTCGGCGACCGCGTCGCGACAGGCCGCAGCATCCGCGAACAGCACGCCAATACGCGCACATCCGTGAACAACCAGCCGCCCGATGCCGTGGTTTTCCCCCGATCGACCGAGGAGGTGGTCGACATCGTCCGGCTCTGCGCGGCGCACCGCGTGCCGATGGTCCCCTATGGGACCGGCACGTCCTTCGAAGGGCACGTCAACGCGCCCTATGGCGGTATCTCCATCGACACCTCCGGCATGAACCGCATCCTGGCCGTCCATGCCGAGGACCTCGATGGCGTGGTAGAGCCAGGCGTCACCCGCAAGGCGCTGAACCTCCACCTGCGCGACCACGGCCTGTTCTTCCCGATCGACCCCGGCGCCGACGCGTCGCTGGGCGGCATGGCGGCGACGCGCGCCTCGGGCACCAATGCGGTGCGCTACGGCACCATGAAGGACAACGTGCTGTCGCTCGCGGTCGTCACACCCTCGGGCGAGGTGATGCGGACGTCGCGGCGGGCGCGGAAGTCGGCGGCGGGCTACGATCTCACCCGGCTCATGGTCGGGAGCGAGGGCACGCTCGGCATCATCACCGAACTCACGCTCAAGCTGTCCGGCATCCCGCAGGCCATCTCGGGCGGCGTCTGCCCCTTCCCGAGCGTCGAGGCGGCCTGCAACGCCACGATCCTGACGATCCAATCGGGGATCCCGGTGGCCCGCATCGAGCTGCTCGACGCGCTTCAGGTGAAGGCCTGCAACCTCCATTCGCGGTTGGCGCTTCCCGAAGTGCCGATGCTCTTTGTCGAGTTCCACGGGACCGAGGCCGGAGTCGCCGAGCAGGCAGAGCTGTTCGGCGCGATCGCCGAAGAGCTCGGCGGAGGCCCCTTCGATTGGGCGACCCGGCCGGAGGACCGAACGCGGCTCTGGCAGGCGCGTCACGACGTCTATTGGGCGAGTTTCGCCTTGCGGCCGGGCGCGAAGGCGATCCCCACCGATGTCTGCGTACCGATTTCGCGGCTCGCCGAATGCGTGCTGGCCACGCAGGCCGATATCGCGGAGACGGGCCTCGTGGCGCCGATCGTCGGCCATGTGGGGGACGGCAATTTCCACGTCGGGCTTCTCGTCGACGACACCGACACGGGCGAAATGGCCAAGGCCGAGCGCTTCCTGGAGCGGCTCGTCCGCCGTTCTCTCGCCATGGAGGGGACCTGCACGGGCGAGCACGGCGTCGGGCAGGGCAAGGCCGAGTATCTGCGCGAGGAGCATCCCCCCGCGGCCCTGGCGATGATGCGCGCCATCAAGACCGCCATCGATCCCCTGGATATCATGAACCCCGGCAAGATCCTGCCCGTCGAGATGTGAAGGCTTCGAGAAGCCGCCGGCCGCGTTGCATGTCGACCCGATGGCGACCGTCTCCGGTGCTCGACGAAGCCTGTGGGCTCGCTCCCGCGTCGCTTGCCCGCACCCAGGGCGAGCCGGCGGAGCGTCCCCACAAGGCTGCTGAACCCGCCGAGACCTCGATGGCTGAGCGCCGACGCGGAGAGGGCGGCTTCGGACCTGGCAACCACGTATTCAGGCAAGGATGAACCTATTCCACGACGACGGGCTTTGGCTTGTCCGGCACCGCCCTTCCGGGCAGGGCGAGTTCGTCGGGCGAAAGGAAACGCATGACCATCCTGGATATCGTCCTCGGTCGCAGGCTGGCCAGCAGCGAACAGGACACCCGCAAGATCGGTTGGTTCGAGGGCGTGCCCGCGATGGGGCTCGACGGCCTCGGCTCGGCCTCCTACGGGCCAGAAGCCGCCCTGACGATCATGATCCCGCTCGGTGCCGCGAGCCTCGACTGGATCGGCCCCGTCATGGCGCCGATCATCGCCCTGCTGGCCGTGCTCTACATGTCCTACCGGCAGACCGTCGTGGCCTATCCCACCAGTGGGGGGGCCTATACGGTGTCGAAGGAGAACCTCGGCCGCAATGCCAGCCTCCTGGCGGCGGCCGCCATCATGATCGACTACGTGCTCAATGTCGCGGTCGGCATTTCGGCGGGCGTCGGGGCGCTGACCTCCTCGGTCCCGTCCTTGCAGCCTTACACGCTGGCCCTCTGCCTCGGCGTGCTGGTGCTGGTGACCGTGGCGAACCTGCGGGGGACGGCGGAAGCCGGGTGGCTCTTCGCCGTTCCCACCTACGTGTTCGTCGTGAGCTTCCTCGCCCTCGTCGGGCTGGGGCTCTGGCGGGTCATCGCGGGGGGCGGCCATGTCGATCCCGTCGTGGCTCCCCCGCATCTCGCGCAAGGCACCGAGGCGGTCGGCTTGTGGGTCATGCTGCGGGCTTTCGCGGCCGGTTGCACCGCCATGACCGGCGTCGAAGCCGTGTCGAACGGCGTCGGGGCCTTCAAGGAACCGGTGATCAAGAACGCACACCGCACCCTGACCGTGATCTGTCTGACCTTGGGCTTGCTGCTGGCCGGTATCGCGGCCGTGGCCCACGCCTACGGGCTCGGCGCCATGGACCAGACGAAGCCCGATTATCAGAGCGTCCTGTCGCAGCTTGCCGCCGCAATCGTCGGACGGGGCGCCTTCTACTACGTGGCGATGGGGAGCGTGCTGGCCGTTCTGTGCCTCTCGGCCAATACGAGCTTCGTGGGCTTCCCGCGCCTGTGCCGGCTCGTCGCCCAGGACGGATTCCTGCCGCGTCGCTTTGCCGTGGCGGACCGCCGCCTCGTGTTCTCCATCGGCATCGCGTTCCTGACCGTGACGGCAGGCCTGCTGCTCATCGCCTTCGGTGGCATCACCGATCGGTTGATCCCGCTCTTCGCCATCGGGGCTTTCCTCACCTTCACGATGAGCCAAGTCGGTATGGTGGTGCACTGGCGTCGCCAGGGCGGAGGAGCCAACCGGGCGCGGCTCGCCATCAATGCCGTCGGGGCCGTGACGACCATCGCGGCGCTGGTCGTGATCGTCGCGGCGAAATTCATGGACGGCGCCTGGATCGTCATCCTGGCGTTGCCAGCGACGATCGCGCTCCTCCTCGTGATCCATCGCTACTACCAGAGCCTGGACGAGCGCTTGATCAGCCGGGGTCCTTTCAGCCTCGGCGACACGGATCCACCGACCGTGCTGGTGGCGGTCGAGGGGCGCAACCGCTTGAGCGATCGTGCGCTCCAGTTCGCCATGACACTCTCACCCGACGTCATCGCGATCCACCTCCTGCGGCTCGAAGGGCCCGAAGCCGAGGAGGACGGTCGCGAGCTTCGCCGCCGCTGGGATGCGGAGATCGTGGTGCCCCTGACGGCGCTGGGGCGTGTGGCACCCCGTCTCGTGCTCCTGCCGGCACCCTTTCGGGAGATCCATGGCCCGTTGCTGGCCTTCATGGAACGGCTCGATGCCGATACGCCGGGGCGATCCGTCGCGGTGCTGATCCCCGAACTCGTGCTGAAGCATTGGTGGGAGCGGATCCTGCACAGCGGCCGGGGCGAGCGGCTGCGGGCCGCCTTGCTGCAACACGGCGGCCCGAGGTTGAACGTCATCATCTCGCCGTGGCGGAGTTGACCGGCACACCGCCGGGTGGTGCATGGCTAGTGGCGCGGCGGCCAGAGAGTCCCCA
The DNA here is from genome assembly GCA_964252585.1 of uncultured Lichenihabitans sp. Taxonomy (GTDB): domain Bacteria; phylum Pseudomonadota; class Alphaproteobacteria; order Rhizobiales; family Beijerinckiaceae; genus Lichenihabitans. Next base: position 4,699 of record CAXUOD010000209.1, on the reverse strand, counting down.
TCGGAGGGGCACTTTGTCCGGTTGCCGCCCATCGCGATGATGCCCATCTCCCGGATTGCCGGTTTCGGGAGATCCTATGAGCCTCGCCTTCACTTCGACCCCCGTCTCCGCACTCAAACACGATTTCGCGGCTACGCCGCTCGGGCCGCGCGCGCCCGCTCCGGTCCCGCTCGAGAAACCGCCCGGCACGCTGGAACTGCTGTGGGGACTGCGATCGAACCCTGTCGCCACATGGACCCGGTTCCACTTCGAATACCCGATCATCTCCGGCAATTCGGTGCTCGGCCGTGTCGCGGTGGTGAGCGACCCGGCGGCGATCCGGCACATCCTGGTCGACAACGCCGCCAACTACGGCAAAGGCGTCCTGCAACGGCGCATGCTGGCGCCCGGCCTCGGGACGGGCCTCCTGCTCGCCGAGGGTGCCGACTGGCGGGCGCAACGCCGGGCCCTGGCCCCGCTGTTCTCGCCCCGCCATGTCGCCGGATTCAAGCTGAGCATGGTGGCCGTGGCCGAGGAACTGGCCGAACGCTGGTCGCGCTTGCGCGACGGCCGCCGCGTCGACATCGCGACCGAGATGGCCCGTGTGACGCTCCGGGTCCTGGGCCGCACGATCTTTTCCGAAGCCATGAACCGGCCGGAGGACGAGTTCGCCAGCGTCGTCTCGCGGTATCTCGAAACGGTCGGCAAGATCGATCCCTTGGACATCCTGGATCTGCCGGATTGGGTGCCAAGGCTCGGCCGCCTCCAGACGAAGCCGATGCTGCGCTTCTTCGAAGCGGCCGTGGACGGCATGATGGACAAGCGCCGCACCCTCATGGCCGAGGCGCCCGGCGCCGTACCGCGCGACCTGCTGACGCTGCTGCTCGATGCGCGCGATCCCGAAACCGGCGAGGGGCTCAGCGATCTCGACATCAAGGCCAACCTCGTCACCTTCCTGATCGCCGGCCACGAGACCACGTCGAACGCACTTACCTGGACGCTGTACCTGTTGTCGCAGCATGAAGAGGCGCGGCTGGCGGTCGAGCGCGAGGTCGACGCGCTGATGCCGGACGGTCATGTCGATCCGGATCGGATCGACGACTTCGTCCATACGCGGGCGGCCCTCGACGAGGCGATGCGGCTCTATCCGCCGGCCGCCACGATCTCGCGGCAGGCGATCGGCCCGGATCGGTTGGGCGACATCAGGATCAAGGCCGGTGCGCTCGTGGTGGTGTCGCCCTATGTGTTGCAGCGCCACAAGCTGCTGTGGGACGCGCCGGATCACTTCGTGCCCGACCGCTTCCTACCCGAGAACCGTGGCGGGATCGACCGGTTCAGCTATCTGCCCTTCGGCGCGGGCCCTCGCGTCTGTATCGCGGCATCCTTTGCGATCCAGGAGGCCGTGATCGTTCTCGCAACGGTCATGCGAAGCTTCAGGCTGACACTGGCGCCGGACCACGAAGTCATGCCGGTGCAGCGCGTGGCGTTGCGCTCTCGCGGCGGCATGCCGATGACGCTGACGCGGCGATAAGTGAAAGGCCGCGTCGCTGATGCGGCGCGACCTCGATTATATGTTCTAAGACCAGCAGAGTCACATGGGCGGTAGCGGGCCGGTCAGGCCGCCACAGCCCGTTTGGCGAAGCGCCTCAGCCGTAGACCTGCTTATGCGCAGCCGCGTAAAGGTCGCTCTGGAATGCGCCGAGCTCGACCAGGTCGGCGTTCGACATCGTGTCGATTTCGGCGAGCAGCTGGCGATAGCGGCGGCTTTTATCAAGTCGGTCCTGCGCGAAGGCGAAGAGACGGTTGAGCATGGTTCGATTTCCCTCAAACGGGTTGATGGATCAAACCTCCCGGATCGGTCTTGATGCCGATGACCGTGATCTAGTTCATCCCATGCTGCATCGCAATATGGGATGTTGCAGCGCAGCTAAGGCGTTTCCGCATGGACGTCTTAACGCAACGTTAAGCTTTTCCGAAAAATCGAGATGAAGCCACCGCTTCGAGCCGCACGAGCGATGCGAAAATGCAGGGTCTTCGTAAGAACGCCGCTGCGGGCGGAGGCGCTGACCAGGATCGCACTGCGAGGCGCGAGGCGACGAAACAATCCAGTGTGTGACCCAAGATGAAGCTGGGCTTCGCTGCGCTCGCGATGACGGTCTGTCGTCCCCTTCGGTCCAATAGCCGGCCGACACCTCTAGGCCCCTCGTCTGCGCTTCGCCCGGATCTCTGCACCCAGCCGCTCTCGCGCCTCTTTCGCGAGTCGGAGCTGTCTCAGGCGTTCGATCTGCTCCCGGACGTCCTTCTCCGCCCGAGCGGCGTCGGTTTGGGCGATTTGCTCCGATTTTCTGAAGCTCGCTTCAGCCTTGGCCCGTACGGCTTCGATGTCATGGCCCATCGCTGTCTCCCGCATGGTCGAACGAGGTTTCGAGGACCTTCGTTGGAAGGAATTCATCAAGCGGCATAACCGCCCGGGGTCCATGGCGGATCCCGCGAGGCGAGAACGTTTCAGGCAAGCCGGCCCTCCCGGTTCAGCCGCTGAACGCAGGCGTCGAACGCCGCATAAGTCGCCTTCGCCAGGGCGGCGCCGGTGCTGACTCGACGCACCCCTGCGGCCGCCATGTCGTTCACGGACAATCCCGTACCGGTGAGGTTCGCGTTGAGCGGCTTCTCCACCGAGACGACCACGCGGGCGATGTCGTCCAGGGTCTTGAGCCCCGGCGCGTAAAGGCAGTCCGCGCCAGCGTCTCCGTAGGCGTCGAGGCGCGCGATCACGGCATCGAGGTCGAGCGGATCCATGAGGTAAGCCTCGCAACGCCCGACCAGGACGACGTCCTGGCCGGACCGATCGATCGCGGCCCGCGCGGCGGCGATCCGCGCCACGGCAGCGTCGACGGGGTAGAGGCCCCTGCCGTCGCGGTCCTCGATCGAGAGGCCGGCCACCCCGGTCTCGATGCAGCGCCCGACATTGATCCCGACGCCGTCCGCCGTATCGGCGAAGCCCGCTTCGAAATCGGCGTTCACCGGCAGGTCGGTCACGCCGCACAGGAAGCGCAGGTGGTCCAGCACTTCGTCGAGGCTCATCTCGCCGTCGTCCTTGCCGAGCGCCCAAGCGGCGCCGGCACTCGTCGAGGCGAGCGCCTTGAATCCCGCCTGGGCCAGCCGGAGGGCGCTCCCGCCGTCCCACGGGTTGGGGAGCACGAAGCAGCCGGAGTCATGGAGGCTCCGGAAACTGGCCCGACGTTCGGCGATGGTCGACATGCGAGGCTCCTCCTGATGGGCGAACGAGGCTCGGCAGAGCCTGGCGCGATGGGTCCCTAACAGGACGCCGCGTCTTCGTCGGTCGATCATGTCATGCTGAGCCGGCAGGGTCCGCAGCTTTTCGGGCGTCGTTCGGGAAAAACGGTGACAAGGCGGAGGTCGCATCGCCCGACAGCCGCGAGGTCGTCGGAAACCGGCTCCCCGAGAGATCAAGGCCGTGCCGGTCTCGTGCGACACGGCCCCGCATCGGACCGGGAATGGTCTAGTCGCGGCAATCCGCTATGATCCGCCGATGATCCCGCCCCCGAGCCCCCGCCTGCGTGACCTGCCGGCGATCGACGACGTTCTGCGGCATCGCGAGGCCGCGGGGCTCCTGGCCCGGTGGGGTCATGACGAGAGTGCGGGGATGATCCGCACCGTGGTGGCGGATCTGCGGGCCGCGCTCCGGCTCGGCCAGCCTTGCGACATCGCGGTGTCCGGGGTCGCGGCCGAGGCCGGGCGCCGGCTCGCCTTGCGCGGCCGCTCGAGCTTGCGTCCCGTCTTCAACCTGACCGGGACGGTGCTGCACACCAATCTCGGCCGCGCCCTCCTGGCCGAGAGCGCCGTCGAGGCGGCGGTCGAGGCAATGCGCAACCCCGTCGCGCTCGAATACGACCTCGACGCGGGGGGCCGGGGCGAACGCGACGATCACGTCCGCTCGCTTCTGTGCGAGCTGACGGGCGCCGAGGACGCCACCCTGGTCAACAACAACGCCGCGGCCGTGCTGCTCGTCCTCAATACCTTCGCGGCTGGCCGCGAGGCGGTCGTCTCGCGGGGCGAGTTGATCGAGATCGGCGGCGCCTTCCGCATGCCCGACATCATGGCCCAGGCCGGAGCGCGGCTGCGGGAGGTCGGCACCACCAACCGCACCCATCCGCGGGACTATGCCGAGGCCTTCGGCCCGGAGGCCGGCTTGGTGCTCAAGGTCCACACGTCGAACTACAGGATCGAGGGCTTCACGAAGGATGTCGAGCCGCGCGACCTCGCGGCTCTGGCTCGCGCGGCCGGCGTGCCGTTCTGCAACGATCTCGGCTCGGGCACGCTGGTCGATCTGTCGCGGTGGGGCCTCAAGCGCGAGCCGACCGTCAGGGAGGCCGTGGACGAAGGCGCCGACCT
>CAXUOD010000209.1:0-297 GCA_964252585.1 uncultured Lichenihabitans sp. | reverse complement strand
ACCTTCTCGGGTGACAAGCTGCTCGGTGGCCCGCAGGTCGGCTTCGTGGTGGGCCGGCGCGCCCTCGTTGCCCGGCTGAACCGCAACCCCATGAAGCGGGCGCTGCGGGTCGACAAGCTCCGCCTCGCCGGCCTCGAAGCCACCCTGAAACTCTACCGCGACCCTGGCCGGCTTTCGGAGACGCTGCCGACCTTGCGCCTGCTCGCGCGGCCCGAGGCCGAGATCGCCGCGGTGGCCGAGCGCATGCGTGGACCGCTCGCGGCGGCGCTCGCGCCGCGGTACCGCGTGGCCGTCACG
>CAXUOD010000208.1:0-9192 GCA_964252585.1 uncultured Lichenihabitans sp. | reverse complement strand
GGAGCGAGCCGACCGAGAGGTCGATGCCGCGCGTCAGGATCACGAACAGCATGCCGACCGCCATGATGCCGGTCGGCGCGACCTGCCGCAGTACGTTCAGGATGTTGCGCTCGGTCAGGAAGGCATTGGATTGGTAGGTGGCGCTGAGCACCAGCACGATGAAGATGCCGGCCGTGCCGTAGCGGCGGAACAGCTCCGCGATCTCGATCCGTTGACGCTTTTCCTTGGGCAGGTCGTTGGTCAGCGCTGTCATGTCAGCTCGCTTTGAGCAAAGGGCGGGTTTGGCGGGTCATGGCCAGCACGAGAAGGCTCTCTTCGCTGTAATCGTCGGGGGTCAGCGTGCCCTGGATCCGGCCCTCCGCCATCACCAGCACGCGGTCGCAGAGGCCGAAGAGCTCCTGGTGCTCGGACGAGATGACGAGGACGGCCTTGCCGGCTGCGGCCAGTTCCTCGATCAGGGCATAGATCTCGGTCTTGGCCCCGACATCGACGCCACGGGTCGGCTCGTCCAGGATGATCACGTCGGTGCCGGCGTGGAACCACTTGGCGAGCACGACCTTCTGCTGGTTGCCGCCCGACAGGCTCGACACCGGAGCCTCGATGCCGGCGCTCTTCAGCCGAAGCCGCTGCGACAAGGCCCCGACCGTGGCCTTCTCGAGGCGGCGGCGGATCAGTCCGGCGAGGTTCACCACCGGCGCCAACCGCGCCATCGTGGTGTTGGTGCGGATCGACATGTCGAGGATGACGCCTTGGTGCTTGCGATCCTCGGGCACGAGGCCGATCCCGGCCAGCACGGCGTCGAGCGGGGAGCCGATCTTCGCCTTGCGGCCGCGCATGAAGATTTCGCCCGCGTCGCGCGGGTCGGCCCCGAAGATCAGCCGCACCGTCTCGGTCCGTCCCGACCCGACAAGCCCGCCGAGCCCGACGATCTCGCCGGCCTTGACCGAGAACCCGACGCCGCGCACCCGGGTGCCCCGGGACAGGTTCTCGACCCGCAGGACCTCCTCGCCGATGGAACGGTGCGGCGCCTTGGGGAACATCGCCGCGAGAGGCCGGCCCACCATCATGCGGATGACGTCGTCGATGCCCGAGGCTTGCGGCGTCGTGACCCCGGCGACCTGGCCGTCCTTCATCACCGTGATCCGGTCGGCGATCCGGAAAACCTCCTCGAGCCTGTGCGAGATGTAGACGATCCCGACCCCCTCGGCGCGGAGCCCCGCGATGATGCCGTGCAGGCGCTCGGCATCGCGGGTCGAGAGGACGGCGGTCGGCTCGTCGAAGACGATGACGCGGACCTCCTGGGACAGCGCCTTGGCGATCTCGACGACCTGCTGGTGCGCGACCGCGAGGTCGCCAACGGCGCGCCGGGGGTCGATGTCGAACCCGAGCCGGTTGAGGAGGTCGCGCGCCCGCCGGTTCAGGCTCGGCCACGCGATGACGGCCGGCAGCTCCCGCATGAAGATGTTCTCGGCCACCGACAGGTCGGGGGCGAGCGCCGTCTCCTGATGGATTACCGCGATGCCGCGCGATCCCGCGATGCGCGGATCATAGCTCTTCTGGGGTTCGCCGCCGATGAGGATCTCGCCGGCGTCACGCGCGATTTCGCCGGCCAAGACGCGCATCAGCGTCGACTTGCCGGCCCCGTTCTCGCCGAGCAAGGCGTGCACCTCGCCGGCCCCGACGTCGAAATCGACGGCCTTCAAGGCCCGCACTCCTCCGAAGGACCGCGTGATGCCCTTGAGCTCGACGAGGTGAGGCATCCGACTGTCCCGATCAGGAGCACGGCCGGCGGGCTCGCACGGCCCGCCGCAGGAAGAGGTGTCGCGGGCTTCAGAAGACCGCGTTGGGCTTCATGAACTTGTCGACGTTGTCCTTGGTGATGACGGCGGGCGTCGTGTAATCGAGCTTCGGGAAGTCCGCCGCGAGCTTGCCGTCGACGGCCTTGAGGCCCACGTCGACCGCCGTCCGGCCGACGAGATCCGGGTCGTTCAGGCCGGTGGCGCCGTACTTGCCGTCCTTGATCATCTGCAAGGCTTCCTTCTGGCCGTCGGCGGCAGCCACCAGAAGAACGTCGTTGACCTTGCCGGCCGCCTCGAGCGCCTTTCGGGCACCCAGCACCATCGAGTCGTTCTCGCCCAGCACGACGTTGATGTCGGGATGCGCGGTCAGGATGTCTTCCATGGCCTTGAGGCCGCCGTCGTTGTTCCAGGCGCCCCAGCCCTGGGCCACGACCTCGAAACCGGCCTTGCCGTCGCTGACGAGCTGTCCCTCGAGGATGCCGCGCAGCACGCCGAGCCGTCGCTCCTGGCCCACCACATTGCCCTTGTCGCCGGAAAGCAGCGCGATCTTCATCGGCTTGCCTTCCATCTTCTTGGCGATCCACTGGCCGACCAGGAAGCCGTTGCGGTCGTTCGAGGACTGCACGAGGGTGACGTAGTTGGCCTTGGGGTCGAGGCCGCTGTCGATCACGACGACCTTGACGCCGGCCTTGGCGGCGGCGTTCACGGCCGGGACCAGGCCTTCGGGGTCGCGCGGGTTGAGGATGAGGAGGTTGACGCCCTTCGACACCATGTCCTCGACGTCGCCGATCTGCTTGCTCATGTCGTTCTGGCCGTCGGACGTCGACACCGAACAACCGGCCTTCTTGGCCTCGTCCTGCGCGGCCTGGAGCTGCGCCGCGTAATAGGGTGCGTTGAGCGTGAACATGGAGATGCCGACCTTGCAGTCGGCGGCGTGAGCCGCGCCGGCGACGCCCATCACAAGGGTCGACGCGAGCATGCAGGCCTTGAGCGAAGTGGTGGTCATAGGGTCCTCCCTGGTCAGGCTCGTTCAGCCTGTTGCCGTAACTTTACAACAAAACCTGATAGCGTCAATCCGGATCGAGGCGGCGTTGGATGAATTTTGCGGGCGTCTAACCCATAACGGTCTTGCCACTCGCGCTTGATCTGGTAGCTTAACTACAGAATGGGCGATCGACCCACGCCGGGAGGGCGTGCCATGTACCTGGAGAAGTTCAAGTTGGACGGCCGTATCGCGGTCGTGACGGGAGCGGCGCGTGGCATCGGCCTCGCGATCGCAGAGGCGTTGGCCGAAGCCGGTGCCACGGTCGTGCTCACCGACATGGACCTCCCGGCCCTCGAGGCAGCGGTCGCCGGCCTGTCGGCCAAAGGTCATCGAGTCGAGGGCGAGAGGCTCGACGTCGCGGATCCGGCGGCCGTCAAGCATGTCCAGGGGTCGATCGTCGCCCGGCACAGCAGGGTCGACATCCTCGTCAACAATGCGGGGATCGCGATCTCGAACCATCCGGCCGAAGCCATGTCGGACGCGGTGTGGAACAAGGTGATCGACGTCAACCTGAACGGTGTCTTCTGGTGTTGCCGGGCCTTCGGGGCCGGGATGCTGGACCGGGGCTCCGGAACCATCGTCAACGTCGGTTCCATGTCGGGTTTCATCGTCAACCGTCCGCAGGAGCAGGCCAACTACAATGCGTCGAAAGCCGCGGTCCATCACCTGACGAAGTCGCTGGCCGCCGAATGGGGTGCCCGCGGCGTGCGGGTCAATGCGGTGGCGCCCACCTACATCGAGACCGAAATGAACGCCTACGTGCATCAGGATCCGGAGATGGTCCGGCACTGGGTCGGCGGGACGCCGATGAACCGGATGGGACGGACCGACGAGGTCGCCTCGGTGGTGCTGTTCCTCGCGGGCGACGCGTCGAGCCTCATGACGGGATCGATCGTCCTCGCCGACGGCGGCTACGTGTGCTGGTGAGCGGCGAGAGGATGCGAGCATGACATTTCAGCCGACGCGCTGCGTCGTCGACGTGCGGACGGGCACGCTTCGAGGCGCCACAGGCCGCTACGAGAAGCGCCTGTCCGACCTCGACGGGATCTATGCCGACGAGGCCGCCTTCGCGGCGCTCCTGCGGAACGGCGACCCGCTCGTCTATGCGGTCGAGGACTTCAAGCCATCGGCGACGGCCGGCGACATGATCTTCGGCGTGACCCGCATGGTCGCCGGCAAGGTCGGGGACGAGTATTTCGTCACGCGGGGCCACATCCATGCCACGGCCAACCGTCCGGAGATCTATTACGGCGAGAGCGGGTCCGGCCTCATGCTGCTCGAATCGCCCGAGGGCGAGATCCGCATCGTCGAGATCGGGCCGCGCGCCGTCTGCTACGTGCCGCCCTACTGGATCCATCGCTCGGTCAATGTGGGCCGCGACGATCTCGTGATGACCTTCGCCTACCCGGCCGATTCCGGCCAGGACTACGGCATCATCGCGGCCTCGGGCGGCATGCGCCAGAGGATCGTCGACGACCGCGAGGGCGGCTGGCACGCCGTCGACAACCCGCACTACCGGCCCCGCACGGCGGCCGAGATCGATCGCGTCATGGCGACCGCCGCCTGATCAAAGCTGGAGCCTGTTCGTGTCCGACCTTTCATCAGCTCCGGCTTTTGCGCCGACGCTGGCCCTTGCGCCGGCCACGCAGCCGACCCTCTACTTCATCGGCGTCACCACCGGGAAAAGCTCGATCATGCGGGTGTTCCCGGCCTGGGCGCGCCACCTCGGGCTCGAGAACGCCGCCATCAGGGGCATGGACTTCCCGCTCCACGCAGACCCGGCGCGCTACCGCGACGCCGTACGCTTCATCAAGGCCGATCCGCTCTCGAAGGGGGCGCTGGTGACGACCCACAAGATCGACCTCTACGAGGCGTGCCGGGGTCTCTTCGACACGATCGATCCGCACGCGGCCCTGATGGACGAGACGAGCTGCCTCTCGAAACAGGGCGGCCGGCTCGTGTGCCACGCCAAGGACCCGATCTCCTCCGGGCTCGCGCTCGACGGCATGCTGCCCGAGCGGCATTTCGCCCGCACGGGCGCCGAGGTCTTGGCCATGGGGGCCGGCGGATCGACGATCGCGCTCACCTGGCATCTGATGCGGCGGGATCGAGGCTCGGACGTGCCGTCCCGCATCGTCGTGTCCGACCGGAGCCAGCCCCGCCTCGATGCGATCCGGCGCATCCACGCCGGCATCGCCTCGGACGTGCCGGTCGATTACGTGCTGGCCCGGGAGACCGGGCGCAACGACGCCGTCGTGGCGGAGCTGAAGCCGGGATCGCTCGTGATCAACGCGACGGGCCTCGGCAAGGATCGGCCGGGTTCCCCGCTGACCGATGCGGTCCGGTTTCCGGCGCGCGGCATCGTCTGGGACCTCAACTATCGCGGCGACCTCGTCTTCCTCGACCAGGCCCGGGCGCAGCGCGTCGAACGGGATCTTCGGATCGAGGATGGCTGGACCTATTTCCTCCACGGCTGGACCCAGGTGATCGCCGAGGTGTTCCATGTCGCCATTCCGACCTCCGGCCCGGGCTTCGAGGCGCTGTCGCGCATCGCCATCGACAGCGCGGGGGCCGCATGAGGATCCGCGACGTGACGGTGCGGCGCTCTGGCGGTCCGGCCTCGGCTGGCCTAACGTCGGGCGGCGGCGCCGGGGCCGTGGATCAGATGCTCGACCATGGTACAGGACGTTGCCGTCGCCCGGCGGCCCACGCAGAACGTTCTCGAAATGGTTCGCGCGGCCTTGCCCGACTTGCGGAAATCCGACGCCAAGGTGGCGACGCTGGTCCTCGCCGACCCTTTCAGGATTCTCGAGACCAGTGTCGGGGAAGCCGCGAAACGGGCCGGCGTCAGCCAGCCGACCGTGATCCGCTTCTGCGTGGCGGTCGGTTTCTCGGGTTACCAGGAGTTCAAGCTCAAGCTGGCGCAGAGCCTGGCGCTCGGCCGGGCCGCGACCCATTCGGTGATCTCCGGCTCCGACTCCTTGGGCAACGTCGCCGACAAGATCTTCGAATATACGCTGACGAGCCTCGATTGGGCGCGCCAGCACCTCGATCGGAACGCCCTCGACCGTGCCGTCGGCATCCTGGAGAAAGCCCAATCCATCGAGTTCTTCGGCTTCGGCGCCTCCGGGATCGTGGCCCAGGACGGCCAGCAGAAGTTCCCGCTCTTCGGGGTTCCCTGCCGGGCGCAGTCCGACTCGCACCAGCAGATCATGACGGCTTCCATGATGCGGCCGGGCGATGTGGCGGTCGTGATCTCGAACACCGGCCGCACCCGCCAGATCGTCGAAGCCGCCGAGGTGGCCCGGGCGAGCGGCGGCCGGATCATCGGGATCGTCGGGGCGGAGGGGCCGGTCAGCGCCGAATGCGACGTCACGCTCGTCGTCGAGACGCTCGACAACACCAACGTCTACACGCCCACCACCTCCCGCATCGCGGCCCTGGTCGTGATCGACATCCTGTCGACCGCGGTCGCGCTGCGCCGGGAGGCCGAGCATATGGGCCGGCTCGACCGCATGAAGCGGCGGTTGAACACCTTCAGGTCGGGCGATCCGGACACCGACCCGCCGTCGTGAGGCGGTCGGGGGTGACGGTGAGTGAAGCTCCTTCTCGACACCCATGCCCTGATCTGGTGGTTGGCCGATACTCCCGCGCTCTCCAAGATCGCCCGGGACGCGATCGAGGATCCGGACAACGAGGCTCTTGTCAGCGCGGCTTCGGCGATGGAGGTCGTGACCAAACACCGCCTCGGCGAATTGCCTGGAGCGGCTTTGCTGGCACAGGGTTTCTCCCTATTTCGCTTCGGCACGCCGCGCTCGCCGGTGGACTCCAGATCTCGCACAAGGACCCGTTCGATCGTCTTTTAATGGCTCAATCCTTGATCGAGGCCATGCCACTCGTATCGAACGAACAGATCTTCGACGTCTTCGGCATCACGCGACTCTGGTAGGCCGAAAGGTCAGGCCATCGCGTGAGGCGCGAGGGGACCTTTCCCGAACACCTATGAGGCTCAAGACCCTTGCTACGCGACTCCGAAGGGAACGGTATGAGAGGGACGGGCCGGCCACGAGCGAGGATGCTGCGATGTTGAAAGACCAGCCGATGGCCCACGATCTCGGCCGCCTGATCGAGGGGCTACCGCCCGATCTCTTCGTGACCTCGCCCGAGGCCCTCGAGCCCTATGCCCGGGATTGGACCGGCGACCACTACGGCCTGCCCTTCGCCGTCGTGCGGCCGCGGTCCGCCGAGGACCTCGCGACCGCGATGCGGCGCTGCCACGACCTGCGGCTGCCGGTCGTTCCGCAGGGTGGCCTGACGGGCCTCGTCGGAGCCGCGGTGGCGGCATCCGAACATCGCGAGGTTGTCGTCAGTCTCGAGCGCATGACCGCCGTGCGCTCGATCGACCCGGTCGGTTTCGCCATGGTGGTCGAGGCCGGCTGCATCCTCGAGATCGCCAAGCGGGCCGCCGAGGAGAAGGATTGCCTGCTGCCCATCACGTTCGGGGCTCAGGGCTCGTGCCGCATCGGCGGCAACGTGTCGACGAATGCGGGCGGCTTCAACGTGCTGCGCTACGGCATGACCCGCGACCTCGTCCTCGGTCTCGAAGTCGTGCTGTCCGATGGACGCGTGTGGAACGGGCTGCGCACCTTGCGCAAGAACAACACGGGCTACGACCTCAAGCAGCTCTTCATCGGCGCCGAGGGAACGCTTGGGATCGTGACGGCCGCGTCCCTGAAGCTCTTCCCGAAACCGACTCAGGTCGAGACGGCCTGGATCGGCTTGCGCTCCGTCGAGGACGCCATGGCGCTTCACGCCAAGGCGCGCCGCAGCTGCAGCGACCTCCTGTCGGCCTTCGAACTCATCCTGCGGGACGGGCTCGAGGTGGCGCTTGCGGCGCGGCCCGACCTCGCCGATCCGCTCGGCGACCCCTGGCCGGTCTATGTCCTGATGGAACTCGCGGCGAGCGGACCCGTCGACCTGCGGGGGCTTCTCGAAAGCTGTCTCGAGGATGCGGGCGAACTCCTGGCCGACGGCACGATCGCCGCGAGCCGCGCCCAGGGCGAGAAGCTGTGGCTCTATCGCGAAGTGATGGTGGAGGCCCAGGGCCGCGGCGGGCCGTACTTCCGTACCGACGTCTCGGTGCCGATCTCGGCCATCCCGGCCTTCCTTGACGGCGCGCTCGCGGCGTTGCGGGACGGCATGCCGGAGGGTCGGGCCATCGCCTACGGGCATGTCGGCGACGGCAATATCCACCTCAACGTGATACCGCCTTCGGATTGGCCGAAGGACCGTCGCCTTCCGCTGTTCGAGAAGGCCGAGCACCTGATCTTCTCCGTCGTCGACCGGCTCCAAGGCAGCATCAGCGCGGAACACGGGATCGGCCGCGCCAAGAAGCGCGCCTTCCTCGAACGGGTCGATCCCGTTTCGCTCGATCTCGCGACGCGCATCCGTGCCGTGCTCGATCCCGTTGGACTTCTCAGTCCGGGACGGATCTTCGGCCAAGAGGGCTCTACGGAAACGTAGATCGGACGATGGAGTGGTCGCCATCCCGAGTCGGCGTGCAGGCCGCCGTGCTAATGACCGACCGAAGGCGATGATCTGGCGACCTCGCCGTCCGGCTCAAACCGGCCGGAACCAAAGCCGCCGCGTCGCCGGTTGTCTCGCCGAGCACTCGCGCTCGCTTCGATGCGGTCCTTCGTCATGCTCGATCCCGATCCGCAGGACCCGCCGCCATCCCTCGAACGCTCGTCGCGGACCCTCTTGATCGTCAACGAGCACAGCCGCACCGGTCGGGAGCGCGGCGACGAGGCGGAGGCCTTGCTCACGGCCGCCGGTCTCGACGTCGTCCGCGGCCACACGACATCGCGCGAAGGGGTGTCGGAGCGGATCAGGGAACTGGCGGGCGAGATCGGGCGCGTCGTTGTCGGCGGAGGCGACGGCACCATCAATGCCGCGGCGCCGGGCGTCATCGAGACCGGCCTGCCGCTCGGCATCCTGCCGCTCGGCACGGCCAACGACCTCGCCCGAACGCTGGGCCTGCCCCTCGATCTCGAAGGCGCCACCAAGGTCATCGCGGGCGGGCGAACGCGCACGATCGACCTCGGCGAGGTCAACCAGCATCCCTTCTTCAACGTCGCGAGCCTCGGGCTCGGCGTCGACCTCACGCGGGCGCTCACCCGCGACGCGAAGCAACGGTGGGGGCTCTTCGGCTATGCGGTCGCCGGGCTGCGTGTGCTCCGCCGGCTCCGCGCCTTCCACGCCAGCATCACGATCGGTGACCAACGCACCGTGTCGCGCACCGTCCATCTCGCGGTTGGCAACGGCCGCCATTACGGCGGCGGCATGACG
>CAXUOD010000207.1:0-9280 GCA_964252585.1 uncultured Lichenihabitans sp. | reverse complement strand
CGACTGGACAGCCGATGGTCAAGGAAGGCTTCGGCAACTGGTTCCGGGAAGCCTGCGACAGAGCCGGTGTAAGCGGATCGGCACATGGTCTCCGCAAACTCGGGGCCACGCGAGCGGCGGACAACGGCGCCACTGAAGCACAGCTTGAGGCGATCTTTGGATGGCGTGGCGGCGGTATGGCGGCGCTCTACACCCGAGCCGCGAACCGTCGAAAGCTAGCTATCGAAGCCATGTCAAAGATGGCTCGGCCAGAACAAACTGGCGACTCCTATTCCCGCACCTTGCTGTCAGGTGCGGGGAAAAAACCCGAAAAATCCAGTTAAAACAATGACCGAAGTAGTAAGATGGTGCGGCCAAGAGGACTCGAACCTCCACTAGTTTCCCAACTAGCACCTCAAGCTAGCGCGTCTACCAATTCCGCCATGGCCGCAACTTCGTGTCGCCGGGCTGGACCCGGCATCAGCGAGGCCGGTGGAGTAACAAACCGGGATTGTCATGGCAAGGGGCAGTCACCAAGTTTCCCGAAGCGACATCGGGGCTCTAGAGTGTATCAGCCCGGCTTCGGGAGCGGAGAGCACCATCGACCGTCTTGGGCGCGCCGCGAGCGGAGCGTGGCGGGACCGAGTTGCATCCTGGGTCACGATCTGGGTTGCTTCGGTGCACTGCGCCTCGCATCGACGAGCGGTGGAGTCCAAGCTTCAGCGCTGATCTGACTTCGTCTAGGATGGCGCCTCCTTTTCCGGCATGACGCATGACCACGACAACAGAGCGCCTTCCCCGAACGACAGTTCGGGCCGCCGATCTTGCAGGCTTCATGGTCAAGTCCCGGAACACGCCAGTCGAGTGGGTCGTGGCCGGCGGACCCGTCGACTACGCCGAAGCCGTCGCGACCATGGAGCGTCATGTGGCGGAGATGCTGGCCGGCCGGGCGTCGGAACGCGTATGGCTCGTCGAGCACCCGCCGATCTACACGGCCGGCACCTCGGCGCGCGACCAGGACCTTGGAACGCCGCGGTTTCCGGTGCATCGCACAGGGCGGGGTGGGCAGTTCACCTATCACGGGCCGGGTCAGCGGGTCGCCTATACGATGCTCGATCTCAACCGGCGGCGGCCGGACGTCCGGGCCTTCGTGGCCGCCCTGGAACGCTGGATCATCGAAACGCTGGCACGCCTCGCCATCAGGGGTGAGCGACGCGACGACCGGGTGGGCGTGTGGGTCGTACGCCCCGACAAGCCCGGAGGCTTCGCCGGAACGGTGGCCGAGGACAAGGTCGCGGCCATCGGCATCAGGCTCAAGCGCTGGGTCAGCTACCATGGTGTCGCGATCAACGTGGACCCGGATCTCGGCCATTTCGACGGGATCGTGCCCTGCGGAATCTCGTCTCCCCATTACGGGGTCACGAGTCTCGTCGATCTCGGACACGTCATCGGCATGGCGGAACTCGACATGCTGTTGCGACAGGAGTTCGAGCGCGTCTTCGGGCCGACCGTCTCGGCCATGTCGCGCTGACTGGGGCGGAGCGCCCTGTCACGCGAAGCCGCCGAAGTGCCGCGATGCGTTCACGACGAAGCCGCTCCCGCCTCTTGCCTCAGGCAGGAACTTCCCGTCTTGATGCCCGTTGCCGGGAGCAGGCCACGAGGGTGAGACATGAGCGATAGACCGACACGCGTCGACAAGACGGATGCACGTCAGGGCAAGGCCGGCGTCGGCGTGCGCTATGTCCTGATCGGCGGGATGGCACTGGTCATCGTCATCTTCGTCGTCCTCTTCGTCGTCCTCAGACACACGAGTTGACCCAGCTAGACTAGGCTGCGACCAGGAGCGGCGTCGAGAACGCGTCCTCGCCGCGGGACAGCCCCGGCCAACCCGCAATGGCTCGCGCCCGCACCGCACCTTCGAACCAGGCCGGGACCTGATCGGTCTCGTCGAGCACGTTGACCAGGATGGCAAAGCTTGCGGGGGTGCGGGTCTCGTCGACGCGCGCCATCAGCCATTCGGCCTGTTCTTCGCTCAGCCGTCCCGTCGGCCTCGCGCCCCACACCACGTGATCCGTCACGGCCTGCACGAAGAAGGCCGTCCAGGCGTCGCTTCGCGTCAGAGCCGCTCGTTCGAGGTCGAACAAGGAAGCTGCCTCGTGTCGATCGAGGGAGCAGTCGGCGAAGAGATGGCGATGAAGCGAGGTGACCCGCCCTGCAGAAAGGCTGACCTGATCTGCCGCGAGCGAGATCAAATCCGAACCTGCATCGCTGACGTTTGTCGTGGCCTCGATCGCTGTGATCATGATGTCCCGTCCTTCTGTTGCGATGAAGATGACGGTGGCGTATTGCCGGAAAGTGAATAGCATTTCGGCAGAAATTGGCAAGGTTAAGCTGGCAACAAAGGACAGTATTGCTGTTTCGTTGCTTTAGCGGTTCGTTCATCAAGCCGCCGATCGAGGAGGAGGCTCAGCCAGCCGTCAGGCCCAGAGTCGCGGCAGCCTGCATCTCCGACCAGCGTCCCTCCCGGCGCGCCAGAGCCTCGGCATCGGTGCCCCACTGCGATTCCTGAAACAACTCGTCGACATGGGCGGCCGACCAGGCCGCTTCGGCCGAGAGCCGGCCCCGCATAACGGCAAGCGCCAGAAGCGCGGACCCCGTCAATGTCGTCATCACATGCGTGGCGGCGAGCCGGAACGGTGCAGCCGGGCCGGTGCCCACGATCCCGTCCAGGACAGTGCCCAGCGCCGCCAGGGTGGACGCCGGCTGGTGCACGAAAGCGAGGCCCTCGGCCAAGATGAAGCGGACATGGAAGGTGTCCCGAACCCAGTCGAGCACGGGATCCCAAGCGTCTGCTTCGGCCGCGACCAAAGGCGCCGGTGCGGCAGCGCGATAGACCACCAGATCGGAGGTGAGGTAGGTCCTCACCTCGTCGGCCACTGCCGACATCTGGTCGGCGACCCCGTCGATGGCCGAATTGGCGATGCGGGTCAGCGGCATCTTGACCGGATCGACGATGTCGACCTGAGCGCTCCACTCGGCCGCGAGCATCTCGGCCGAGGCCCGCGACGGCAGCGCCAGGACGCGCTTAGCCGGCGTTCTGGCCGAACGCCCATCCAGCAGCAACAGGAAAAGGCCTGCCCGCTCCTCGACCTCCGCGGTTGCATAAAAGCGCTTCGGTCGGGGGGGCGCCGGTTCGCGTCCGAGCCTCGCCGGGCCGACGTCGTGATCCTCCATCGTCTAATCCTCGGGGGCGTTCTCGATCGGGTCGAATTGCTTCACGTCGAAACCGAACAGGTCCCATGTCGCCTGCATATGGGGCGGCAACGGTGCAGAAACGTCGAGCGTACCCCCGCGGGGATGCGGCAGAACGAGGCGGCGCGCCAGGAGGTGAAGCTTCCGCTCGACGCCTGCAGGAATGGCACGCGACGGGTCGACCTGGCGGGCGCCGCCGGGCGGCGGAACGCCGTATTTCGGATCGCCCACGATGGGGTGACCGATCGCCTCGGCATGCGCGCGGAGCTGATGGGTTCGGCCGGTGATCGGCTTCATGGATAGCCAGGCCAACCTCGGCAGGACGCGATCCACCGTCGCGAAGAGGGTCACGGAATGCTGAGCATCGGGGTCGCCGTGCTTCGCGACCCGCATGCGTTCCATGGCGGCGCGATCGCCGCCTTTCGGCCGATCGGCGCGGCGCACGTCGCCCATGCCTTCCCCCTTGGCCAGGAACAGCGAAATCCGACCCTGCGCGGGCTTGGGCACACCCTCGACCAGCGCCCAGTAGTGTTTGCGGGCTTGGCGCGACCGGAAGACTTCGCCGAGTTCGGACGCCATCTTGCGGCTCCGGGCCACGAGGAGAACACCCGATGTATCGCGGTCGAGCCGATGCACCAGCAGTGGGCGGCTTCCGTCCTGGTCCGCGAAGCTGTCCAGCATCCCGTCGATATGATGGGGCGTGCCCGAACCGCCCTGGACCGCGAGGCCGTAGGGCTTGTTCAGCACCATGACGTCGCGATCCTCGTAGAGCACCATGGCCTCGATGGCCCGGCGATCGTCATCGGAGGGTTGTGCGCGCTTGATCTCGGGCGCGGGAAAATCGCTGATCCGCAGCGGCGGGACCCGGATGGTCTGGCCCGGAGCGACGCGTGCGGACGTCTTGGTCCGGGCGCCATCGAGGCGCACCTCTCCGGTGCGCACGATCTTGTTCAGATGGCCAAGGGTGAGTTCGGGGTGTCGGCGCTTGAACCAGCGGTCGAGGCGCATGCCGTCCTCGTCCTCCGTTACCACCAGGGTCTCGACACTCATCGAAGGCTCCGTTCACCGGGCGAACGGACCGATCCGATCGAACCGCGATGTGCCGCCACAGGCCTTGGCCTTCGCCCAATGGGCGAAGGGACCGGCCTGCACGGCGACGGCACGACATGGCGCTCCGAGGCGCTGGATGCAAGCCTATTTCGGAGGCGGCGTATCACCGACCGGCTTGTCGTCGGGAGCAGCCTGAGGCGTCGCGGCCGGCGGTGAAGCGGGCGGTTCGGGAGCGGTGGTGGTTGGAGGCTCCGACGCAGCGGCTGCGGGCGCCGATGCCTCGGCCGGCTTCTGCTCGGCCGAGGTGGTCGGCTTCACATCCGGCAGGCCGTGCTCGATCTTGTCCAGAATGGCCGGCAGGTCTTCCGGTTCTGGCTTCAGGTCGCGGGCATGGTTCCACTGGAACTGGGCATCGAGCTTGCGGCCGACGCGCCAATAGGCGTCGCCGAGATGGTCGTTGATGGTCGGGTCGCCGGGCTTCAGTTCGATGGCACGCTCGAGTTCCTTGACGGCCTCGGCGTAATCACCGAGGCGGTAGTGCGCCCAGCCCAGGCTGTCGACGATGAAGCCGTCTTCCGGGCGCAACGCCACGGCCTTGCGCAGCATCTGGAAGGCCTCGTCGAGGTGGACCCCACGGTCGACCCAGGAATAGCCGAGGTAGTTCAGCACGAGGGGCTGGTCCGGGTAGAGCACCAGCGCCTGCTTGAAGTCGGCCTCCGCGGCGGGCCACTGCTTGTCCCGCTCGTACGAGATGCCACGGAAGTAGAGCAAGCTCCAGGCGCTCTTGTCGCCCGCCGGCAGCGACGCCATGGCCTGCGTGTAGCTCGTTATCGCGTCACCGTAGTGCTTCTGTTCCCGCTGGATATTGCCAAGCGTGGTCAGCGCATCGGTGTCCTTGGCATTCTGCGCCACGATGCCCTTGAGGAAGGCGATCGACTCGTCGGACCGGCCCAAGACGTCGAGCGTCAGGCCGGTCTGGATATCGGCATTGTCCCGCAGCGGGCTCGTGTCCGGGACCTGGCCATAGACCTCGATGGCATCTTCGTTCTGCTTCAGCCGGCCGTAGATGTCGGCCAGCGTCACGAGAGCCAGGCTGTTCTGCGGCTCGAGGTAGAGTGACAGCCGGAGGTAGATCATGGCCGCGAGTTCGTCGCCCTGCCGCCCGCCCGCGGCCCCGAGCCCGTAGAGGACTTCGGCAGCCCCGTCCTGAGCAGTCTTGACCAGCGGCTGGATCGGCTTGCCGGCCTCGACGTCGGCGATGCCCGCCTCGATCAGCGGATGATGCGGCAGAACGTCTTGGAATGCCGCATAGGCCCGCAGCGCTTCCTCCTTGGCTCCATGGCGTGCTTCGAACCGCGCATAGGCGTCGACGAGGCGGAGAATGGTCTTGTCTTCGGCATAGGCCGTCTTGAACCGCTTGGTGGCCTCGGGCAGGTCGTTGGCCATATCGGCGATCAGCGCCGCGTGGTAGTCGCGGAACACCGCGAACCCGCTGTCTCTCAGGCTGTCGACCGTCGCCAGGGCCTTCTTCTCGTCCCCTTGCCCCGCGTAGGACCAGGCGGTGAGCAGCGTGGCCGTGATGTCGTGTTCCCGGCCGGCGCCGCCGCTCGCGAATTCATGCCGGGCCGCCACCCAATGGCCGTCCTTCATCTGGCCGATGCCGAGCACCATATGGGCGAGGCCGTTCTTGGGGTCGACCTTGACGAGCCTGCGGCCGAAGTCGAGCCCGTCGTCGATATCGCCATTGGCCAAGGCGGCCACGAAAGTGCGTTCGATCAGCTCCGGATTATGAGGGTCGGAGCGCAGCACTTCCTTGAAATAGGCGGCAGCAGCCTGCGTGTCGCGGTCGGCGCCCGCCACCAGGGCCGATAGGTAATTGCCCGATACGCTGCCTCCGATGTCGAGCGGGGTGGACGGGATCACGACCGATTCCCGGGCCTGGAGCCCCGACATCGAGGCCGCGCCGGCCAGCAGGAGGATCGCGACAGTTCGGGGCAGGCGCGCCGCGGTGGCGCGCATCGAAGAGGCCTTGGTGACGGTATCGGGCACGGAAACCTTGAGGTCTTAGGAGGCGGCTCGGGATCGCGACGCGAGGTGACGATCCGGACCACGGCACGGTGAAGGCGGAAGATGTCCTTTTTGAGCGGGTGCCGCAAGGGGACGCGGGCAGCGGGTCGCCGCCAGGCCGCGTGCGGCGCAACGCTTGCGGGGCCACCTGCGACGACGCAGCTTCGCTCATCCGTCGCGTGGCGCGGCGGCTCGCGACAGCCGGTCGTGGATGGCCTCGCCGAGACCCTGCCGCGGGAGCGGCGCCACCGCGATCGTTCCCTCGCCGCCGAGGGCAGCGTCGAGGCGCCGAAGGAAGCCGAAGAGGTTCGCTGCAGCGGCGGCCAGGTCGCCGTCGGGCGAGAGGTCGAGGTAGCGCGTGCCGCCCTGCCCGGCTGACCGCATCTCGCCGGTGGGCGACTCGCCGCGCAGGCGGCCGCCAAAATCGAGCACCGCTTCCCCCGACCTCGTCGCGACGGCTTCGAGCCGCACGGCGGCGCGCGGGGCGTAATGCGACGCCAGCATGCCGGGCGCCACGGCCGGCCCGGGATGAGACTCCGCTCCGGCCAGCGGATGTCGCAGCACGGCTTCGATCGCCTCGCGCGTGGTGCCACCGGGCCGCAGCAGCACGGGTGGGCCGAGGCATGCCACGATGGTCGATTCGAGCCCGACGCGGGTGGACCCGCCATCGACGACCGCGTCGATCCGGCCGTCGAGATCCTCGGCAACGGCCTGAGCCGTCGTGGGGCTGATCCGGCCGGAGCGGTTGGCCGAGGGCGCCACGACCGGCATGCCGGCCGCAACCACGAGAGCCCGGGCCACCGCCGATCCCGGGACCCGGAGGGCCACGCTGTCGAGACCGGCTCGCGCGAGGTCGCAGAGGTCGCAGCCCGGCGCCACGGGCACCACGAGGGTCAGCGGACCCGGCCAGAAGGCACGGGCCAGCGCCAGGGCTTCGCGGCTGAACTCACCCTCGGCCAGCGCCGCCTCCAGGCTCTCCACATGGGCGATCAGCGGGTTGAACCGCGGCCGCGCCTTGGCGGCATAGAGGGCCGCCACGGCCTCCGTGGAACGCCCGTCGGCGCCGAGCCCGTAGACCGTCTCGGTCGGGAAGGCCACGAGCCCGCCCCGGCGCAGGATGCCCGCCGCGTCGGCGAGATCGGCTTCCGAGGTCGTGAGCCTCCGCGTTCGGCGGGGTCGGGGTTCGGCCGGGTCTCTGTTCATCCTGCGGGCACCATGCGGTCCGGATGCGACCGCCGGAAAGGCTCGTGAGGGATCGCGTTTCCGTCTATGATTAGAGCCCGTTTCAGCCAAAGAACGCCATGACCTATCGCGCGCCCGCCTCCGATATCCTCAATGCCATGAAGGTGGCGACTGCGACATCCGCGACGGCGGCGGACGATGCGCTGTCGGACGGCACCGCCGCGGCGGTGATCGACGAGGCCGGGCGGCTCGCGGCCGATCTCCTTGAGCCCCTCGACGGGGTCGGCGACCGGGCCGGGATCGGGTTCGCCAACCGGTCCGTCACGGCGGCACCCGGCTGGGCCGACGCCTACCGGCGCTGGATCGAGGGCGGATGGAACGGTGTGGCGGCCCCCGAGGCCTACGGCGGACAGGGCCTCACCCGACTCGTGGCAGCGGCCTGCACCGAGATCTGGAGCGCCGCCAATCTGTCGTTCGGCCTCTGCCCGCTGCTCACGGCCAGTGCCATCGAGGCCGTCGCGGCGCACGGCTCCGACGACTTGAAGCGGCTCTACCTCGGCAAGCTGGTCTCGGGCGAATGGACCGGCACGATGAACCTCACGGAGCCGCAGGCGGGCTCCGACCTCGGCACGTTGCGGACCCGGGCGGAGCCGCGGCCCGACGGCAGCTATGCCATCACCGGTGCCAAGATCTACATCACCTATGGCGACCACGACTTGACGGACAACATCGTCCATCTCGTGCTGGCCCGCCTGCCAGACGCCGAACCGGGGACCCGCGGGATCTCGCTCTTCCTCGTGCCGAAATTCATGGTCGGGAGCGACGGTCGGCTCGGCCTGCGCAACGGCGTCTACTGCACCGGCATCGAGCGCAAGCTCGGCATGCATGCGGCGCCGACGTGTTCGATGAGTTTCGGCGACGGTGCCGAAGCGGTCGGCTACCTCGTGGGACAAGCCGGGCGGGGCCTCAACGCCATGTTCACCATGATGAACCAGGCCCGGCTCGCGGTCGGGCTCGAAGGGGTCGGGGCGGCCGAACGCGCCACGCAACTGGCGCTGCGCTACGCGGGCGAGCGGCGGCAAGGGCGAGCCCCGGCGGATGCCGGCGGCGGCGCGAGCCCGATCGTCCGCCACCCCGATGTGGCCCGCATGCTGATGACCATGAAGGCCCTGACCGGAGCCGCGCGGGCCATCTGCTATCTCACGGCCCAGGCCCTCGACGATGCCGAGCGCCAGCCCGATGCGGCGGACCGGACCGCCGCGGCCGAACGCGCCGCCCTGTTGACGCCGGTCGCCAAGGCCTTCGCGACCGATAGCGCCGTCGAAGTCGCCTCCCTGGGCATCCAGGTGCATGGGGGGATGGGCTACATCGAGGAGACCGGCGCCGCCCAGATCCTGCGCGACGTCCGCATCACGCCGATCTACGAGGGTACCAACGGGATCCAGGCGATCGACCTCGTCGGACGCAAGATAGCGGCCGACGGCGGCCAGGCCTTCCGGCGCGAGCTTGCAGCGATGCGCGAGGTCACGCGGGCGGTCGCGCACCAGAACGATCCCGCGTTCGGCGAGACGGCGCCGCGCCTCGACGCGGCGCTGGACGCCCTGGAAGAGGCCACCGGTTTCCTGCTGGCGCACGTGGAAACGGACCGTGCCGGAGCGCTGGCCGGCGCCTCGGCCTATCTCCAGCTTTTCGGGTTGGCCCGCGGCGGGACGTGTCTCGCGGCCGGTGCCATGCCCTCCGGTTCGTCCGA
>CAXUOD010000206.1:0-9335 GCA_964252585.1 uncultured Lichenihabitans sp. | reverse complement strand
ATGCCCAAAATCTGTTCTCACATAATACCAGTACGTGGGGGGGGGGGGGGGGGGGCCGGCGGGGGGGGGGGGTGGGGGGGGGGGGGCGGGGGGGGGGGGGGTGAACCCCCCCCCGGTGCCCGGGGGGGGGGGCGACGACAAGCGCCGCGCCGCCGTACGCCAGGATGTGGAACGGCGTTTCGGCGGCCTCGTGCCGCATCATGGCTTGAGCTTCGCGACCTACCGCAACGGCTCCGCCTTCCTGCACGGGTCGGCATGATGGCGGATTTCAAGCTCGACCTCGCGCGAGGTGAGCGGATCGGCCTCGACGAGGCGATCTTCTGCGCCGGCAAGACGGCCGAGCAGATCGCGGCGATCCTCGACGCCTTTCCGCCCGGCGGCGGGCTCTTGCTGACGCGGCTCGACATCGACAAGTTCGACGCCCTGCCGCAGCACCTCCGCGGCGGGCTCGATTACGATCCGCTGTCTCGGACCGCCATCCTCGGCGCTCCCCGGCCACCCCGCTCGGGTGCTCCCGTGGCCGTCGTCATGGCCGGGACCTCCGATCTGCCGATGGGTCGCGAGGCCTGCCGCACGCTTGCCTTCAACGGCCAGCCGCATGGGGTGTTCACGGACATCGGGGTCGCGGGCCTCTGGCGGCTGCTCGATCGCATCGAGGAGATCCGCCGCGCGCCCGCCGTCATCGTGGCGGCCGGCATGGACGCGGCGCTGGTCAGCGTCATGGGCGGGCTCGTCCGCTCGCCCGTCGTGGCCTTGCCGACCTCCGTCGGTTACGGGGTCGCGGCCGGTGGGATGCCGGCCCTCCACGCGGCGCTGGCGAGCTGTGCGCCGGGCGTGACGGTCGTCAATATCGACAACGGCTATGGTGCGGCTTGCGCGGTCTTGAGGATCATGAGCCTGGTCGACCGGTCGTCGGCCGCTGGCCTGAACCCGGCGTCTCTCGCGCCGAGCCGCTCGGTCACGCCGTAGAAGGCTCGAGAGCGGCAGCGGGATGGAGGGCGGGACGGATGCAGGGTTCGGGGCCAACCAACAAGACAGCACCAGGGATTGGAATGAAGCGCCGGATTGTCGGAATCTATGGGCTGCTGATCGGTGTCAATCTCGGCGCCTGGCTCTGGGCTTTCGCCGCGTTCCGCGATCACCCGGTGCTGCTCGGCACGGCCTCCCTGGCCTATAGCTTCGGTCTCCGCCACGCCTTCGATGCCGATCATATCGCGGCCATCGACAACGTGACCCGCAAGCTGATGCGGGCCGGTCGGCGTCCGCTCTCGGTCGGGCTCTATTTTTCGCTCGGCCATTCGACCGTAGTGGTCCTGTTGTCGCTGTTGATCGCCGCCACGACGGCCGCCCTGCAGGACCGCTTCGACACCTTGAAGGATGTCGGGGGCCTGATCGGGACGAGCGTGTCCGCTGCCTTCCTGTTCGCCATCGCGGCCGCCAATCTCGCGGTCCTGACGGGTGTCTACCGCACGTTCCAGAACGTCAAGCGCGGGGGTCGCCTGGTCGAGGAGGATGTCGACCGGTTGCTGGCGGGTCGAGGCATCATGGGCCGGATCTTCAGGCCGATCTTCGGCATCGTGCGCCGGTCCTGGCATATGTACCCGCTGGGACTGCTGTTCGGCCTCGGCTTCGACACGGCATCCGAAGTGGGTCTGCTCGGAATCTCGGCCGCTCAGGCGTCGCAGGGCCTGTCCACCTGGAGCATCATGGTGTTCCCGGCGCTGTTCACGGCCGGCATGACGCTGCTCGATACGACCGACAGCATCCTCATGGTGGGGGCTTACGGCTGGGCCTTCGCGAAGCCCATCCGCAAGCTCTACTACAACATGACCATCACCCTGGTGTCGGTCGTGGTGGCGCTCCTGGTCGGCGGTATCGAGGCGCTCGGTCTCATCGCGGACCGGCTGAAACTCGAAGGCGGCTTTTGGGACGGCGTCGGCGAACTGAACGACCATTTCGGAACGCTGGGCTTCGTCATCGTCGGGCTCTTCGTCGTGAGCTGGGTCGTCTCGGTCGTGATCTACCGGATCAAGCGCTTCGACGAAATCGAGGTGTCGGCGGCCTGACCGACGCCTTTCGACCCTGCGGCGGCAAGATCGGTGCGACCCCGGGACCTAGGATCCGAGGCTTGAGAACGAGCGTTTACTCGAGACCGTCCATGCTCGGGAGCCATCAATGGAACGCCGCACCTTCATCAAAGCGACCCTGGCCGGGGCTGCCGGCCTCGGCCTGACAGGAGAACACGCCTCGGCGGCGGCGCCGACGCTTGCCGGAGAAACGCTTCCGACGACCGGCGCTCCCCAAACCGCGGCCGGGGCCGCCGCAGCCCTGCCGCGCGTGGCCGATGCCGGCGAGTTGCGAGGCGAGATGATCTACCGGAAGCTCGGCACCACCGGCGAGACCGTTTCGGCGCTCGGGCTCGGCGGCTCGCATATCGGCAAGCCGAAATTGACCGAAGCCGAGAGTATCAAGCTGATCCACGAGGCGCTCGATCGCGGCATCACGTTTCTGGACAACAGCTGGGACTACAACGAAGGCCAGAGCGAACTCCGCATGGGCAAGGCGTTGGCGGAGGGCGGCTATCGGCAGAAAGCCTTCCTGATGACCAAGCTCGACGGCCGCACCAAGGAGGCCGCCGCGAACCAGCTCGAAGACTCCCTGAGGCGCCTCAAGACCGACCATATCGATCTCGTCCAGTTCCACGAGATCCTGCGCTTCGACGATCCGGACCGCGTGTTCGCCGAGGACGGTGCGCTCGAAGCCGTGATGGCGGCCAAGAAGGCCGGCAAGCTCCGCTACATCGGTTTCACGGGCCACAAGGACCCGCGGATCCATCTCTACATGCTCGAAGTGGCGATGAAGCATGGCTTCCACTTCGATACGGTGCAGATGCCGATCAACGTCATGGATGCGCATTATCGCTCCTTCGGCCAGCTCGTCGCCCCACCGGCAATCGAGCAGGGGATCGGCATCCTGGGCATGAAGTCCCTGGGCGACACCGTCATCCTGAAGAGCGGAACCGTCACGGCGGTGGAGTGCCTGAACTTCTCGCTCAGTCTCCCCGTCTCGGTGCTGATCACGGGCATCGACGACAGGCGCTCCATGGATCAGGCCTTCGCGGTGGCCAAGAGCTTCAAGCCGATGACCGAACCCGATATGACGGCGCTGCTCGCCAAGACCGAAGCCGCCGCGGCCCACGGCAAATACGAGCTCTTCAAGACGACGGCCTATTTCGATACGACTGCCAAGCATCCCGACTTCCTGGGTGGTCAGACCACGCCGGTTCTGGACCTGGCCCCTTTGGGGAACGGGTGACGCGACGGCCGAGAGACCGGTCATCCGGCGTGGCGGGATGGCTTGACGTCTGCGGCAACGGAGATCGAAAGTCCGCCGTTGCCGATGCTTGGACGTGCCATGACGAAGTCTGCGGCGCACATTCGCGCCTTCGAGCGCACCGATGTCGAGCGAGTCCTCGAGGTCTGCCGCTTGGCTTTCACACCGATCTTCGAAGGGTTCCGGCACAGCGTCGGCGCTGAGCTCTTTGATCGGTTCTACTCCGACTCCGCGGATCGACAGATCGACGACTTGAGATCGACCTGTGAGACCTCCGGGGACGAGGCGGTCTTCGTCGCCGAATGGGATCGCGTGGTGGTCGGCTTCGTCACCTTGTCGATCAGCGCGGCCGAGAGCGTCGGCGAAATCGGCTTGAACGCGGTTCATCCCGACTATGGATGCCGAGGGATCGGCCGCGACATGATCGACTTCGCGCTCGCCCGGATGAAGGAGCGCGGGCTCGTGGCCGCAAAGGTCGCGACGGGCGGGGACCGAAGCCACGCGCCGGCGCGAAGGATCTACGAAAAGGCCGGGTTCACGAGTGCCGTCCCGTCGGTGACGATGTTCAAGCTCCTGTGATCCCGAGCGCGGGGATTTGTGGCCAGGCACGCCGTCGCTGCCGCCGACGACCCGCCTTCGAGGCGGACTCTCCACCGACCTCGCGAGCGCTCCACTTGGTGTGCGCTCACGACGATTGGGTTGCGGTCAAGCTTCTCCGACGTCACTGCGAGGCGCGAAGCAACGAAGCGAACTAGCGTGTGACGCAGGAGGAAGCTGGGTCGCTTCGCTCGCGATGACGGTCGACGATCCTCTGCTTCCTCAGCTGGTCGACACGCGTTACTCGTCGCCGTCACGGCTTTCCGTAAAGCGCAGGTCGCGGCTGTAGACCAGGATTTCGCGCTTGCCGGCGTTGTTGGCCTGTCCCACGATACCCTCCTTCTCCATGCGCTCGACCAGCGAGGCGGCCTTGTTGTAGCCGACCTGGAGGCGACGCTGGATGTAGGACGTGGAGCATTTCTTGTCGCGCAGCACCACCTTCACGGCCTGATCGTAGAGTTCGCTGTCATCGTCTCCGCCAGCCCCCATGGCCGACCTCTCGAACACCGGCCTGTCCTCGGCGGGGTCGGACTTCGCCTCGTCCGTCCCTTCCTCGGCCACCACCACGTCGAGATAGGCCGGGTGTCCCTGGGCCTTCAGATGCGCCACGACCTTCTCGACCTCGCCGTCGCTCACGAAGGGACCGTGCACGCGGGAGATCCGCCCGCCGCCCGCCATGTGGAGCATGTCGCCTTGCCCGAGCAGCTGCTCGGCGCCCTGCTCGCCCAGGATGGTGCGACTGTCGATCTTGCTCGTGACCTGGAAGGAGATGCGGGTCGGGAAATTGGCCTTGATGGTGCCCGTGATGACGTCGACCGAAGGCCGCTGGGTCGCCATGATGAGGTGGATGCCGGCCGCCCGTGCCATCTGGGCGAGCCGCTGGATCGCGCCCTCGATGTCCTTCCCGGCCACCATCATGAGGTCGGCCATCTCGTCCACGATGATCACGATATAGGGGAGCGGCGACAACTCCATCTGTTCGGTCTCGAAGATCGGCTCGCCCGTCTCGCGGTTGAAGCCGGTCTGGACGGTCCGGGTGATGACCTCGCCTTTCGCGGCCGCCTCGACGACACGCGCATTGAAGCCGTCGATGTTGCGGACGCCCACCTTGGCCATCTTCTTGTAGCGGTCCTCCATCTCGCGGACGGCCCATTTCAAGGCCACGACCGCCTTCTTCGGGTCCGTCACCACGGGCGTGAGGAGGTGCGGGATGCCCTCGTAGATCGAGAGTTCCAGCATCTTCGGGTCGATCATGATGAGCCGGCACTGCTCCGGCCGCAGCTGGTAGAGGATCGACAGGATCATGGTGTTGATCGCGACCGACTTGCCCGAGCCGGTGGTTCCGGCCACGAGAAGATGCGGCATGCGGGCGAGGTCGACGATGACCGGCTCTCCGCCGATCGTCTTGCCGAGCGCGATGGCGAGCTTCTGCCGGCTCTCGCCGAAGTCTTCCGCAGAGACGAGCTCGCGCAGGAACACGGTCTCGCGCCTTTGGTTCGGCAGTTCGATGCCGATAGCGTTGCGTCCCTGAACAACGGCCACGCGGGCCGAGACGGCCGACATCGAGCGGGCGATGTCGTCCGCCAGGCCGATCACGCGGCTCGACTTGGTGCCGGGCGCGGGTTCGAGCTCGTAGAGCGTGACGACGGGCCCGGGCCGCACGTCGATGATCTCGCCGCGAATCCCGAACTCTTCCAGCACGCCTTCGAGCAGCCGGGCATTCTGTTCGAGCGCACCGCTCGAGAGCACCTCTCCCGTGGATTCGGGCGGCGGCATCAGGAGGGCGAGCGGCGGATCCTCGTAGAGGGCCGGATCGGTTCTGACCCGGTTCGTCGCTTCGAAGGGCGCGAGCCCGTGCGGCGTTCCCGTGCCGCCGCGACGGCCGGCGCGGGCCGGGCCCACGAAGGAGCGGGCGTCGGCCGGCGATGCGATGCCGACGGGCGCTGCCGCCGGCGGGCTCGCGGCCTCCTGACCGACGGCGTCCGGGTCGTGCTCCGGCCTCACTTTCGTGGTGTCCTCGACACCGATCAGTGTCAGCCAAAGAGCGGAGTCGCCGTAAGGGCCACTGTCGGCCGCATCGTCGGCCTCCGCTTCGATCGAGCCCCGCGGCAGCTCCCTCGGCAAGCCCTGCGTCGCCGGGGTCTCGGCTCGGGTCACATCAGCCGCGTCGGGCTGAGATGCGGGAACATACAGCCAATCCGGTGCCGGCAGAGCCAGGCGATCCGGCACCGCCTCCGGGCTTTCGGCTGCGGCTTCGATCGACTCCGGCCCGGCGAGGCCGGGGTGCTGGAAAGGCTCATCGACGGCGGCGACAACGGCGTGGCCGGAGACGAAGGCCTGACCGAGGCCCGCCTAGGCCAGGCCTTCGATCCAGAATGCGGGATCGCCGAAAGGGTGAAGTTCGGCCGAGGGTTGCTTCGGCTCCGGCGGCGCGGTCCATAGCCGACTGTCGCCATAGGGGTTGATCGAGGCGTCGGGGTCGAGCGCCACCGCCTCGACGGCCGTCAGGACATCACCGAGGGTCTGGTCCGACGTCAGGCGCAACGGCCTCCCGGCGACGATCCTGTCGTGCGCCTGGAGCCAGGCCGAGGCGAGGTCCTCGGCGTCGTGAGCCTCGCTCTGCTCCTCGACGAGGATCGGAGACCGCGCCTGTCCTTCGGCGGAGGGTATCGCCGCCGGTTCGACCTGTACCATGCCGAACCATGCCGGCAATGCCGACTCGTCGCCGGCCGGATGCGACGCTCCACCCCCGGCCGATAATGCGGCCTCCCGAGACGCTGCGGCCTCGGGCAGGACGGCCTCCTCCGTGAACGTCTGGGCCTCGACGACGTCCGGCTCGTTGTCGTAGCCGATGGGCTTGGGGTCGGGCGTGCGGTTGAACCTGACGTTGGCCGGGAGGACGACAGGCCTTTTCCAGATCGGCACGGCGTCGTCGCCCTGGCACCCGAACTCGTCGACCGGCATCTCCGGGTCGTCGTTCGGGGCGTGGCGCAGCAAGGCATCGGGCGTGCGGGTGAACCGCACCTGTTCGGGGAGGGTGAAAGGCTGCAGCCAAGGCGGGATCGGGATACCGCCGAACGCGCCGTTCATGGAAGGGTCGTAGCGGTGGCCCTGCGCGGCGTTGGCGCTGGCGGTCCGGCCGGTCTCGTAGGGTTGGGCTCCGCGTCCCGTCGAGGCGCCGGACGCGCGCGGGTGATCGATACCGCGCTCCGCCAACGCGCGGACGACCGACGCATCGACATAGGTCATCAACTGGGCCAGCATGGCCTTGTACATCAACTCCCAGTGGGAAGTGTCGGTGTGGACCTCACGCCGGAGCGTCGCTTCGGTGTAGCTGAAATGCGGTTCTTTATGAGAGGTCATGGGACCCGTGGCTGCTCGACTCTGACACTGTCCGCCCCGGAAGGCGACAGTCGCACCATGGTTCGTTGACCTTAACAGGTGCTTAGAGCGGCGCTCGCCGCCCGGGTAACGCATATGTGTTTCAACGAACCGCGGGGATCGCGGGGGCGTGACAATGGCATCGCCGTCGTGCTTCCCTGCACGGCGGGGGGTGGAGCGCGATTGTGATGAATGTGAGCGATGACCTACGTCGGCCCGTGACTTTGGCCTTGATCGGCTTCGCCGTGATCGGATGGGCGCTGTTCGTCTGGGGCTGGGCCTCCGCCGGGTCGGAACGCGACGACCTGCAGGGCACCGTGGCCTCGTTGACCGAGCAGAACCGGGCGCTCGACACGACCCTGAAAGCGCAGCAAGCGACGGCGGGAACGGTCGCGGACCTCGAAAGGCGCCAGCGCGACGCGGAGGCCTCGCTCGCGAGCGCCAGGACATCGGCGGCAGAGCTCGACAAGACCCGGGTCTCCATGGAGGCGCAGCGCGATGCGGCCCGCGCCGCGCTGGCGCAAGCCGTGAAGGATCGCGCGGCGGCCGAGCAGGCGATCGCCGAGGCCAATACGGAACGCGACCGCGTCGATGCCGAGACCGGAGCCTCGCGCCAGGGCGTCGATGCGCTGCGTCAGCAGATATCGGAGTTCGACGACCAGCTCAGCAAGCGCAAAGCAGAACAAGCGACACTCGACAAGCAGACGTCGGATCTGCGCGACGCCTTGGCCGGGCTCGCCGAGCAGCGGGACACCGCCACCAAGGCCTTGGCCGACGCTACCGCCAATGTCGAGCGCGAGAGCGTCGAGGCGACAGCCGCGCAGAAGGACATCGACGAGGCGAAGCAGACCGCCGTGGCCCTCGAGGCGCAGATTGCGGCCAAAACGGCCGCGGCGCAGGAAGCGGCGGATACGGCCAAGCAGAACATCGCGGCCTTGGGCCAGCAGATCGCGGAGAGGACGGCTGCGGCGCGGAGCGAGGCAGACGCGGCCAAGCAGGAGCTTGCTGCCCTCGACCAGCAGAGTGCGGCTCTGAACCAGCAGATCGCAGACCGGTCGGCGGCTGCGCAGAAAGACGCGGATGCGGCGCAGCAGAAGCTCGCGACCTTGGACCAGCAGATCGCGGCCCGCACGGCCGCCGCACGGACGGAGACCGATGCGGCGCAGCAGAAGCTCGCGGCCCTGAACCAGCAGATCGCGGACCGCACGGCCGCCGCACGGACGGAGACCGATGCGGCGGAGCAGAGTATCGCGGCCCTGAACCAGCAGATCGCGGACCGGAGAACCGCCGCGCAGAAAGAGGAAGCCGCCGCGAACCAGACCACCACGGCTCTCAAGCAGCAGATTGCGGACGAGACGGCCCGATTGGCCGGCCTGCAACGCGACTCGACGCAGCTCCGCGCGGAGACCGCTGCTCAGAAATCGGCGAACGAGACCCAATTGTCGGCTGTTCGAGATGCGCTGAACCATGCTGCCCAGCAGCGCAGCGAGATCGAGAAGGCCATTGCGGACGACTCGGCGCTGCGCGACCGCATCGTCGCCGAAGCGACGGAGGCAAGGGCCGCGCTAGCCCAGACCACGGGCGCTCTGGCCGACCTTCGTGCGCAGCTCAAGATCGAATCCGATGTCGCCAACGCGCCTCGGCCGGTCGCCCCGGCTCCGCCGGGAACCGACGCCGGACAACCTGCCGCTCCTTGAGACCAACGCAGGCGATCGTCCGTGACCTTAGGGCCGGGTCCGGAGCAACCCGTGTCGCAGGACGCAACACCTTCGCCACGGAGACCGTGCCTGCTTCGACACGGCCCTGCGGGCCGCTCTCCGCCGGCTTCTCCAGCGGCCTCCGCCCGCCGGAGCCCCACCGGCTCCGCTCAGCGTGTGGTTATAGGGAGTACAATGTCCTCATCCCGAGCCGGCCGCGGGACGCGGTCGTGTCGAGGGACGGGCCGCTGTACGGTCGGGGCCCGGCGTGTTTCGACACGGCCCTGCGGGCCGCTCTCCGCCGGCTTCTCCAGCGGCCTCCGCCCG
>CAXUOD010000205.1:0-9362 GCA_964252585.1 uncultured Lichenihabitans sp. | reverse complement strand
TCCATCTCGCTCACGTGGCTACCTTTGATCGCCCGCTTCGCGTCCTCTGGGCTGCTCCGCGTTGGTGTTGCGACTGGCCGCCATCGAACTATCTCTGCAAATCTGTCAAAGGTCGCACATGGGGCGGTCTGACCCTCCGTCCATCGTCGGACTAGGGCGGCCGTGCGCCGCATTCGAAGAGCCGGTGCATGAACTGCCGTTGGTGAAGCAGGACATTGACACTCCATCCAACAATGCCGAGCCCGACGACCGCACCCGAACGAGGCCGTTGCGACACTCGACAGGGCAAAGGAGCTGATCGCAGACTATGAACTCGATCCAACCTGTTCCGTCGGCCGCAGCAGCCTGGACGACCTCCGCCGCAGCAACATGAGGCACAAGCGCACCGAAGCTGCCACGCACCTGCGATGCGAGCCGAGGAAACAGTATCCGAAGCTTGCCGAGCGGCTGATCATCAAGCGTCCCAATTGGACATGCCAGCTCTTCATGGGAGGTCAACGGACGGATCGCCGAGACTAATGGTGAGCGCGCCGGGGCTCGAACCCGGGACCCTCTGATTAAAAGTCAGATGCTCTACCGACTGAGCTACGCGCTCCCGAGGGAGGGGTTCGACGTAAGGCCTAGCGGCTTCAGGGTCAAGTCGAGGTCGAACCGCACAGCACGTCGGTTTCTGTACGGGGCCTGTCGAAACCATCGAAAACGACGGCACGGCTTCGGCACCCCTCGCCGTGGCCCGCGCGCGACTTAAGTGCTGAGGGTGTCCAGGAGCTTCGTCATGCGCCCTTCAACCCACCTTTTCCCCTCGCTCATCGTGGCCGGCATTTTCACGGTCATAGGCAACCTGCCGTCACGTGCCGCCGATGCGGGCGCCGATCCCGAGATCCAAACGGTCATCACCACGCAGATCGACGCCTTCGGACGCGACGATGCGGCACAAGCGGAAAGCTTCGCGTCAGAGGGCATCAAGAGCAAGTTTCCAGACGCCGGTTCCTTCCTCGGCATGGTCAAGCAGAGCTATCCGGCCCTGGTCCATCCACGCTCGACCCATTTCGAGCCGACGATGACGTCCGACAGCGGCACGGTCCAGAAGGTCACCGTCGTCGATGCCAATGGCGGTGTCTGGACGGCCGTCTACACGCTGGAAAAAGTGGACGGTCACTGGGTGATCTCGGGCTGCGCCTTGCTGAAGACCCCCGAAACCAGTGCCTGACCCTCATTCGAGGGCGAAGAGCACCAGGATGAGGACGAAGACGACGGCCGAGATGGCCGTCGTCCACAGGGCCTTCCCGAGCAACCGCGGCAACGTCGGGGCACCCGGGTCGCTGCCGGGCACGATGTCGCTTGCTTCTTCCTGGGACCGAACGCCCCAGGGGAGAACGGCGAAGAGGACCACCCACCACGTCGTGAAATAGATCGCGATGGCCATCGGGATCGGGATCGGTAGGGCGAACGTCATGCGGTCACCCCGGCGCAGGCCTCACGCTTCGAGGATCAGGACATGAACCAGGGGCTTCTTGCCCCAGGCGGCTCCGACGGCTCCCCGGACCGATCGCTCGATCGCATTGGCTGCCGCTTCCGGATCCCGACGTTTGCCGCGGCCGAGGTTGTCGAGCGTGTTGAAGATGGCGTCATCCACCGTCACGTCCATGGGTTTGCCGTCGCGGGTGTGACTCGGTAGTCCGCTCATCAGGACGTCGGGGTCGCCGGCCACATCGCCTCGCGCCGTGAACGCGACGGCGATCGAGATCACGCCCGCGAAAGCCAGTTTCACCCGGGCCGCGATGGCGGGATCGTTGGACGGAATGACGACGGAACCGTCCTTGGCCAGCTGACCGTGCTGCACCTGATCGCTGATTCCGGGATCGCCCGGCGCCAGGACCACCATGTCGCCGTTGCCGGCCTTGATGACCTTGGGCACGCCGAGCGACCTCGCGAAGGCCGCATGTTCGGCGAGATGCAAGGGCTCGCCATGCGCCGGCACGGCGATCTGCGGCCGGACCCAGCCATAGAACTTCGCCACCTCGGCGCGGCGCGGATGCCCCGACACATGGACCATGTGGGTGCGGTCCGTGATGACCTCGACACCCTGGGCCACGAGCCCGTTGATGATGCGGTTGACCTCCCGTTCGTTGCCCGGGATCGTCCTCGACGAGAAGATCACCCGGTCTCCGGGCGCGAGCCGCACGTCGCCGTAGTCGTCCTGCGACATGCGCGCCAAAGCCGCGCGCGGTTCACCCTGGCTTCCCGTCGCGAGCAGAACGGTCCGGTTGCGATCAAGCGTCGCATAGCGCTCCGTCGAGAAGAACCCCGGTACGCCGTCGAGATAGCCGCAGTCGCGCGCGACCCCAATCGTCCGCTCCATGGCGCGGCCGCCGATGATGACGCTGCGCCCTGAGGCCGCCGCGGCATCCGCCACCGCCTTCAAGCGGCTCACGTTCGACGCGAAGGTCGTCACGACCACCCGGCCGGGAGCCTCCTCGATGAGCCGGCGGAGGTTCGTCGCCACCTCTTGTTCGGACGGACTTTCGCCGTCACGCAGAATGTTGGTGGAGTCGCAGACCAGCGCCAGAACGCCTTCGTCACCGATCGCGGTCAGGCGCTCGGCATCGGTCGGCGGTCCCATGGTCGGGGTATGGTCGATCTTCCAATCCCCGGAATGCACCACGGTGCCGAGGGGTGTCCGGATCGCGAGTGCCGAACTTTCCGGGATCGAGTGCGCGACCGGAATGAACTCGACCTCGAACGGGCCGAGCTTGATGCGACCGCCAAGCGCCACGGTCTCGACCTCGAGCTGCGACAGGTTCATGTCGTTGACATGCTTGGCTTCGAGCAGGCCGGCCGCGAACCGCGTCGCGAAGACCCGGCACCGCAGCTTCGGCCAAAGATCGGCCACGGCCCCGATATGGTCCTCATGGGCATGCGTGATGATGAGGCCGAGGAGATCCTTCCTGATCCGCTCGACGAAAGCGAGGTCCGGCAGCAGCAGGTCGATGCCCGGCAGGTCCGGCCCGGCAAACGCCAGCCCGCAATCCACCATGATCCACTTGCGCCGTTCAGGTGGCCCGAAGCCGTAAAGCGCGGCATTCATGCCGATTTCGCCCAAGCCTCCGAGCGCGCAGAAGACAAGTTCTTCGCCGCCGTCCGTCATTTTCTTTCATCCACTTACGATGCGGCGGTCATGTCGTGATCTGCCAAAAAAACATCGCCCGCTTCCACGGTCAATACACCAGAGTTCGTCTCGAGAATGAGTCGTCCGTCGGGATCGACGGTCTTGAATTTGCCCCTGTATCGCCCGTCCGGGCGGGTTACCGCAAGGGCGGAACCGACGGGCAGCGCGTAGGTGAGCCATTCGGCGCGGATCGCCGCGAAACCAGCACCGCGATCCCAGAGGTCGAGGACCTCCGGCACGCTGGCCGACAAAGTCGAGAACAGCAGGTCTCGCGTCCCGCCCGCTCCGATGGCGGCCGTCAAATGGGTCGCCGGATAAGCGAGATCCGACGGATGAGACCGGCAGTTGACGCCGAACCCCAACACGGCCGAGAGGACACCCGTCGGGCCCGAGATCGCTTCGACCAGGATGCCGGCCAGCTTCGCGCCGCGGCACAGCATGTCATTCGGCCATTTGAGGGCCAGACCGCAGTCGGGTCCGGCGATCGCCCACAGCGCCCTCGCGAGGGCGACGCCTGCCACGAAGCCGAGCTGCGGCATCACCCGCGCCTCGCAGGGGTCGACGAGCAACAGGGTCGCGTAGAGATTGCCGCCTGGCGAGCACCAATCGCGCCCGCTGCGGCCGCGGCCGCGGGTCTGAACGTCCGCCACGACCCAGATCGGCCCGTCTTCGCCGGACCGCGCCCGTTCGAGCGCTTCCTGGTTCGTCGAACCGATGCTCGCGAGGTGGGCGAGTCTATAGCCCCGCTCGAGCGCGACCGCGGCGATCACGTCTCAGAACAGGGATCGAGCTGCCGCCGAGGCCGCTTCGACGACGGGGGCCGGGAAGACCCAGAACAGCAGCATCACCAGCCCCGCGATGGCCAACACCGCACGGACCGCGGGGCCTTGCCGGTCGAAGGCCTCGGCCGGAGAGTCGAAGTACATCATCTTGACGATGCGCAGGTAGTAGTAGGCCGCAACCACGCTGGCCAGGACGCCGATCACGGCCAGCCAGTTGAGGTTTGCCTGGATGGCGGCCTGGAACACGTAGAATTTGGCGAAGAAGCCGGCGAGGGGCGGAACGCCGGCCAGCGAGAACATGATCATGGCGAGAAAGAACGCCATCGCCGGGTTCGTCTGACCGAGCCCCGCGAGGTCTTCCACGGTTTCGACCGCACGGCCCTTGCGCTGCATCGAGAGCATGGCCGCAAAGGTGCCGAGCGTCATGATGAGGTAGGCCGACATGTAGATCAGCACGCCATAAACGCCGGCTTCCGTTCCGGCTGCAAGCCCGGTCAGCGCGAAGCCCATGTTGCCGATCGCCGAATAGGCCATCAGCCGCTTGAAGTTCCGCTGGCCGATGGCCGCGAAGGATCCGAGCAGCATGGAGGCGATGGAGATGAAGATGATGATTTGCTGCCACTGGGTCTGGATGCCCGGGAAAGCCGTGATGATGACCCGAACCGTGATGGCGACGGCCGCCATCTTGGGCGCGGTGGCGAAGAAGGCCGTCACCGGCGTCGGCGCGCCCTGATAGACGTCCGGCGTCCACATGTGAAACGGCACGGCTGACATCTTGAACGCGAGACCGGCCGACAGGAACACGAGGCCGAAGATGACCCCGATGGCCTGATGGCCCTGCAGGGCCTGGGCGATGCCGATGAACGAGACCGTGCCGGCAAAGCCGTAGATCAAGGAGGCGCCGTAGAGCAGCATCCCCGACGACAGCGCACCGAGCACGAAATATTTCAGGCCGGCCTCGGTGGCCCGCAGGTCGTCGCGATGGAAGGCCGCGATGACGTAGAGCGCGAGGCTCATCAGTTCGAAGCCGAGGTAGAGCGCGATGAGATTTCCGGCCGAGATCAGCACCATCATGCCCATGGTGGAGAGCATGATCAGGACGGGGTATTCGAACTTGTGGATGCCCTCGCGGCGCAGGAACGGGATCGCCATGACGAGGGTCACGAGCGAGCCGATGAGAGCGAGGGCCTGCATGAAGCGCCCGAACGTGTCGTCCACGAAAGCGCCGTCGAAGCCGAGCCTCACCCCTTCGGAATGGCCCGCCACGACGCCGATCAGGGCCACGCCGATGAGCCCCACCGCCAGTTCGGTCACGAGGTTCGTCGATTTCTCGCCCTGGATCGCGCCGATCACCAGGAGCACCAGAGCTCCGATCCCGAGAACCAACTCGGGGAAGAGAAGCGCAAAGGAATAGCCGGCGGGCATCGTCAATCCTGCGATGGAGCTGGGGCCGCTGCGGCGGCCTCGGAGGCCGCCTGGGCGGCTTGGAAGGCCGCCGGGGCGGCTTTGGACGTCGCCGAGGCGGCGCGAACGGCTGCCGAAGCGGCGGGGAACACCCCCGGGGTCCCGCCAAAGGACGCCGCCGCGACGGGATGGGGCGCTGCGGATGCCGCGAAGGTCTTCATCATGCCATCCACCGTCGCCTGTGAGGAGTCGAGGATCGGCTGCGGATGAAAGCCGTAATAGAGCGTCAAGAGCAGCAACGGCGCCAGGATCGCGACCTCACGCGGGGAAAGGTCGAGGATACCCTTGAGCGAGACCTTCTCGAGCTTGCCGAACACGACCCGCCGATAAAGATAAAGCGCGTAGGCTGCCGACAGGATCGTTCCCAGCGTCGCGAAGAGCGCCACCCAGGTGTTGACCTGGAATGCCGCCAGCATGGTCAGGAACTCGCCCACGAAGCCGGACGTCCCCGGCAGGCCGACGTTGGCCATGGTAAAGAGCAGGAACACGACGGCATATTTCGGCATCCGCTCGACGAGGCCACCATAGGCCGCGATCTCGCGGGTGTGCATGCGGTCGTAGACGACGCCGACGCAGAGGAAGAGCGCCCCCGAGACGAGCCCATGCGAGATCATGAGGAAGATGGCGCCCTGGATGCCTTGAGGCGTCATGGTGAACAGCCCCATGGTCACGAAGCCCATGTGAGCCACGGACGAGTAGGCGATCAGCTTCTTCATGTCCTCCTGCACGAGGGCCACGAGGGACGTGTAGACGATCGCGATGACCGACAGCGCGAAGACGAGCGGCGCGAAGTAATGCGACGCCTCGGGGAACATCGGTAGGGAGAAGCGCAGGAAGCCATAGCCTCCAAGCTTCAACAGAATGCCGGCCAGCACCACGGATCCGGCGGTCGGGGCCTCGACATGAGCGTCGGGAAGCCAAGTATGCACCGGCCACATCGGCATCTTGACCGCGAAGGACGCGAAGAAGGCCAGCCACAGCCAGTATTGCATCGAGAGCGGGAATTGCGTGTGCTGAAGGACCGTGATGTCCGTGGTGCCCGCGACCCCGTACATCTTCATGATGGCCAGCAGCATCAGCAGCGAGCCGAGGAGCGTGTAGAGGAAGAACTTCATCGACGCATAGATGCGGCGCTTGCCGCCCCAGATGCCGATGATCAGGAACATCGGAATGAGGCCGCCCTCGAAGAAGAGGTAGAACAGCACGATGTCGAGCGAGGCGAAGACGCCGATCAGGGCCGCTTCCAGTACCAGGAAGCAGATCATGAACTCCTTGACCCGGAACGTGATGGCTTCCCAGGCGGAGGCGATGCAGAAGGGCATCAGGAAGGTCGTGAGCATGATGAAGGGCATCGACGCCCCATCGACGCCCAGCTTGTAGCCGAGGCCGCCGCCGAGCCAGGCCCGGCTCTCCACGAGTTGGAACGCCGCCGTGCCGCTGTCGTACCGGCCCCAGGCGACGAGCGAAAGCAGGAACACCACGGTGCTGGTGATCAGCGCGGCCCAGCGCGCGTTGCGCAACGTCGCCTCGTCCTCTCCCCGCAACATGAGGATGAAGACCGTGCCGACAATGGGGAGGAAGATGAGGCCCGACAGGATTCCGAAGCCGAACATCAGCGCACGCCCCCGACGAGATACCAGGTGATGAAGGCCGCGACGCCGAGCATCATGGCGAAAGCGTAGTGATAGACGTACCCGGTCTGGATCTTGACGACGCGATCGGTCGTGGCCAGCACCGCGTTGGCCACGCCGTCGGGTCCGAAGCCGTCGATGATGCGACCATCACCCTGTTTCCAGAAGAGCCGGCCGAGCCAGAAGGCCGGGCGGACGAAGAGGAAATCGTAGAGTTCGTCGAAATACCACTTGTTGAGCAGGAAGCGGTACAGCGGCGGGTTGACCTTGGCCCAGCGGTCGGCCGTGCCGGGCTGCATAACGTAGACGTAATAGGCGACACCGAGTCCGAACACGAACATGAGGCTCGGCAGCGCCGAAACGAACCAGGGAACGTGCTCCATGTCTTCGAAGAGGTGGTTCGAAGCGCCGTAGAACAGCGCCTCGCCCCAGAACCACTCCCGGCCGCCGCCGATGAAGACGTGGTGGAACAGGAGGCCGGCGAACAGTGCCCCGAAGGCCAGGACGTAGAGCGGATAGAGCATGATGGGCGGCGACTCGTGCGGCTCGCCGCCATGACCATGCCCGTGTCCATGATCGTCGTGGTCCGCGGCCGCGACGCTCGCGTGGCTGTCCTGCGTGACGGCCGCCTGCTCGTGCTCGGACGGCGCCCCGCCGCTCTGGTGCGTGTCGCCCGGCTCGTGATGGGTGTTGTGATCGGTCTCCTCATGAGCCGTCTCGGCGCGAGATGCGCCAAAGAACGTCATGAAGATCAGGCGCCAGGAGTAGAACGACGTCAGGCCAGCCGCCACCGTAGTCATGAGCCAGCCGAAGGCCGCCCCGCCGCGCTGCGACGCATAGGCGGCTTCGATGATGGCATCCTTGGAGTAATAGCCGGCCGTGAACGGGAAGCCGGTCAGGGCCAGGGTGCCGATGACCATCAGCCAGAACGTGACCGGGATCTTGCTCGCGAGCCCTCCCATGCGACGCATGTCCTGCTCGCCGCCGACCGCGTGGATGACCGATCCGGCGCCGAGGAAGAGCAGCGCCTTGAAGAAGGCATGGGTGAAGAGGTGGAAGATGCCGATCGCATAGCCGCCGCAGCCGAGCGCCACGAACATGTAGCCGAGTTGCGAACAGGTCGAATAGGCGATGACCCGCTTGATGTCGTTCTGGACGAGGCCGACGGTCGCGGCGAAGAAGCAGGTGATGCCACCGATCGTGATCACGAAGGTCTGGGCCGCGGGCGACATCTCGAAGAGCGGCGACAGGCGCGCCACCATGAAGACGCCGGCCGTCACCATGGTGGCGGCATGGATCAAGGCGGAAACCGGCGTCGGTCCCTCCATGGCGTCCGGCAGCCAGGTGTGCAGCAGGAACTGCGCCGACTTGCCCATCGCGCCCATGAACAGCAGCAGGCAGGCGAGCGTCACGGCATCGGCGTCGAGACCGAACGCATGATAAGTCTTGCCCGCGAGGCCGGGCGCCGCCGCGAAGATCGTGTCGAAGCTGACCGATTTCGTCAGCGCGAAGACGAGGAAGATGCCGAGCGAGAATCCGAAGTCGCCGACCCGGTTGACCACGAAGGCCTTGATGGCGGCCGCGTTCGCGGTCGGACGCGTGTACCAGAAGCCGATCAGAAGGTAGGATGCGAGCCCGACGCCTTCCCAGCCGAAGAACATCTGCACGAGGTTGTCGGACGTCACCAGCATCAGCATGGCGAAGGTGAACAGCGAAAGGTAGCTGAAGAAGCGCGGCCGGCTCGGGTCGTCGTGCATGTAGCCGATCGAATAGGCGTGCACGATCGTCGAGACGGTCGTGACCACGATCAGCATGACGGCGGTGAGCGTGTCGATGCGGAACGCCCAAGCCACCGACAGGTCGCCGACCGTGAACCAGTTGGCGACCGCCACATGGGTGTCGTGGTGCCAGAAGCCGACACTGAAAAAGGCGATCCAGGCAAGAAAACAGGCGAGGCCCAGAAGGCCGGTGGTGACGAACTCGGAGTTACGGTCTCCGATCCGGCGGCCAAAGAGGCCCGCGATCAGGCTGCCGAGAAGCGGCAGGAAGACAATGGCGTCATACATGGCGTCTTGCCTCAGCCCCTCATGGTGTTGATGTCTTCGACCGCGATCGTACCC
This sequence comes from uncultured Lichenihabitans sp., assembly GCA_964252585.1. Lineage (GTDB taxonomy): Bacteria > Pseudomonadota > Alphaproteobacteria > Rhizobiales > Beijerinckiaceae > Lichenihabitans. The sequence continues at coordinate 196 of CAXUOD010000205.1, read as the reverse complement.
TTGTTCCGGTAGAACACGACCAGGATCGCGAGGCCGATCGCAGACTCGGCCGCCGCGACCGTGAGGACGAGAAGCGCGAAGACCTGACCCGTCAGATCGCCGAGGAAAGCCGAGAAGGCCACCAGATTGACGTTCACGGCCAGCAGGATCAACTCGACCGACATCAGAATGATGATGATGTTCTTGCGGTTGAGGA
>CAXUOD010000204.1:5260-9387 GCA_964252585.1 uncultured Lichenihabitans sp. | reverse complement strand
GCGGATACGATCAATTCAGGCGGCAATGATGTGATATCGACCACCTTAGGCAAGAACTTCATTACCGGAACGGGCAACGACACGATCAACGCTGGCCAGTCACAGGATACGATTTACGCTGGCCTGGGCCCGGAGACGATCAATGGTGGCGCCGGTGCTCAGATCTTCGGCGGTGGGCAGGCTCTGATCAACGGTGGTAATGGCAACCTGGATCAACTAAGGGCTCACGATAGCTATGTCGGCGGTCAGTTCGCCGACTCGATCAATGTTAATGGAGATGCCCACGCCTCCGTTCAGGGCGGAGCGGGCGATTTGGACGTCACGATTGGCGCGGGTAAGTTCGCACATGATACTTTGTTCGGCGGGATGGGGAGCAACAGTGGCGTGGTCACAGTGCATCTGGCTGACCAGTTCGGGTCGATTCAGTCGGAGCATCTGAACAAGGATGGTTCTACCACGCTGAAGTTCTCCGGCGGTGAAACGTTGCATGTGCATAATGTGACCTTGGATTTTGGCGGGCAATCTGATCAATTTTGAGTGAAGTAAGCTGAAATGTCATTTGCCCTATTGGGTAAGGCTTGGGACTACTACCTAGCGAGAGACTGGAGTGCCAGTTGGCTTCGGGCTGAAGGGATCATCGGCGTCGTCGCGAGTGGAGTTCGCTGTCATCTAGCGTTGTCGTGACTCACGCACCGGTCTGCTTGGTCGTTACGCGTTTCACGACGGCGAACTTCAGTCTACGCTTCAACAACGATTGTCTATACTCTAGCTTCGCTGAGTAGATCTCAGCCATCACGCAAGTTCTTCGAACGGATAGGATCAAGAGAAGAGCCTGCTGGTGGCTGGATGAAGCGCAACGGGTCCAACGAACTTCTAGATTACTACAGGGCGGATCGGCTGTGCCGCGCAGTTCGTCCTTCGGCGCAGGACTATCTCGAACGTTCATTTGCGTTGGCTCGGCTCGGCTTCTCAGAATCCGCGGCAATGGATGTAGAGCGCGCGGAAGCGGTCGGGGCACGGGATCTCCCGGTTCTTTGCTGGCTGTTGCGCCATCATCCCGACGGTCAGAAGCGGGATCGCGCGGCGCGGAGTCTCTTATTGCTGGATCAGGCCGGTCGCGCGGCCAGGGATGATGCCGTGAACCGCCTCTTTTCAGGTGGCGAACGGGTGGTTCACAAGGCCACAAGAGAGGGCGCTCGCATACAGGATTGGGTTGCTGGTCTCGATCGAGCGCAGCCGTCGATCGATTTGCAATTCGGCGATGGTCGGCAGGTGACCAAGCCCATCTCGTTCGACTCGGCGGTCAGCGGAAGCGGGAATGGGCTCAGAACATCGTTCAGCCTACCCGCGGATCCATCCCTTGCTGTCGTGGTCAGGGGGCGCGTGGGTCTCGATAGCGGTGAACCCACGACCCATCATCCAGAGATCTCGGCATCGTCGATCACCGAGAAGTCCTCGGATGATTCCAGCCTGTTGTCCGTCATTGTTCCAATCTACGGAGACGCGAACAGTCTCCGGGCCTGCCTTGAAGCTTTGTCGGAACAATCGCGGCTCGATGTCACGTTCGTCGTCATCGATGACGCTTCGCCCAACTCGGCGGTTACGGAGCTCGGACGACGTTTCTGCGAGAACACGAATGGGGTCTATCACCGATCCCGCGTCAATGAAGGCTTCGCGGCTTCCGTCAACCTCGGTCTTTCATTCTGCCCACAAGGCGATGTTCTGCTTCTCAACTCGGACGTCATTCTGCCAAAGGGTGCCCTGGAGCGTTTGAGAGCGGCGGCTCGAAGCGCGCCGGACATCGGGACGGTTTCGCCGCTGTCGAACGATTCCGGGGAGACGGGGTTCCCGGATCCTCTTCACGCCAACCCTCTCATGGAGGCTGCGGACCACGTCGACGTCGATCAGGCCGCTCAGGCTGCGAATCCCGGCCAGGTGGTCGATCTGTTGGCGCCACTGGGCTCCTGCCTCTACGTGACACAGACGGCACTGAGACAAGTCGGTCCATTGAGTCTTCTTTACGGCCGCGGCTATTACGAAGACGTCGACTTCTATCTTCGCGTGCGGCAGGCCGGTCTCAGGAATGTCGCTGCTTGCGACGTCTATGTTTCGCATGAGGGAGGACGTTCTTTCGGTTCCGAAAAGCGGGCCTTGGTGGCGCGGAACCATGTTGTCCTGAAGCGACGGTTTCCGGAATTCGAACTCGATGACGTGGTGTTCGATTTCGCCGACCCTTTGCGAGTGGCCCGCGCCGCGATCGAGGAAAGGCTTCGGCCAGGGTTGGATCGCGCCGTGATCGTGGTGGGTCGGGCAGCCGGCAGCGACGCACTTTTCGACGAGCGCATCAAGGTGTGGCGCGCCAGCGCGCGCCCTGTCCTGCTGATGCGTTGGCGCGGCCCGCATCATCGGGTCGAGATCGACCTCGGGGTCCCGGAAGGGGCTGGGCCGCGTTCTCTGCGTTTCGACCTCATGAACGACGGCATCTGGCGCGTCCTGGCTTACCTGAAGCCGTTCGACGGCATCGAGGTCGAAGTCCTGGAGCCTCAACATCTGCCCTCAGTGCTCGTTCGGCTGTTGACTGAACTTGACCGCCCGCTTGCCGTGCTGATCGAAAGTTTGGCTTCGGCCGCGACACTGATCCAGGAGCATGGTGGACCGTCCAGGAACTGGTACTCGTCAGTGTTTCCCCGTAGGTCTGCGCCGAGCCGAGTCTCCGTGCTCGACCGGATGGCGGCCGCTTGGCTCGACACGGTCGCGGTGTCCGGATCCACGCGGCCGCCCAGCCTGAACCGGCCGCTTAAACAGGGTGGGGAGATCACCAGGCTCGGCGTGTCGTTCGCGGTAGCCGATGCTGCGGCAGAGCTTTTTCTCCTGTCGTTGGCGCGCACCCTTCGCCGCAAGTCGGCCACGACGTTGATTGTCCTCGGACAGGCCATCGACGAGCCTCAGTTGATGTCTCCAGGCAATGTTTGGGTAACGGGCCCTCTGTTGGGCGACGATCCTGGAACCATCGCGACGCAATATGGCGTCGGAGCTCTGCTGTCGCCATACCGCACGTCGATGTATTGGCACGTCGAAGATCTCGGAGACAGGCTTGACGTTCCGATCTGCTATTTCGATTGGTCGGCCGGCTGTCTCGCCAAAGCACCTGCCGATCTCGCGCTCGATCATCGCCTCGGTGATGCCGACGCTTGTCGAACCATCGTGGCCTGGTGCAGCGGACGTCGAGCGACCAGCGACATCTCCGCATGATGCAGGAGAACGATCGTCCAGACCTTGTTGCCGACCTTCGGTTTGCCGGCAATGGCCTCCTGCGCGGCTTCGTGGCCGATCCGCGAGACCCGTCGACGCGCTTCGCCGTGGACATCATCGTCGACGGCTTGCCGGTCGCCCTGTTGCGAGCCCAAGACTACGTCGCCGATCTCAATGTGGCGGATGGCTGTTACGGCTTCACGCTTCAGTTGAGCGAGGGCCTCAGAGCACGAGCCAAGTGGGTCGAGGCCCGTCTCGCCAATTCCTCGAGGTTACTGGCCGGCCTCTCGAACGACGGGGCAGGGTTTTCGGTCGATGTCAAAGGGAGGCGACCAGGTTTCGTGCGGTGGGCGGGAGGCCTGACGGTTTCGGGATGGCTTTCCGAAGACGAGAGCGCCTCTCCTCCCGTCGTCAAAGCCTTGCTGCACGAAAGCGAGGTCGCGAGGGTCGGATGTCGCTCTTGGACTCACGTCGAGGCGGGAGGCAGTTACTTCATCGCCCGCGGCTTCGAACTGCGTCTTCCCCGTCGTCTTGCTGATGGTCGTGTGCATACGGTCGCTGTCATGACGGAGGCTGGCATCGAGCTCGACGGTAGCCCCTGTCTCGTGTTTGCCCTCGAGGATGGGTTCGCGGGGGTGATCGACAGCTTCGCCGAGATCGAATCCGAGCGCGTCCGAGCTCGTTTCGCCGATGGTCTGCTGCCTCAATCGGTCCCATTCTCCGAACTCGAGGGGTGGCGGGCGCGCTTCCCGTTGGCTCGCGTCGAGAATGCGGTCATGGGTCACGTCGCGGTCGTGATCATCGGCGAGTCGAACCTCGAGGCGACGGTGTCAAGTCTTCGAACCCAGGAGGCGGCGTCGTGGTCTGCGGCGGGG
>CAXUOD010000204.1:0-5250 GCA_964252585.1 uncultured Lichenihabitans sp. | reverse complement strand
GGGGGGGGGGGGGGGGGGGCCCCCCCCCCCCGCGCGCCGGTCCATTTCGACGTGGCGCAGCTTCGGGCTTTCCTGGCCGAGGAGGGGTCGACCTGCGACCTCGTCGTCGTGGCGGTCAGTGGTACGCGTTTCGTCCCGCAGGCTCTCGGCATCCTTGCGGATACGGCGCGCCGATTCGCCGAGTCAGTCGCGGTCTACTGCGACGTCACCATCGAAGTCGACGCAGAAGAATGGCCCCTCGGCCTTCCGAGCTACGACGAAGAGCTCTTCCTGGAGCAGGGCTATTGCGGGTTGCTGTTCGCGGTTCGGCCGGTTGCGGTCGAAGCGGCCTTGAGCCTCGGCTGCAACTCTCTCTATCGTCTCTTCCCGGCTTTGGCTGGATCTGAGATCGGTTCCCCCCGTGTTCCGGTGCACGTTCCAGCGATCCTGGCGGCGAGACCCTGGACATCTCCCGAGGCGCTCAGGCCGGCGCTGCTGGAAGCCACGTCGTTGCGACTAGCGGAGCAGGGGATCTCGGCGGAGGTCACACCTCTCCTCGACGCGTGCTCTCCGGCCGTTCACGTGAGGCGCGGGATTCCGAGCCCTGAAGTGTCGGTCCTGATCGGGGTTGGCAACGGGGGTGACGACCTCGACGACACGCTCGCATCGCTGCGAGCGACCTGGGGGGGAGTTCGCGTTCAAATCATCGTCGTCGACAACGGATCGGCCGATCCACGGATTTCCGCAAACCTTGCGGCTGCTGAGCGGCATCGGGCAGACGTCATGCGCGTCTCAGGCTGGTTCAACGAGCCCCACCTCCTCAACCGCGCCGCCACGCTGGCACGGCACGAGCACCTGCTCTTTCTCCGGCCAGGAGTCATGGCCCAGGCGTCCGGCTGGCTAGAGGAACTGCTGAGCCGCGCCGTCGAACGCGATGTCGGCGCAGTCGGTCCGCTCATCGCGTGGCCGGATGGCCTCGTGCGAGCGGCTGGGATCGTCCTCGGACCACGTCTCTCGGTCGCCAGCCGGTTTTGCGATCGGCACAGCGACGACGAGGGTTACGCGGGATGGCTCGAAGTCGCCCACGAGGTCAGCGCCGTGTCGGTCGCCTGCATGCTGACGACGCGGCGCTGCTTTGCGAGGCTGAACGGCTTTGACGAGCATCATTTCCGCATCGCCTATTTCGACGTTGATTATTGTTTGCGGCTTCGCGAGATCGGCTGCCGCGTCATTTTCACGCCGCATGCCCGCCTGTCCCACGGCGGTACCGAGACCGTCAGCCCATCCGATACGCTGCTGAAACCCGCCGTCGACCGCGAAACCGCGACGCTTCGGAAAAAATGGCAATTGGTGCCGGGTTGCGATCCTTTCTACTCTCCCTGGATGGCGATGGATGGCATACCCTACTCGGGGTTAGGCTGGCCTCCCGTTCCTCTCCGACCGCGGCAGCCACATCTTCCAACGTCGCGGCACGGTCCCCCAGGTTTCTGATGGCGAGCACAACCGACGAGGCGAAAGAGACTGGGCCCTTGAAGCGCGTCCTCAATGCTGGGGCTGGACCTCGACAATCCAGCGGTCTTCCTGCCTGTTTTCGGACCCACGACTGGCAGGAGATCCGTCTCGACCTCAACCCCGAGGTGCTGCCCGATGTCGTCGGGACCGTGACCGACATGCGGGCACATTTCGGCGATGGCACCTTCGACGCCGTGTGGTCATCGCACAACATCGAGCATCTTTACGACCACGAAGTGATCGTTGCACTGAAAGAATTCCATCGCATATTGAAGCCGAACGGCTTCGTCGCGCTCACCTGCCCGGATCTTCAATCCGTCGCCGAAATGCTGATGGACCGCGGGCTGGACGGCAAGGCCTATGACGCCCCGATCGGTCCTATCGCGGTCCACGATATTGTCTTCGGTCACGGTGGCTCCATCGCTTCGGGGAACCACTTCATGGCGCATCGAACGGGGTTCACGCAGGAGCGCCTCGGACGCAAGGCCACGCAGGCGGGCTTTCACGAAGTTCGGGTGGGCCGGGGCCATGAACTGGACCTCTGGGCCATCCTATCCATGCCGGAGTTCGACGCTCACCTCGTGAAGGACATGGTGCGAGACAGTCGTCTTGCCTTCTTGTTTTCGAACGAGGATGCGGATTCGTAAGTGCCGCTTGTGCAAACATGAAAGTCTTGTTCGTTCACCAAAACTTCCCGGCCCAGTTCGCGAATGTCGCCGCCCTTCTAGCATCTCGGCTGGATCGGGAGGTCGTGGCGATCGGCTCGAACACTGCGCGGGCTCTTCCCCACATCAAGCTCCTGCGTTATGGTTTTACCAGCGACGGTCTTCATTCGGTGCATCCGTTTGTGAGGCGCCTTGAAATCGAGGCACGCCGTGCCGAGCAGGTCCTCTATATAGGTTCTGATCTTCTCGCATCTGGTTTTTCTCCGGATGTTATTTTCGTTCACTGCGGATGGGGTGAGAGTCTACCACTTCGATCGGTTTTCCCGGCAGCGAAGATCGTCACTTACCTGGAGTATTTCTACCAGCCGCAGGGCCTCGACACGAACTTCGATCCAGAATGGCCCGGCCTGAGCCTCGACAGCGCGGTCGCTCTGAGTATCAAGAACGCTGCATCGCTGTTGTCGTTAGCCGAAGCCGATGTCGCGATATCGCCGACGGAATGGCAGCGCTCGACCTTTCCTGCTGCCTTCCGCCATCTGATCGAGGTCTGTCATGAGGGCATCGATGTCGACCACGTGCGACCGAACCCTCACGCCGTCCTCGATCTGCCGTCCGGTCGAAAGCTGAGGGCTGGTGAAGAGATCGTGACTTACGTGTCGCGCAACCTCGAGCCCTTGCGGGGGTACCACATCTTCATGCGCGCCTTGGCCAGGATCCTGCGCGAACGCCCGCAAGCCCACATCGTCATCATCGGCGGCGACAGCGTCTCGTATGGACTTCACCCCCCGCCGGGACGAAGCTGGAAGGATATCTTCCTGGCGGAGAACCGCTCGGGCCTCGACCTCGATCGCGTTCACTTTCTCGGGCATGTCACCTACGCGGTCTACCTTCGGACCTTGCAGGTTTCCGCAGCCCACGTTTACCTTACGTATCCTTTCGTGATGTCCTGGTCGTTGCTGGAGGCGATGGCGGCGCAGTGCTTGGTCGTGGCGTCCATGACGGGACCCGTCCAAGAGGTGATCGACGGCACGAACGGCATCTTGACCGACTTCTTCGATCACGACGCCTTGGCGGGCCACGTGATTGCGGCGTTGGAGACGCCAGAGGCGTTTCAGGATCGCAGGCGACGTGCACGCACGACCGTTGCGGACCGCTACGAGAAAAACAACTGCTTGGATCGACTCGCGAAGATCGTTAATCAATTGTAAACAGTCGTCCGCGGCGTATTCCTGGGTCATCCCATTCCAGTTTTCGCATTCGAAATGCATTGGTGGACTACAAAACCCCTGAGCTTCGACTAGTGATTGTAGACACGACATGCTCTCGTGCCAATCTGGCATCGAATACATCGGTCAATGTTGCGCCTGTCTGGAAAGAACTGCTTAACGGTCCGGCTCGCAGTCGCAACGCGGTTTGCATCGTAACAACGGATTAACGCGTCTGACGTGGCGATGCTGACGACGCTGCAGTTCGGGGGTGCGCGGGCCGGTTCCGGTTGCACTGATTCACAGACGATAAGCCTTTCGATGCCAGTTTGATCGCAGTGGTTGAATCTACACTGCGTTGTGTTGGCAGCTCGAGGTGTCCAGCGTGTCCGAAGCCGAACGAGCCCTGATGGTGGCACCGTCCCGAGAAGACCCCGGCCTGCGGGCCTTGTGCGGAATTGCAGCCTACTTCCGGATCGCCGCCGATCCCGCCCACCTGCAGCGTGAACTGGCGATCATCGGCCGGGACGCCGCGACCGACGATCTGATGCGGGCCAGCCGGATCATCGGCCTGAAGGCTCGCCGCGCGATCCGCGCGACGGAAAAGCAACTCGCCGCCACCCCGACGCCCGCCATCGCCAAACGGCGCGAGGGCGGCTTCGTGGTGTTCAGCGGCCGGCTCCCGGACGGGCGCCTTCGCCTCGTCGACCCCGTCACCAGCATCGACCAAGTCCTCTCGGCGGACGACTTCCTGGCCGAGATGGAGCCCGAACTGCTGCTCGTCGGGCGCAAGGTCGCCGGTGCCGGCTTCGACCCGAAGACCTTCGGGTTTCGCTGGTTCCTGCCCTCCCTCTGGCGTTACCGGAAACCGCTGGCCCACGTGCTGCTGGCCTCCCTCTTCGTCCAGGTCTTCGCGCTCGTGACGCCCCTGTTCTTCCAGGTCGTCGTCGACAAGGTCCTGAGCCACAAGGGCTACTCGACCCTGATCGTTCTCGTCGTCGGCATTGTCATCGTCGGGCTCTTCGATGTCGTCCTGCAGTACCAGCGCACCTATGCCCTGTCTCACACGACCAACCGCATCGACGTCGAGCTCGGGCAACGGCTGTTCCGCCATCTCCTGCATCTGCCGCTCTCCTATTTCGAGACCCGCGCGGCCGGCCAGACGGTGGCGCGTGTCCGCGAACTCGAGAACATCCGCGCATTCCTGACCGGTCAGGGTCTCTTCTCGGCGCTCGATCTCGTCTTCACCTTCGTCTTCATCGCGGTCCTCCTCGCCTATTCGTGGAAGCTGACGATCATCGTGCTGCTGGCGATCCCGATCTACCTGATCATCGCGATGGGCTTCAGGCCCGCGTTGCAGGAGCGGGTGCGCGAAAAGTTCAACACCGGCGCCATGAGCCAGCAGTTCCTGGTCGAGGCCGTCGTTGGGATCCAGACCGTGAAGGCCTCGGCCGTCGAGCCCATCATGCAGTCGCAGTGGGAGGAGCGCCTCGCCGCCTATGTCAAGACGTCGTTCGGCGTCACGATGCTGTCCGCCTTCGCCCAGAACGGGGTCCAATACGTGTCGCGCCTGACGACGGCACTGCTGATGCTGTTCGGTGCCAAGGCGGTGATCGATGGCGAGCTCTCGATCGGAGCCCTGGTGGCGTTCAACATGATCGCCGGGCAAGTGACGGCGCCGGTGCTGCGGCTGAGCCAGCTCTATCAGGATTTCCAGCAGGTGCAGGTCTCGGTGGAGCGTCTGGGCGACATCCTTAATGCCCCTGCCGAGCCCGCGATCCAGGCCCGTACCGTGCTGCCGCCGCCGCGCGGCCTGATCGAGTTCAAGAACGTGACCTTCCGGTATCGCCCGGGCGGCCACGATGTCGTGAAAGGCGTCGATCTCGTGA
>CAXUOD010000203.1:0-9419 GCA_964252585.1 uncultured Lichenihabitans sp. | reverse complement strand
CGCCCCTACGATGACGACCGGGTATCGGGTCGCGGGAGCGCGGGAGCGCCGGAGCGCGGGTTCGGTGAGCGACGCCATGGCCTGGCCCTCAGCCCATAATAGCGACCTTGATGGCCGAGCCACCCTCCGCGGTCGCAAGGGCGTCGCCGAGCATCGGCAGTCCGAAACGGTGCGTGACAAAGGAGGCGACGTCGATGCGGCGCGAGGCGATGAGGTCGAGCGCCCTCTCGAAATGGACGCGGCTGAGCCCGAACGACCCTGTCACCAGGAGCTCGCGGTAGTGGATGGCGTTGATGTCCATCGTGGCGCTGTCGCTCACCGAGAAGCCAGCGAACAGATTGACGCGACCGCGTCGCCGCACGAGGCTCAGCGCCGCGTCGGCCAGGGTAGGCACGCCGATGGCCACAATGGCGACATCGGCGCCGATACCGCGCGTCGCCCTCTCGACGATTGCGGGTAGGTTCTCGGTGGTGGGATCGACGACGATGTCGGCGCCGGCCTCGAGTGCAGCCCGGCGCCGGCCGGCGCTGGGCTCGCTGATGATGACGGTGCGGGCGCCGGACAGGCGCGCGAGCTTCACGTGCAGGAGCCCAATCGGCCCCGCTCCCAGCACCACCACGGCCTCTCCGGCCGACACGCCGACGCGCTCCTGCCCGTTGATCACGCAAGCGAACGGCTCGGCCAGCGCGGCCTGCTCGTATGGCAGGTCGTCCGGGATCACGTGCACGTTGCCGGCCTCGACGGCGCGGGCGGGAATGCGGACGTATTCGGCAAAGGCGCCGTCGACTTCATAGCCAATGGCTGTCAGATTTTCGCAGATGTGCTCGAGCCCGAGCTTGCAATACGCGCAGTGCCCGCACGAAATGGCCGGGTTGACGCAGACCCGCTGACCCGGCCGGAAGGGGCTACCGTCGGGCGACTCGGCCACCTCGCCGGCGAATTCGTGGCCGATGACAGAGGGATAGCGCACGCCGGCGGTCTTGCGGCCGCGGAAAATGCGGATGTCCGTGCCGCAGACCGTGGCGGCGCGCACCTTCAAGATGAGTTCGCCGGGGCCGCGCTCGGGGTCGGGCACATTCTCGAGTTCGAGGCGGTTGGGCGCCCTCAGCAGTCCAGCCTTCATGATACTCTCCGTTCCCCGGCTCACGCCGCCATCGCGTGCCCAAGGGCGCGCGACACGGCTTCAAAGCGGGCGAATTCGCGGTCGTAGGCGACGCCGCGGACCGGGTCGGGCCGGTAGCGGCGGGCGATGCGCACCATACCGTCCACCGCCGCCTCCAGCGATGGGTAATGGCCAAGCGCTACGGCTGCCGACATGGCGGTCCCCTTGGCGCCGAGTTCGCCGCCTTCCGGCACCTCGACGTCAAGACCGAGCACGTCGGCGAAGATCTGGGGCCAGATCGGGCTGCGCGACGCGCCGCCTGCGAGGCGCACGACGCGCGGCGAGGCTGCATCGTCACCTGTCATCAGCTTGGACACATCGAGCCGGTGCGCGAACGCGATCCCCTCGAACACGGCCCGTACGACGTCGGCGAGGTCGTGGCTCGCCTTCAGGCCGACGAGCCCAGCCGGTGCCCCTTCGGGGCCGCCGAACAGAAAGGGCAGGAACAGCACGCCGCTAGGACGTGCGAGGGCGTTGCCCACCCATTCGCCGCACAGGTCGTAGATGGAGCGCCCCCCCTCGGCGGCGCGGGCGGACTCGGCGCCCAGCACCGTGCGGCACAGCCACTCGAGATTGCCGGCCGAAGTAGCGGAGCACTCTGTCGCCAAAGTCAGCCCGCCGATCGGATAGGGGATCTGCAGCACCGGCGCCCGAGAGCGGCGCGGCCTCGCGTGCAGGGTTTGGTTGATCGAGAACGTGCCGGCGACCACCGACATGGCGTCGGTCGAATTGACGCCGGAGGCCACCGCGCAGGCCACCACGTCGGTCAGGCCGCGCACCACGGGCGTGCCCTCACGAAGGCCCGTTGCCGCGGCACCATCGCTCGAAACCCCGGCCGCAATCTCCAGCGAAGGGCGGATCGGCGGCAGCTTCGGCAGAAATCGTGATAGACCGAGTCTTTCGAAGAGCCCGACCGCATAGGTGCCGGTGCCGAGGTCTGCGAGGCCTGACACCGCCGCTTCTGTTATGTCCGTGCTGATTTCGCCGGTCAGACGGGCGCGGATATAGTCCTTGCTGCCGAAAATAGCCGCGACTCCATCCAGCGCCTCGGGGCGGTGGCGCTCGAACCAGCCGAGCAGGGGCAGCGTCTGCCCGGGCCAGAAACGCTGCATGATGGCGGCGCGGGCCGCTGGACCATGACCGGCGGCCTCCCATTCGACGCCTACCGCCTCTGCCCGGCTGTCGGTCGAGATGATGCCGGGCGCGACCGCACGAGCGTCGGCATCTACCGCATGAAGGCCGTTGCCGTGGCCCGTGGTTGATACCGCAATGATGTCTCGCGGATCTGTACCGCTTGATGTCAGAACGGCCCGCACGGCCCCGCAGGCGGAAAGCCAGAACTGCTCAGGGTCCACTTCAGTGTGGCCGGGCGCGGGGAACAGCACGTCGTTGGCGTGGCGGGCACTCGCGATCTCTGTGCCCTCGAGCGCGAAGAGTGCGGCTTTGGCCATTGTGCCGCCCGTGTCAATCCCCAGGATGCGTCGGATCGCCACGATCATCCTCCTGTTTAAAGCCAAGCTCGGCGTCTAAAGCTCCGCCTATGTCCTCAACATATGTCATTCTAGAAGTCAATATGTCCCTCAAATTTAAGCGTTCCAAGCCCCATATGCGACCTCGACGTCCATAGCTAGGACCGAAAGCAACAGAAACTCGCAAACATTTGTATTGACGACTGTACATTAATTGGAAATCATGAGGTGCTGGCGCCGATGTGGAACACCACGGACGCCGCGTGGACGGTCCGGCGGCTGCGCCGGACACTGCACTGGATGGAGGAAGCCCATGGATCGCCGCCTGCTCACGACGACTCTTCTCGCCGCCCTCGTCGCCCCGCCGACGGCCTTTGCGGCCGGCGGTGCCGACCAGGGCACGATCATCCACCCGATCACGAAACCGCTGACCGTCATTTTCGTGCCGAAGGTCATTCACCCCTGGTACGAGGTGGTCAAAGCCGGATCGATGTTCGCGGCCGAGGAGTACAAAAAGCAAGGGATCACGGTGAACGTGATTTGGGACCAGCCGCCGCAGGCCGACGTGGCCGACCAGAATACCCGCATCGAGACCGATATCGGTCGCCACCCCGACGGGCTCGTGGTGTCCTGCCTCGACCCCGCCACCAACAATCAGGTCTTGGACGAGGCCGTGGGTGCCGGCTTGAATGTGTCGACGTTCAACTCGTTCTGCGCCGAGCGCTTCCCCTTCGTGGGTCAGAAGGACTCCTACCAGGACGGCTATGACCTCGCCGAGTACCTGGCCAAGCAGATCGGCGACAAGGGGAACGTCGGGATCCTCTCGGGCAGCCTGACCGCGCAGGATCATATCCGCCGCATTCAGGGCTTCAAAGCCGCCATGACCAAGCATCCGAACATCAACATCGTGTTCGAACAGCCCGACAACGACGACCTCGACAAGGCCGTGCAGCTTACGGAGAACGAGCTGCAGGCCCATCCCGACCTCGTCGGCATCTTCGGCTGCAACGCGTCGAACCCGATCGGCGCGGCCCGCGCGGTACAGAACGCCGGCAAGGCCGGCAAGGTCAAGATCGTCGGCCTCGACGACCTGCCCGAGACCATTCAGTTCATCAAGGATGGCGTGATCACCGCCACGATGGCCCAGCGCCAATGGGAGCAGGGCTACTGGTCTGTGGTCTATGCGGTTGCCAAGAACGAGGGGCACACGACTCCCACGGACCACGAGACGGGCTCGCGCCTTATCACGAAGTCCGACCTGACGAACTGAGGGCCCGACCGGAGCACACCCCCGCTCGAACGGGGGTGGACCTGAAGGAAGCTGCCGAACGGAACGCCCATGACACCCGACGTCTTCGAAGCCTGTTCGGTGCATAAATCTTTCGGGCCCGTTAAGGCGCTGAGCGGCGTGTCGCTCGGTGTTCGAGCCGGCGAAGTCCACGCCGTGATCGGCGAGAACGGGGCCGGCAAGTCGACGCTGATGAACATCTTCTGCGGTCGCCTGCAGGCTTCGATGGGCGAACTTCGCCGTCACGGGCGACCGGTGACGTTTCGATCGCCGGGGGATGCACAGGCGGCCGGAATCGCCATCGCGCCGCAGGAGGTCAACGTCGTCCCCAAGCTCAGCGTAGCCGAGAACGTCCTGCTCGGTGCTCACGACGGCGGGGCAACGCTGGTCGACTGGGCCGCGACGCGCCGCCGTGCCGCCGCGTGCCTGTTCGAAATCGACGAGAGTATCGACCCCTCAGCGCCTATCGACAGTCTCAGCAAAGCCCAGCAGCAGCTCGTGCAGATCGCCCGAGCGGTAGCCACGCGAGCCGAGATCCTGATCTTCGACGAACCCACAGCGGCCCTCACCACCCGCGAGACTGAGAAATTGTTCGCCTTCATCAGGACGTTCCGTGCGCGGGGCGGCGCAATTTTCTACATCTCTCATCGCCTCGACGAGATCCTGGCGCTGGCGGACAGGATCACCGTGCTGCAGGACGGCCGCTCGGTCGCCACGCTGGACCCCTCCAAGACGACCAAGGACGAGATGGTCAACACCATGGCGGGGCGCGAGGTCGTGTCCACTCACGCGCCGCGGTCCTACGTCGAGCGGTCCGACATCGTGCTGCGGGTGCGCGGGCTGACGCGGGCTGGCGAGTTCCAGGACGTCGACCTCGATCTTCACCGTGGCGAGATTCTTGGCGTGGCGGGCCTCGTGGGCTCGGGCCGGACGGAGATCGGCAAGTGCCTCTTCGGTGTCACCGCGGCCGAGGCCGGCAGCGTCGAGGTGCTGGGCGAGACGGTGCGGATCCGCCATCCTGCCGACGCCATCGCCCGGGGCTTCGTCTACCTTCCGGAGGAGCGCAAGGCGGAGGGGATCTTCCCCGTCCTCTCGATCGAGGAGAACATGGGTGTGGCGAGCTTCGGCCGCTTCGGCTCATGGCTCGGGCTGAATTTCGGCGATATGGCGCGCGAGGTCGCCGGTCAGGTCAGTCGCATCCGCATCAAGATCGGCTCGGGCAGGGACCCGATCAACACCCTCAGCGGCGGCAATCAGCAGAAGGTGATCCTGGCCCGCTGGCTCATGCGCGGCGTGAAGGTCCTGATCCTCGACGAGCCGACGCGCGGCATCGACGTGCATGCCAAATTCGAGATCCAGACCGTGCTGCGCCAACTCTGCGACGCCGGCCTGTCGGTCGTCTACATCTCGTCGGAACTCGCCGAGGTGCTGGAGGTCTCTGATCGCGTCATGGTGCTCCACGAAGGGCGGGTGAAGGGTTGCCAGCGCGCCGACGAGGCGACGCAGGAGTCACTGTTGCAGATGGCGATGAGCTGAAAGGAGGGAGGGATGGTGGACCAGATGGCAGTGTCGCACCCGGCCGTGCGCCGGGCTGCCCCACTCGCGCGGTTCCGACGCTGGGAGGCGAGCGGCGTGCTCGTGGCGCTGGTCGTCCTCTGCGCCCTGCTGGCGCTGGCGACTCCCAATTTCTTCACCTTGAGCAATCTGCCCATCGTGCTGCGCAACGCGTCCTTCGTAGGTCTTGTGGCGCTCGGCCAAACACTGGTGCTGCTGATCGGCGGGATCGACCTGTCGGTCGGCACGGCGGCGGGTCTCAGCGCCGTCGTCGGAGCACTGATGCTGACCAAGCTTGGTCTGAACCCCTACGTCGTGTTCCTGCTCACAGCTTTGTTCGGCCTCTGCCTCGGCTTCTTCAACGCGGCTTTCATTGCTAAGCTTCGGCTCAACCCCTTTATCGTGACGCTGGCCTCGGGCGAGATCTTCGCGGGGATCAACCTCGTCATCACCCAGGGCTACCCCGTGCGCCCGCTCGGACCGACCTTCCGGTCCGTCGGACAAGGCGAGTTCCTCGGTGTGCCGGTGCCGGTGCTCATCTTCTTCGCCGCCGGCCTGCTCCTTTGGTTCGTGCTGGCGCGCACCCGGTTCGGCCGCAACATCTACGCGGTCGGCGGCAATCGCGACGCCGCGAGCCTCGTCGGCATTCGGGTCTGGCGGGTCGAGTTCCTGGTCTTCGGCCTCGCCGGCCTGTTCGCGGCCCTCGCCGGGGTTCTTTATGCCAGCCGCATGGATGCCGCGCAGCCCTCGGTGGGAGAGGGCTGGATGCTGAGCGCCATCACGGCCGCCATCATCGGCGGCACCAGCCTGCGTGGCGGGGAAGGTACGGTGGTGGGGACCGTGCTGGGCGCTGTGCTGCTGACCGTGCTACAGAACGGCACTGTTCTGCTCAATGTTTCGGGCTATTGGCAGCGCGTGATCATCGGGTCGGTGGTGCTGGTGGCCGTGCTCGTCGATCTGTTCCGCCGAAAGTAGGCGGCCTGCAACGAGGTGTTTATGGATCGAGAACGGTGGAGGGGTGGTTCGGGGATGCGCGCCGGCTCGGTGAACGGCTTATGAGCGAAGGCTTTGACCTCGATGCGGATGTGCGTACGCGTGCAGCTTGGCTTTACTACATGGAAGGACTGACGCAGGACGCTGTAGCCCAGTCGCTCGGTATGACGCGGGCCCGTGTGCTGCGGATGCTGGCTTCCTGCCGCGAAGACGGAACGGTGCAGATCACAGTGAACTCGCCGCTGACGCGTTGCGTGACGCTGGAACGCCAGATCGAGAAGCGCCACGGCATCGAGCGCGCCATCGTGATCCCGCGCCCGCAAGATCCGGTCGAGACCGCAGTGCTGGTCGGTGCCGCTACCGGCACCTATCTGGCGTCGGTGCTGAGTGAAGGCATGACGATCGGCCTCGGCTGGGGCCGCACGCTGAGCTCCAGCCTGCCCGCGCTGCCGCAGAAGCAGTTCGGGAACATGACGGTGGTGTCGCTGCTCGGCGGCCTCACCCGGGCGACGGCATTCAATCCGTCCGAATTCGCCTGGCGCTTCGCGGACCGGCTCGGCGCCGAATGCTTCATGATGGCGGCGCCGGTCTTCGCGCCAGACGCCATGGTGCGCGACGCCCTCGTGCGCCATACCGGCATGGAGGACGTCTTCGCTCAGGCCGGGAGGCTCGACATAGCTCTGGTCAGCGTGGGCGAGCTGTCACCCAACTCGACGCTTGTGCGCTACAACCTGCTCAGCAAGGACGATGTCGGCTCGCTGACCCGCGCTGGGGCGGTCGGGGACATCCTGTGCCGCTTCATCGACAGCGACGGCCGCATGCTGGACCATCCGCTGAACGACAGGGTGATTTCGGCCGATCCGGCGCTCCTGCGACGATCGCGCCGCGTGGTGCTGTCGTCGGGCGGATGGGAGAAGGCGGTCGTCGTGCTGGCGGGCGTGCGGTTACTCAAACCCGAGGTCCTGATCACCGACGAAGCCGTGGCCGAACGCCTGGTCGAGAGCGACTGAGCCGCCGTCGATCAGAACGACTGCCAGTCAGGCCGCTCGTCGGCCCTTATGCGGCGTGCGCAGCATGAAGTCCCAGGTGTGGTCGAAGCTCTCGACCCCGGCCTGCGATCCGAGCCCCGTGGCGTTGAGGGCGGACGTCGCTTGCGCGAACCGGACCGCGGTCTCCGGGTCCATGCCGCGCACGATCGCCACGGCGAAGCCGGCGTCGAAAGCGTCGCCGCAGCCACAAGTGCAGCGCACGTCGACGTCGAAGGCCGGAATGGTAAACCGCGTGCCGTCGCGGTGGTGATAATAGGCTCCGTCGGCGCCGAGCGTGAAAACGCAGCATGTCACGCCGCGGTCGAGGAAAAACTCCGCCGTGCCTCCCAGGTCGGCCCTTCCTGTCAGCGCATGGGCTTCCTCGATCGAGGGCATGAAGTAGTCGGTGAAAGGCAGCACGCTGGCCACCGCCGGGAGGTCGTTCGGCGAGCCCGCAAAGATGTCGGCCGTGGTCACCGCGCCTCGCGCCTGAGCCTGACGGGCAAGATCGGCGTTGCGTCCGCGGTCCATGCGGTCCATCAGGCCGACCCCGCCAAGGTGGACCACTCGGGCGTCTATCACAGCCGGCATCATCGCATCGTCGACGTAGAAATCTCCCGTGGCTCCTTTCATGTGCAAAGCTGGCCGCGCGCCGTCAGGTCGCGTCGTAACAATCGAGGACGAGGTGCGCGCGCCGGCGATCCGCTGCAGCGTCGAACAGTCGATCCCGAAACGTCCGAGCCGCTCGACGACCCAGTCGCCCATCAAATCGGTCCCGACGCCGCCGACCGCCCTGCACGTCAGGCCCATCTTGGCCGCAGCAATGGCGGCTGTGCCGGCCGCGCCGGAGACAGCGAGCGTCAGGTCCTCGATAAAGTAGGTCCCTCCCCCGTCTGGGATGGCCGTCACGGGCCAACCGAGACAATCGAAGGTAATGAAGCCGATGGACGCATAGTCGACTCGGCCGGGCGATCCGTCTACCGCCACATCCTGCAGGCTACGACTGTCACTCAACGGCGCCTCCTCCTACGATGCCCGGGACACCTTTCTGGTGCTCTATCGGGATAACTCGCGAGGTTTATAAGGGTCTCTTACACATTTGTCCAGCTTAGTTGCCAAATGTGCACGGCACGGCGTCTCAACATTGACACCGATCGCCGCCTGGAGGGCTGGGCCGACTTATTGCGCCGGTCGGCGACGCGCGCCACCTCGTGCTACTCATGATACGACGGAGAACTGCAATCATACCATCGTGAGCGATGGCCGCCCTGGCCCGGATCACACACTGGGGTTGGCGGCCGTAACCTTCAGGCGACGTGGGAGTTGGCATGGTATCGCTGCGAAGTCGACAAACCTTTGGCATGCAGGATCCGCTGACTGAATGCATCTCATCGTGCACGGTCTCGCCAACAAGATCCGCTTCCGCATGCTGATTACACGACAATGAGCACGGCGACGACGCGACGAACCGCGTCAGGACTCGGCGGTCGAGATAGGAGCCACGCCGAGCGCATCATTCTGCCGAGAACGCGGTCGCATTTGTAAATTGAACTGCTCTCATTTCTTGAGAACGACTGGTGAGATGACGTGCCGCCGGAAAGCTCATGCAGGTTGATTTAGGGTCTGACCACCTTTCCAAGGGTCAAGCGTTGCCAACACGGGATTGTGGTCCACCCGCGTTCCTCCTGGCTTCGCGCTCGCCCTGGCGCTGATCTCCCGCGTTGTCTGGCGGGCCAGCGGCCACCGTTGCCGTGCCCTGCGTGTCTCACGTGAGTGTACCAGCAGGCTAGGCTAAGTGACTGTTTCAACAGCGATGGGGACGATTACCGCGGATGACGGCAGGTTTGGTGGAGCCAGACGGAATCGAACCGACGACCTCTTCAATGCCATTGAAGCGCTCTCCCAACTGAGCTATGGCCCCACGC
>CAXUOD010000202.1:187-9462 GCA_964252585.1 uncultured Lichenihabitans sp. | reverse complement strand
CGCGGCCGGCCTCGATCCGCTTGGCGATGGCGATCTCGCCCTCGCGCGACAGCAGTTCGACCGAACCCATCTCGCGCAAGTACATGCGCACGGGATCGTCGGTCCGGTCCGCGGGCTCGCTGGTGCGCGTCGCGACGGCGGTCTGGCGCGGCGCCTCGACGAGTTCGCCGCCTTCGGACTCCTCTTCCTCGTCCGCCTTCTCCTCGGTCGCGGCGGCGCCTTCCTCGGCCTCTTCGCTTTCGACGACGCTGATCCCCATCTCGCTCAGCATGGCGTAGATGTCTTCGATCTGGTCGGAGGTCACCTCTTCCGAAGGCAACACGGCATTGAGCTCGTCATGGGTCACGAAGCCACGGCGCTTGGCGGCCTTGATCATACGCTTGACGGCGGCATCGGACAGGTCGAGCAAAGGTCCATCGGCAGCCGGCTCCGTTACGACGCCTTCGCCCTCGACCTTTACACTGTCCTTTTTTGCCATAATTCGCTCCGACCGACCGCGACCCCCCGCAGGGCTCACGCTCGCTTGATATCCTGTGCTCATGCCCGACCCCGGCGGTTCCGCTCACGTTCCGCCAAGTACCATCGGCCAAGGCTGTGAATCTGATGTTAACCATGACGCAAGCCCTGCGTCGCAGATCTCAGTCGCCGGCCGACTCATGCCCCGACAAAGAGCCGTATCCCTCGACCGTCGCTTCGGTTCCCTCCAACGTTGTCACCATGGCCTTCAGGTCACGCACCTGAGCGAGATGACTGTCGGAACCGTCGCGCGCCAACGCAATTGTCGCGTCGAGCAACTCCTTATGTAGCTCCCTCGCCTTGCGGTGCAAGGTCAAGGCCTGCCCCAACATCAGCTCGGCATCCGATTCGGCAGCCTGGGGGCTGAGACACCAATGCGGCAATCTCGCGGCGAAGTCATCGATTCGGCGCCGGAGTTCCGCCCCGCCTCGCGCGTCGAGTGCGGCCTTGAACAAGGCATGGTCCGCGTAATGCGCCGCCAGGAGGTCGACCATCAGGTCGCGGAACCGCGCCAACTCGGGATGGCCGATGTCGAGATGCGCGAGGTCCTCGGCGTGGCGGTCGAGAAGACCAGGATGGTTCATCACCAGGGTCAGGATCTCCACGTCGCTGCGCGAAAAGGCACCCGTCCTGGCGTGGGCCGAGGCGGCGAAGCTGCCGCTCAAGGGTGCCGGTGCCGAGCCGCGGTACCCCCGTAACGGCTGCTGGGCGAACCGCGAACGCGTCCCGAACGGCGTCGCGGACCGTGCGGGTCGAGCACCGGCGGCAGGCCGCCGCTGAGCCTGCCCGGTGAGGGCCTGAAGGCGCGACCGCAACTCCGAGCCATAATACCGCCGCACGGACTCGTCCGCGATCGCCCTGGTCAGGTCGCCGAGCCTGTGCTCGAGCCCGGCCCGGCGCTCCGGCGTGTCCAGTACCGCGGCCTCGGTCTCGCGCGTCCACAAGACGTCGACGAGAGGACGCGCCTGCGCCAGCACGGCCGCGATGGCAGCGTTTCCACCCGACCGAGCGAGATCGTCGGGATCCTGGCCGTCCGGCAGGAAGGCGAACCGCAGCGACTTTTCGGGTCCGAGGGCCGGCAGCACGGTATCGATCGCCTTGTGGGCGGCGCGGCGTCCAGCCCCGTCGCCGTCGAAGCAGAGGATCGGCTCATGCGACATGCGCCATAGGAGGTCGCACTGGTCGATGGTCAGCGCCGTGCCGAGCGGCGCCACGACGTTGGGGAAACCCGCAGCCGTCATGGCGATGACATCGACATAGCCTTCGACCGCGACGACGATCCCGTGCTCCTGCGCGGCCTTGCGGGCCCGATGATGGTTGTAGAGGACCGCGCCCTTGTGGAAGAGCGGCGTCTCCGGGCTGTTCAAGTATTTGGCCGGCACGGTGGCGTCGAGGGCGCGGCCGCCGAACGCGATGACGCGGCCGGACCGATCCGCGATGGGAAACATCACGCGGTCGCGAAACCGATCATAGGGGACCGCGATGTCGTCTCCATGGATCAGCAGTCCCGCCTCGGTCATCACCTCGACCGAGGCGCCCTTGCCCGCCAGATGGTCGCGTAGCGCGTATCGCTCGGCCGGCGCGAAACCGAGACGGAACTCGGCCTGTTGGGCCGGCGCGACTCCGCGCGTCGCGAGGTAGTCACGACCCCTGGTGCCTGCACGATCCTTCAGAGTCCGCTCGAAGAACTGCGCCGCAAGCTCGAGAACCTCGACGAGACCGGCACGCTTCTGTTCGCGCGCGACGCTTTCGGGCGTGCTTTTCGGCAAGTCGAGCCCTGCTTCCGCAGCCAGGGCCTCCACGGCCTCCGGGAAGCTCAGACCATCTGTCGCCATGACGAAATCGAAGACGTTCCCGTTGCGTCCCGAAGAGAAATCGAACCACTGCATCTTGGCGTCGTTGACGTAGAAGGACGGCGTCTTCTCCGCATTGAACGGCGACAGACCGCGCCACTCGCGGCCTTGCTTCTTCAGCCTGACGCGGCGCCCGACCACATCCGATACGGTGACCCGCGCCTTGATCTCGTCGAGAAACTCGGGGGTGAAGCGCATGGGAACGATATAGCGCCCACCGGGACTGGCAACAACGGGGACCGGGACGGCCCCACACGATCCACGAACCCGCGCGGTAGCGTCAGTCCTGGTCGGCCGCGGGCTGGTCGTCGCCGGTCTGCGCGACCGCCTCCGGTGCAAAGTCCTGCGGCGGAGCCTGGGGCCTCGTCAGGGGGTCTACGGGCACGTCCGTGGCGCTGTTCGGGTTCTCCTGGCCGCTGCGCTTCTCGTAGAAGGCGTTGCCGCCGGCCACGACCACATAATGCATGTTCCTGTACGGAAACGTGTAGCCCGCCGTGTGGAAGAACATGGCATCGCCGACCTGCGGGTGACGCTCGCCGGCGAGCACCCGGTCGGCGACCTCGGCCGCCAGAGCTGCCGCACGTGGCGTCATGGGTTTGTCGAGGACCCCATCGGCGAATTGGCGGGGCTGGCCCACCACGCCGCAGACCGTCTTCGGATAGCCGGGCGCCTCGACCCGGTTCATGACGGTGGTGCCGACCGCCAGCATCCCTTCGGGGCTCGATCGATTGGATTCGAAATACATGACCCGCGTCATGCAATCGCGATCGGAAAGCATGCCGGCAGAACATCCAGCCAGACAGGGAACGAGAGCCGCAATCATGAGTTGCGGTGGGGACACGAAGAAACGCGGCATCGGTACGCACTCGGCTGCGGGCAGCGCTGCCACTAGCCGTATCGACTCTTAACGCTCCCCTACGGCGCCGTGCGGCGCGCCGGGACGGCCCGGCCTCAGAGGCCTTCCGGCCGGCCCACGACGGTGACGAGCAACGGCCCGACCCCCAGCATGCGACCGGCGACGCGACGCGCATCCTCGAGCGTCACGGCCTCGATCATCGCGTTGCGCTCGTCGAGGTAGGTGACGTCGAAGTTCTCGGTCTGAAGGTTGACGAGCTGGCTCGCGATCTTGAGCGACGTGTCGAAGCGCAAGGCATATGAGCCTGTCAGGAACTTCTTGGCCTTGTCGAGTTCCTCTTCGGTCGGGCCCTCGGCGGCGAGTTGTCCGACCTGGTCCTGGATCACCTCCATGGATTCCTTCGCCCGCTCGTTTTTGGTCGACGTGCCTCCGCCGAAGATCGCGGCATGATCGAAGGTCGAGAGGTGCGAATAGACCGAATAGGCGAGGCCCCGCTTTTCCCGCACTTCGCGAAACAGTCGGGCCGAAAAGACGCCGCCCCCCAGAATGTGGTTGATCACGACCGCCGCCATGTGGTCGGGGTCGCGGCGCGGGACGCCGTTGAGGCCGAACCGGATCGTCGATTGCGGAATGTCGAGGTCGATGATCTGCGGCGTCCCGCCGGGAGCGACCGCGACGTCGGGAACCGGCACGAGCGTACCTTCGGCCGCCAGGCCGCCGAAGGCCTGGTCCAGCACTTCGCCGAGCTTCACGGCATCGATCGCCCCGACGGCCGCGATCTTGAGGTCGCGGCGAACCACGCAAGCGCGGTAGATGTCGCCGAGGTTCGTCTTCCCGATCTCGCCGAGGCTATCCAGGGTCCCCCGGACCGGGAGTCCATAAGGATGGTTCGGAAAGGCGGCTTCACGCCAACCGCGTCCCGCGAGCGCGTCGGGATCCTTGGCTTCGCGGCGCAGTCCCGCGGTCATCTGCGCGCGGACGCGCTCCACCGCATCGGGGTCGAAGCGCGGTTCGTTCAGTGCCAGGCGAAGCAGGTCGACCGCAGCGTCGATGGACCGGCTCAGCGTCTTCATCCTGCCCGAAACAGCGTCGCGCTCGGCGCCGAACGAAATCTCGATCGCCTTGTCGTCCATCGCGCGATGGAACGCTTCGGAGTCGAGTCGCCCGGCACCCTCGTCGAGGAGGCTCGCCATCATGGCGGATGTCCCGCACTTCCCGACAGGATCCTGGGACGAGCCGCCCCGAAACGAGAAGTCGATCGCCACCAGAGGAACGGCATAGTCCTCGACGAGCCAGGCTTCGATGCCGCCCGGGGAGCGCACCTTCTGAACGGTGGCGGCGCGGGAGACGGGCTGTATCGCGGCGAAGGCAGTCATCGGGAATCCAGAACGCATGCGGAATGATCTCAAGCGCGGCAGCCCGGCTTGCGTGGAGCCGAGCGTCGCGCCGCGCGGCCGTTTCAGTCGGCGGCCGGCCTCGTCTCGACGGCTTCCGGCATCAGGAAGCCCGTGACGCACCGGCGTCTCGTGAGCCAGGTCGCGGTGCAATCGCGGACGTTCTCGGCCGACACCGCGTCGATCCCGTCGGGCCAGGCCGCGACATCCTCGGTGGTCAATCCCGTGGTCAGGGCAGCGCCATACCAGCGGGCCAGGGTCGCTTGGCTGTCCTGAGCATAGACCGCATCAGCGACGAGGCGCGTCTTGGCCCTGGCGAGATCGTCCGGTTCCGCGAGCGTCGTCGACACCGTGACGATCACATCCTCGATGGCAGCGTCGAGCGCTTCGAGCGTGACGCCCTCGTTCGGGATGGCCCAGACGTAGAAGCGCGTATCGTCGAACGACGTGCCCATGTAATAGGCTCCGGCCGCGACCGCGACCTTCTGTTCGAGCACGAGGCTCCGGTAGAGCATGCTGGTCTGGCCACCGCCGAGATGGTGCGCCATGACTTCGAGCGCCATCGCGTCCCGCCCACCCGTCCGGTAGGACGGGACGAGATAGACCCGCTGGGCACTCGGCTGCTCGACCTTGGCGTCCGCCAGCGTCACCAGTCGGTGCGCGTGGGCGTCGGGCTCCAACGGCCGTTTGCGAACGGGCGCATCGCCGCGCGACGGGATCTTGCCATAAGTGGCTTCCGCAAGGCTTTTCACCTCGTCGAAGCCGACATCGCCCGCGACGATCAGGATGGCGTTTTCGGGCGTGTAGAAGCGATGGTAGTAGGCGAAAGCGTCGCCTCGATCGAGCGACTCGATCTCATGCTTCCAGCCGATGATGGGCTTGCCATAGGGGTGATGGGTGAACAGCGTCGCCTGAACGGTCTCGCTCAACTGCGATGACGGATCGGTGTCGGTCCGCATTCGCCGCTCTTCCAACACCACGTCACGCTCGGGGTCGACGATCTCGTCGGTCAGTACGAGGCCGGTCATCCGGTCGGCCTCGAAGCTCATCAAGGTTCCGAGATGCTCTTTCGAGATCCGCTGGAAGTAGGCCGTGTAGTCGTTCGACGTGAAGGCGTTTTCCTGCCCGCCGAGTTCGGCGACGGTCTCTGAGAACTGCCCTTGCGGATGGGTCGACGTACCCTTGAACATCAGATGTTCGAGGAAATGCGCGATGCCGGATTTTCCGACCGGGTCGTCGGCCGAACCGTTGCGGTACCAGATCATGTGGGTGACGACGGGCGCGCGGTGATCCGGGATCACGACGATCTCGAGGCCGTTGTCGAGACGGCCATGGGTGATATCGGGCCCGCTTCGCTTTCCGCCCTCCGGCGGCGTGAGGGTCAAGCCCAGGGTTTCGAGCGGCGGAGAGGCAGGCGCGGCAAGGGACATGGGCGGTTGATCTACACGCTGAGGTCGAGGGCGGGAGGTCCGCCGAACAAGCATTTCAGCGGAAGCAAGGCCCGCATTCGCGGGTCCCCGGCCCAATGTGACAACTCTTGTCAGAAAGTCCAGGGCTCGGCTGCGGGTCTTCCTCGCGATCACGGGCGCTTGAGGTCGCAAGCGCAGCCGTCACGTCGTCATGGTGCCTGAACGAGTCCTGCTGATCGACCTCCTCGACGTTCTGCAACGGCGGAGCCTGATGTAGAAAGGCCCCGCAGCGGGGAGCTGCAGGGCCTCTCGTCCAGACGACGCAACGAGCCGAACGGCTCTCCGCGAGCCTCAGTCGTCGGCATGTTTCCGGGCTTCTTGCTGCTGCATGTAACGCGGGCTCGAGTCGTCGAGCTTCTCTTCCGGTGCCTCGGTCGTGGCTTTGACGGCCTTCGTGGCCTTCATGTAGCCCTTCGGGGGCTGCGTCAGGAACACGCGATCGGGCTCCTTGCCGGCCACGACCGTGTCGGCCTTGTCGGGGTTGGCGGCCTGGAACTTCTCGCCCTCGGCCTTCAGCACGTCGGGGTTCACCACCAGACAATTGCGGGCATTGCCGTCGTTGCCGCATTCGTTCGGCCGCACCGGTTCACCCTGCCCACGTCCCTTCATGGCTTCGTCCTTCGACATCATCTCACCCTTGTTGCTCAACAAGGGATCCATGGTGTTGGGCGCACGCGCTTCCTCCTCGGCCTTGCGGCGGCGCAGCACGTCGGGGTCCTGCGGCCAGGCGGCGGTCCGCCTGGTGCCGCCGCTTGCGGGTTTCGGCAGGGCACCGATACTCGGGGGGATGACCAGCGGAGGGCGCTCACGATATTCGATCTCGGCCGGAGCATCGGGCTTGACGATGCCGACGGCACCGAGCACCGAGGAGAAGACGTTGGCATAGCCGTCGTCGGCCGCCTGCGCCGGCGACCCGATGCAGATCGAGAGGCCGAACAGGCCCCCGGCAATCAGCGCGCCACGCCAATAAAACAGCGTTCCGGGCATGAACGACTCCATCACTGGTCTCAACACTGAACATCAGGCTTCAACTATGCTGTGATGATCGCGGCATTTTGGGGGCGTCCCGCACCTCGCGGGGCATGACCCATTCGTAGAGCAGCAACCCCACGCCGACCACGATGGCGCAATCGGCACCGTTGAAGATGTACCAGCGAAAGCTGCCGGAATGGATGAAGACGAAGTCCACGACCGCGCCGTAGAGAACCCGATCGATGAGGTTGCCGACCGCCCCGCCGATCAGGAGGCCGAGCGCGAGCCCCGTCGTCAGGGTCGTGGACCGCCAGAGCCACCACACGATCAGCAGCGTCGCGAGGAGCGTGCCGCCGATCAGAAGATAGCGGCCCACGTCGCTGTCGGCCGTGAGCAGCGAGTAGGAGATGCCGCGGTTCCAGGCCAGCAGGAGGTCGACCCCCGGCACCACCCTGTAGGGGGAACGCGCCGCGAGGTCGAAGTCGCGCAGCAGCCACAGCTTCGACGCCTGGTCGGCCGCGAGCGTCAGAACCGCCGCGATGGCGCCGACCGCCACCACCCCGCGGCGCTCACGCCCGTTCACGACAGGCGTCCCACCGGCACGCCGTCGCGCCGCAGTTCCCTCAACGCTTCGGCGTCGCGCGGCGTTACGTCGGGGTATTCCGGGTCGCTGCCGACGAGAGGAGAGATCTTCCAGGAACGGGCGCATTTGCGACCTTCGGCGCGCCCCGGCACGACCGCGACGCCCTCGACGTCCGGCAGACGATAGGCGTCGGCCGGCCCTTCACCGGTTTTGATCACGATCCCCGAGGTGATGCAGACCTCCGCGAAATCGACCCCGTCGAGCAGTGTCTTCAGGGCAGGGTCGGACACGACGACGACCGGCGCGGCCTCGAGGGAAGAGCCGATGCGCTTGGCCGAGCGTTCGAGTTCGAGCGCACCCGTCACGACCCGCCTGACCGAGCGGATGTCGCGCCACCGCGCCGCCAGGGCTTCGTCGAACCAGGCATCGGGTGTTACGGGGAAAAGCTGCAGATGCACCGAGCCATGCGCGGACGGGTGCCGCGACAGCCAGGCTTCCTCGGCCGTGAAGGACAGGATGGGGGCGAGCCAGACCACGACGCGGGTGAAGACCTCGTCGATCGCCGCCAGCGCGGCGCGGCGCGCCACGCTCGACCGCGGATCGCAGTAGAGCGTGTCCTTGCGGATATCGAAGTAGAAGGCCGACAGGTCGCTCGTCATGAAGGAACCCAGCGCCGCCAGGATCCGGGTGTAGTCGAAGGCCGCATAGGCGGCCCGAACCGCACGGTCGAGTTCGACCAACCGGTGCAGCACGAAGCGCTCGAGTTCCGGCATGTCGGCATAGGCAACGGTATCGTCGGGCCGGGCATGCGACAGCGTGCCGAGCATCCAGCGCAGGGTGTTGCGCCACTTCTTGTAGGTCTCGACCGTGGTGGCGAGCACCGTCTTGCCGAGGCGCTGGTCGCCCGCGTAGTCGGCGCCCGCCACCCACAGGCGCAGGATGTCGGCGCCCGACGCCTTGATGACGTCCTGCGGCGCCACGACGTTGCCGAGCGACTTCGACATCTTGCGCCCGTTCTCGTCGAGCGTGAAGCCGTGCGTCAGGACGGCGTCGTAGGGCGCGCGGCCCCGGGTGCCGCAGCTCTCGAGCAGGGACGAGTGGAACCAGCCGCGGTGCTGGTCCGAGCCTTCGAGATACATGACCTCGTCCTCGCCGCCGTCGACCCGGCGGCGGAGGCCGGCGAACTGCGGGAAATGCGCCGGGTCCTCCAGGGTGAATGCATGCGTGGAGCCTGAGTCGAACCACACGTCGAGGATGTCGTCGACCTTCGCCCAAGCCTCTTCGGCGCGTTCCGCCAGGAAGCGATCACGGGCACCGTCGACATACCAGGCGTCGGCGCCTTCGGCCTCGAAAGCAGCCGCGATGCGCGCGTTGACGGCGTCGTCGAGCAGGATTTCGGCCGAACCGTCGGCCCGGTCGCGCACGAAGATGGCGATCGGCACGCCCCAGGCGCGCTGGCGCGACACGACCCAATCTGGCCGGTTGGCGATCATGCCGGTGATGCGGTTCTGGCCCGCGGGGGGCACCCATTGGGTCTCGGCGATGGCGTCGAGCGCCACGCCACGCAGCGTATCCGGAGCATTGGAGCCGTGCGGCGGCACGCCTGGCCGCGGCGCCGCGGCCCCCGGGCGC
>CAXUOD010000202.1:0-177 GCA_964252585.1 uncultured Lichenihabitans sp. | reverse complement strand
CACCCACTTCGTCTCGGCGATGGCCTGGAGCGCGACGCCGCGCAGCGTGTCGGGCGCGTTGGCGCCGCCGGCCGCCCCGGCCGGGCGCGACGGCGCTCCCGGCACCGCGAAGGGCTGGTCCATGGCGATGAACCATTGCGGCGTGTTGCGGAAGATGACGGGCTTCTTCGAGCGCCA
>CAXUOD010000201.1:0-9475 GCA_964252585.1 uncultured Lichenihabitans sp. | reverse complement strand
TGGGGCGGCATCGTCGACGTCACGCCCGACCGCTCGCCGATCATCGCCAAGACGCCGGTGCCGGGTCTCTTCGTCAATTGCGGCTGGGGAACCGGCGGCTTCAAGGCGACGCCAGGCTCGGGCAACGTCTTCGCCCATATGGTGGCCAAGGGCGAACCGCACAGGATCAACGCCCCTTTCACGCTCGATCGGTTCCGTACCGGCCGGCTCATCGACGAGGCCGCGGCGGCGGCGGTGGCCCACTGATGTTGCTGATCCCTTGCCCCATCTGCGGCCCGCGGCCGGAACTCGAGTTCCGCAACGCCGGCCATGCCCACATCTTGCGCGAACCCGCGACCGCGGACGAGCGCGCCTGGGCCGAGACCCTGTTCTTCCGCGACAATCCCAAGGGCATCATGGCCGAGCGCTGGCGGCATTTCTCCGGCTGCGGCCGCTTCTTCAATTGCCTGCGCGACACGGTGAGCGATGCGATCCTCGCGACCTACAAGTCGGGTGAGCCGCGCCCGGACGTGGCGCCTCCCGTGCCCGAGGGCGAAGCGCCCCGCATCGGGGCCGGCGACGAGGTCGCGCCGTGAGCGTCGATTTCCGCACGGCCCGCAGCGGCCGCGTCGACCGCGCGACGCCTCTCCGCTTCACCTTCGACGGGCACCCTTACGAGGGTTTCAAGGGCGACACGCTCGCCTCGGCGCTGCTCGCCAACGGCGTCCACCTCCTCGGGCGTTCGTTCAAGTATCACCGCCCGCGCGGCATCCTGGCGGCCGGGGCCGACGAGCCCAATGCGCTGGTCACCGTGTCGCGCGACAAGGCCAGGACGACGCCGAACCTGCGCGCCACCCAGGTCGAGCTCTACGACGGGCTCGTCGCCACGAGCCAGAACAGCTGGCCGGCCCGCGGCTTCGACGTCGGCGCGATCAACAACCTCCTGTCGCCGCTCTTCGCGGCCGGGTTCTACTACAAGACCTTCATGGGCCCGCGCTTCATCAAGGGCGCGACGCTATGGACGAAGCTCTTCGAGCCCGTGATCCGCCGCGCTGCCGGGCTCGGCGTGCCGCCTAAGCTGCCGGACCCCGACCATTACGCCAACCGTTTCGCCCATTGCGACGTGCTCGTCGTGGGTGCGGGGCCGGCCGGCCTCGCGGCGGCGCTCGCGGCCGGACGCGCGGGGCGCCGGGTGATGCTCTGCGACGAGAATCCCGAGATGGGCGGATCGCTCCTGTCGGATCCCGACGTCGCGATCGATGGCCGGCCGCCCGCCGCCTGGGTGGCGGCCACGGTGGCCGAACTCGGCCGGCTCGGCGTGACGCTGCTGCCGCGAACCCAGGCCTTCGGCTACTACAACCACAATTTCGTCGCCCTGACGGAGCGGCTGACCGACCACCACGAACGTCCCCTCCCGGGGGCTGCGCGCGAGCGGCTCTGGCAGGTCCGGGCCGGCCACGTCATCCTGGCGGCCGGTGCCGCCGAGCGGCCCCTCGTTTTCCCGGACAACGACCGGCCGGGCATCATGCTGGCCGATGCCGGCCGCACGTTCCTTCACCGCTACGGCGTAAAGCCCGGCCGTCGCGTCGTGGTGGTGACGGGGCACGACGCCGCCTACCGGGCGGCGCTCGACCTCGCCGCGGCCGGCGTCACGGTCGCCCGCATCGTCGACGTGCGGCCCCGCCCGACGGGACCCGGCATCGAGGCCGCACGCGCCAAAGGCCTGCCCGTCATGACCGACGCCACGTTGGTCGGCACCAAAGGATCGGTGCGGATCGACTCCGTCACCGTGGCCCAGAGAGCCGGGCAGGGGGCGACCGACCACGAGACGGTGCCCTGCGACGCCCTGTTGATGTCGGGCGGCTTCACGCCTTCGGTGCACCTTTTCTCGCAGTCGCGCGGCAAGCTCCGCTTCGACGCCGAGACGCAGCGCTACCTGCCGGGCGATCCGGCGCAGGCGCAGAGTTCGGTCGGGGCTTGCGCGGGGTCTTGGGGGATCGCGGCCGCGCTCGATGAAGGCGCCGCGGCCGGGGCCGCCGCCGCCGGGGCCGCCGCAGCCGCAGCCGGGACGGCGGAGGTCTCCCACACGGTGACGGGCGACCACGCCGACGATGCCGGCGGCGTACTAGGCGCGCTGCCGCACGGCCGCGACCCGTCGCGCGTCAAGGCGTTCGTGGACTTCCAGAACGACGTAACGGCCAAGGACATCAAGCTGGCGGTCCGCGAAGGCTTTCGCTCGATCGAGCACGTCAAGCGCTACACCACGACCGGCATGGCGACCGACCAGGGCAAGACGTCGAACATGAATGCGCTCGCCATCGCGGCCGGCGCGCTCGGCAAGTCGCTGCCCGAAGTCGGGCTCACGACCTTCCGCCAGCCCTATACGCCGGTCACCTTCGGGACCTTCGCCGGCTTGTCGCGCGAGGAACTCTTCGACCCCGTCCGCGAGACGCCGATCCATCCCTGGGCCGCCGCCAAGGGCGCGCGGTTCGAGGACGTGGGCCAGTGGAAGCGCGCCTGGTACTTCCCGGAGGCCGGCGAGGACCTGCATGCGGCCG
Organism: uncultured Lichenihabitans sp.; assembly: GCA_964252585.1. Lineage (GTDB taxonomy): Bacteria > Pseudomonadota > Alphaproteobacteria > Rhizobiales > Beijerinckiaceae > Lichenihabitans. The sequence continues at coordinate 6,938 of CAXUOD010000201.1, read as the reverse complement.
TGAACCGCGAAGTGCGGGTCACGCGCCAGTTCGCGGGCCTCTTCGATGCCTCGACGCTCGGCAAGATCGAGGTCGTGGGACCCGACGCGGCCGAGTTCCTGAACCGGCTCTATACGAACAGCTGGTCGAAGCTCGGTGTCGGCCGCTGCCGCTACGGGCTGATGCTGAACGAGCCCGGTTTCGTCATGGACGACGGCGTCGTGGGGCGGATCGCCGACAACCGCTTCCACGTCACCACCACGACGGGCGGCGCGCCGCGCGTGCTGAACCATATGGAGGACTACCTTCAGACGGAGTTCCCGGAGCTCAAGGTCTGGCTGACCTCGGTCACCGAGCAATGGGCCGTGATCGCCGTGCAGGGGCCGCGGGCGCGCGACATCATCGCGCCGCTGGTCGACGGCATCGACCTCTCGGCCGCCGGCATGCCGCATATGGCGATCCGGGAGGGGAGGATCTGCGGCGTGCCCACACGGCTCTTCCGCGTGTCCTTCACGGGCGAACTCGGCTTCGAGATCAATGTGCCGTCCGATTACGGCCGGGCCGTCTGGGAAGCCGTGTGGGATCGGACCGAGGCTCTCGGCGGCATCGCCTACGGGACCGAGGCCATGCACGTGATGCGGGCCGAGAAGGGCTACGTCATCGTGGGCCAGGAAACGGATGGAACGACGACGCCCGACGACCTCGGCATGGCGTGGGCCGTCGCGAAATCGAAGCCCGACTTCGTCGGCAAGCGCTCCCTCGGCCGGCCCGATCTCGTGGCGCCCGGCCGGAAGCAACTCGTCGGTCTCGAAACCGAAGGCACGACGGTGCTCGAGGAAGGGGCGCAGATCACGCCGAAGCCCGATCCCGCAACGGGCACGCATGCGATCGGTCACGTGACGTCGGCCTATTGGAGTCCGACCCTGAAGAAGCCCATCGCCATGGCGCTCGTCGAGAACGGCCGCGCCCTGATGGATGGGACCGTCCATGTCCCGATGCCGGGCGGCTCGATCCCGGCGCGGGTCGTGTCGCCGGTCTTCTACGATCCCAAGGGGGCGCGCCTCGATGGCTGAGCTTGCCATGCCCTCAGCGGCCGCCCGTGTCGCGCCGACCGGGGCCGGCGCCCTCGTGGCGATCGGCCTCGCTGCGCCGGCCTCGCGCTTCTCGTTCCGCGGTCCGCCCGAAGCTGCGGTGGCGTGCGGCACCGCGTTCGGCTGCCCATTGCCTCAGGATGTGTGCCGCGCCGCGGAGCAGGGCGACAAGGCGGCGCTCTGGCTCGGTCCCGACGATTGGCTGCTTGTCTCGCCCGAGGCCGAGGCTGCGGCCCTGTTCCAGGCGATCGAGACGGCACTCGGCGCCGTGCCGCATGCGCTGGTCGACGTCTCGCACCGCCAGGTCGGCTTCGAGGTCGCCGGCGTGGCCGCCGCCGTAGTGCTGAACAGCGGCTGTCCGCTCGACCTGGCGCTCGAGGCCTTTCCGGTCGGCATGTCGACCCGGACCGTGATGGCGAAATCCGATATCGTGCTCTGGCGCCGGGCGCCGGACCGCTTCCGGCTGGAGGTCAATCGCTCCTTCGCCAACTACGTGGCTGGCTATCTGCGCATGGCGGAGCGCGGCGTCTGATGCGATCACCCCTCTCCCTTGTGGAGAGGGGCAGGGGGGTGAGGGGCGACGGCCGTGTTGCGCGGTCCATCGGTACCCAGCGGGTTCTTCAAGCTGACGTTCGAGACCGAGGTCCAGACCCTCACCCCCAACCCCTCTCCACAAGGGAGAGGGGAGAAGGAGCAGCCTTGTCGGCCGCGCAGACGCGATGGGGATGCGCAGACAACAGAACCGCGCAGGCGGGAACCGGAGCTGGGACCAGCATGGTCGGCGTGTTCGAACTCTTCAAGATCGGCATCGGGCCGTCGTCCTCCCACACGGTCGGGCCGATGCTGGCGGCGCTGTCGTTCGGACGGAGCCTAAAGACCGCTCGTCACCTCGCCGCCACGGCAAACGTCACCGTCACGCTGCTCGGTTCCCTCGCCTGGACCGGCAAGGGTCACGCCACCGATCGTGCCGTGATCCTCGGGCTTGCCGGCGAAGCCCCGGCCACGATCGACCTCGACCGCGCCGAGGCCATTCTGGCCACCGCGAACCGGGATCATCGTCTGATGCTGCTCGGGGAGACGGACATCGCGTTCGACCCGGCCCGCGACATCGTCTTCGACATGATCGCGATCCCGCCGCGGCACCCCAACACGCTGCGCTTCGCGGCCCGGGGAGAAGACGGAACGGTGCTGCTCGACGAGAGCTGGTGCTCGGTCGGCGGCGGCTTCGTGCTGCGCGAGGACGAACCCGACACGGCCTTCGGCGACGGTCCGGCCGTCCCCTACGGGTTTCGCAGTGGCGCCGAACTCCTGGCCATGGGTCGGGAGAGTGGGCTCACCGTGGCCGAGATGGTGATGGCCAACGAATGCGCGACCCGGTTGGCTGCCGAGGTGGAGGCCTATGTCGACCAGGTCGTCGAGGTCATGATGGCCTGCATCGACCGGGGTCTCGCGACCGAAGGCGAACTGCCGGGCGGCCTCGCGGTGAAGCGCCGCGCCAAGGCCATTCACGAAAGGCTCGCGGCGGTCGAGGGCCGCAACGACCGTTTCAGCCACGAGATCATGGATCACGTGAGTCTCTTCGCCATGGCGGTGAACGAGGAGAACGCGGCGGGCGGCCGGGTCGTCACGGCCCCGACCAACGGGGCAGCCGGCGTCATTCCGGCGGTGCTGCGCTACTACCGCGACCGCTGCGCAGGCGCCTCGCGGGACGGCATCCGCTGCTTCGTCCTGACCGCCACCGCGATCGGCGCCTTGTTCAAGATGAACGCATCGATCTCGGGGGCCGAGGTCGGCTGCCAGGGCGAAGTGGGGGTCGCGTGTTCGATGGCGGCGGCCGGGCTCTGCGCGGCGCTCGGCGGCACCAATGCGCAGATCGAGAATGCGGCCGAGATCGGCATGGAGCACCACCTCGGGATGACCTGCGACCCGATCGGCGGCCTGGTGCAGATCCCCTGCATCGAACGCAACGCCTTCGGGGCCGTCAAGGCCATCACGGCGGCCTCTTTGGCCCTGCACGGCGACGGCACCCACAAGGTCTCGCTCGACCACGTGGTGGCCACGATGCGGCGCACCGGCGCCGACATGAGCGCCAAGTACAAGGAGACGTCGCAGGGCGGTCTCGCGGTCAACTTCATCGAGTGTTGAGGAGCCGGCCGTCCAACGCGACAGGCTGCTCGACCCCGTCAGCACCGGCTGGGTTCCCCGCTCGCGTCATGCGATTGTCACGGCCATCCAACATGCGATACGGAGCCCTGACGCCATTCTGGCGCGCGCCCCTAGCCGGACCTCCGCATGGCATCAAAGTTCGTGGCTTTCACGTCCCTCGGTCGGCGCGCGCTCCCCAACCAGTGGGACCTGATCGCTCTCGCGTTGATTTTCGGCCTTTTCGTCCTCGTGGTTCATGGCTCGCGCGGCATGGTCCTGCCGCTGCCCTCGCCCGATACCGCTCCCATCACGCTCGATTACGCCTACCTGCCCTATTACGCCCTGCGCACGACGCTGCGCATGTTCCTGGCGCTCGGCGCGTCGCTCCTCTTCACGCTGACCTATGCGACCCTGGCGGCCAAGAGCCGTCGGGCCGAGGTGGTTCTGATCCCGTTGCTCGACGTCCTGCAGTCAGTGCCGATCCTCGGCTTCCTGTCCTTCACGGTCACGTTCTTCCTGAACCTGTTCCCGGGCAGCGTGTTCGGCGCCGAACTGGCGGCGATCTTCGCGATCTTCACGAGCCAGGCCTGGAACATGGCCTTTTCGTTCTACCAGTCGCTGCGCACGGTCCCGTCGGATCTGGCCGAGGTCTCCGAAGGGTTTCGGCTGTCGCCCTGGCAGAAGTTCTGGCAGCTCGAGACACCCTTCGCGGTACCGTCGCTGATCTACAACATGATGATGTCGATGTCGGGCGGCTGGTTCTTCGTCGTGGCGGCCGAGGCCATTACGGTGGGCGATACGACGATCAAACTGCCGGGCATCGGCTCCTACCTGGCGGTGGCCATCGACGCCAAGCGCGTCGACGCGGTGCTGATGGCGGTCGTGACGGTCCTCGTCGTGATCCTGCTCTACGATCAGCTGGTGTTCCGGCCGATCGTGACCTGGGCCGACAAGTTCCGGGTGGAACTCTCGGCCTCGCAGAGCCAATCGAGGTCGTGGGTCCTCGGCCTTCTCAAGAGGACGTTCTGGGTCAACCGCGCCGCAGGTCCGATCGTGGCGGGGTTCGAGTGGTTCACGAGTCTGAGGATCGACCTGCCGCGGTTCGGTTCGCGCGACGCCCGGTCGCCCCGCACCTCCCGCGTCGTCGACCTGCTCTGGATCCTGGTCATCGGCGTCATCGCGCTCTACGCGGCTTACGCCACGATCCATTTCGTCTCGACGACGCTCGACTGGCACGATCTTCTGGTCACCATGGGCCTGACCTTGCTGACCATGCTGCGGGTCGTCGTACTCCTGGTGCTGGCAAGCCTCGTCTGGGTGCCGGTCGCGGTCTGGGTCGGGCTGCGTCCGGCGATCGCGGAGCGGGTCCAGCCGGCCGCCCAATTCCTCGCGGCCTTTCCGGCCAACGTCGTGTTCCCGATCGCCGTGATCGGCATCCTCGAGTTCCACCTGAACCCGGACATCTGGCTATCGGCGCTGATCATCTTCGGGACGCAATGGTACATCGTGTTCAACGTGATCGCGGGGGCCTCTGCGTTCCCGAACGATCTGCGCGAGGCGGCCTCGAACTTCAAGATCACGGGCTGGGCGTGGTGGCGCAACGTCATCCTGCCTGGCATCTTCCCCTACTACGTCACCGGGGCGCTCACGGCGTCGGGCGGCTCGTGGAACGCCGCCATCGTGGCCGAATATGTCCGATGGGGGGACGACAAGGTGTCGGCGCACGGGATCGGATCCTATATCGCCCAGGCGACCGAGGCCGGCGACTTCCCGAGGATCGTTCTCGGCGTCGCGGTCATGTCGATCTTCGTCATCATCTATAACCGCCTGCTGTGGCGTCCGCTCTTCGGCTACGCCGAGCGGCGGCTGCGGATCGGCTGAGGAACGCGCCCATGCTCGACGAAGTCAACGGCGGCCCGCTGCTCGAAGTGCGTCATGTCAGCCAGCGCTACAAGGGCGGCTCGGACGACGACGCCCCGGCGGTGCTCGACAATGTCTCGACCACACTGTCGCGCGGCGAGATCGTGGGCCTGCTCGGGCGATCCGGCTGCGGGAAGTCGACCCTGCTGCGCATCGTCTCGGGGCTGATCCGGCCGTCCGCGGGCGAGGTGTTCTACCAGGGTGCGCTCGTGAAAGGGCCGGCCGACGGCATCGCCATGGTGTTCCAGAGCTTCGCGCTCTTCCCCTGGCTTTCCGTGCTGGAGAACGTCGAACTCGGTCTCAAGGCCCTGAAGGTCAAGCCCGACGAGGCGCGCCGCCGCTCGCTGGCCGCCATCGATCTCATCGGCCTCGACGGCTACGAATCGGCCTATCCCAAGGAGCTGTCGGGCGGCATGCGCCAACGCGTCGGCTTCGCGCGGGCGGTCGTGACCCACCCCAACATCCTGCTGATGGACGAGCCCTTCTCGGCCCTCGACGTGCTCACGGCCGAGACGCTGCGCTCGGACCTCATCGATCTGTGGACCGAGGGCCGGCTGCCCATCAAGACGATCCTCATGGTGACCCACAACATCGAGGAGGCGGTGCTGATGTGCGACCGGATCCTGGTCCTGTCGTCCCATCCGGGGCGCATCGCCTCCGAGATCCGGGTGACGATGCCCCATCCGCGCAATCGTCTCGACCCGGACTTCCGGCAGATGGTCGACAACATCTACGCCCTGATGACCCGCCGCTCCACCTCGCGCCAGCCCGGCAAGGACGGGCTCTTTCCGGGCAGCGGCATCGGCATGGTGCTGCCGCGCGTCTCCACGAACTCCTTGGCGGGTCTCATGGAGGAGGTCGCGGCGCCGCCCTACAACGGCAAGGCCGACCTGCCGCATCTCGCCGATTCGCTGGCGATGGAGGTCGACGACCTCTTCCCCATCGCCGAAACGCTGCAGCTCCTGCGCTTCGCCGAACTCGAAGAGGGCGATATCCGCCTCACCACGGCCGGGCGCCGCTTCGCGGATGCCGAGGTCGACGCCCGCAAGAAGCAGTTCGGGGACCACCTGATGGCCTACGTGCCGCTGGCGGCCCGCATCAAGCGCGTGCTCGACGAACGCCCCTCGCACCACGCCCCCGCGGCCCGCTTCCGCGAGGAACTCGAGGACTACATGTCCGAGGATTACGCCGAGAAGACGCTGCGGGCCGCGATCAACTGGGGCCGCTACGGCGAGATCTACGCCTATGACGAGGATGCCGGCGGCTTCAGCCTGGAGAACCCGACGTAAAGCTTTAGCTTGGATTGCGGCTCCCGCGTAGGGCGACACCCTTGGATCGCTCGACGGGCCTCCCATATCCTGACCTGCGGCGGTCGGCCGCGACATTGGGAGACAGTCGATGACCCCCGACGAACGCCAGTTGATCACCGGCCTGTTCGATCGCATGAAGCCTATCGCGGGCCAGCAACGGGACCGCGACGCGGAGATGTTGATCGGCGATCAGGTCCGGGCACAGCCCTATGCGCCATACCTCATGGCGCAGACCGTGATCGTCCAGGATCAGGCGCTGCGTGCCGCCAACGAGAAGATTCAGCAGCTCGAGGAAGACGTCAGGAAGGCGCAGTCGGGAAGCGCCCAGGCGCCAGGCGACACGAGCTTCCTCGGTGGCCTTGGCCGTTCCATCTTCGGTGGAGGAGCTGCGTCCGTGCCGAGCACCGGAAGCCACGCACCCGCTCCCGCGCCACAGGGCTACGCCCAGCAGCCTGGCTATGGCCAGCAGTCTGGCTACGGCCAGCAACAGGGC
>CAXUOD010000200.1:824-9479 GCA_964252585.1 uncultured Lichenihabitans sp. | reverse complement strand
GAGGAAGATCGCGATGCCGAAGAGCAGCACGGGGCGCCGGCCGTAAAGGTCCGAGAGCTTGCCGCACACCACGGTGGTCGCGGTCTGGGTGAGCAGAAAGGCCGAGAAGACCCAGGCGTAAAGGTGGAGGTCACCGAGTTGGCCGGCGATCTGCGGCATGGCGGTCGAGACGATCGTCGCCTCGATGGCGATCATGAACATGGCGGCCATGACCGCGGCGAGGACGAACGCACGACGCGTCTGGGGAATTGTCGACATAGGCGGTGATGTAGGGTCGGTGTTGTCGTTTGCCTACATACGATCTGTCGCAGGACAATGTTTTTGGGGCGCGGGGCGCCCGCGCCCTACCGCGGTCCCCGGTCGTCCCGGTGCCCGGTCACGGACCTCCCGGTGGCTTGCGTGAGTTCCACTGGCAGTGAACACTGACACCAAGCGACGCGCAGCGGCGGGATGGCAGCATGAATGAGAGAGCCGATGTCGTCGTTCTGGGCGCCGGGATCGTCGGAGTTTCGGCCGCGCTGCACCTGCAGGAGCGGGGCCGCGATGTCGCCGTGGTGGAACGTGAGAACGAAGCCGGGCGGGGGACCAGCTACGGCAATGCCGGCCTGATCGAGCGATCCTCGATCTATCCCTATGCCTTCCCCCGCGACCTGCTGACGATCGCCCGCTATGCGATGAACCGCTCCACCGACGCGCATTATCACCTGTCGGCCCTGCCGGGCTTGGCCCCATTCATGATCCGCTATTATTTCAATTCGTCGCCCGACGGCGTGGCGCGGATCGCGCGGGACGCGCGTCCGCTCATCGAGCATTCGTTGATCGAGCACGAGCGGCTCATCGCGGCTGCCGGCGCTACGGGGCTGATGCGGAAGGTCGGCTGGATCAAGGCGTTCCGCACCCCGAAAAGCTTCGACAAGGGTCGGAACGATGCGGCGCGGCTGCGCGGCTATGACCTCGACATCGAAGAACTCGACCCCGCGGCCCTGGCGGAGCGCGAGCCGCATCTCGGCGAGGGGCTCATCGGGGCACTGCATTTCCACGATCCCGGTGCCATTTCGGACCCGGGCGGCCTCGTTCAGTCCTACAACGCGCTGTTCCAATCCCGCGGCGGCCGCTTTGTCCAAGGCGATGCTGCGACGCTGGAGCAGGATCCGCAGGGTTGGCGGGTGAAGACGCGCGACGGCCGGCTCGTGGCTCGCGAGGTCGTGGTGGCGCTTGGCCCCTGGTCGGACCTCGTCTTCAAGGCGCTGGGCTATCGCCTGCCCTTCGGCATCAAGCGCGGCTACCACCAGCATTTCGGCTCGAAGGGCAATGCGGTGCTGAACCATCCGGTGCTCGACTTTGACGGCGGCTACCTCCTGGCCCCGATGGCCAAGGGCATTCGCCTCACGACGGGAGCCGAGTTCGCCCGCCGCGGTTCGCCACCGACCCCCGTGCAACTGGCGCGAGCCCTGCCGACGGCCCGCAGTCTCTATCCGCTGGCTGATCCGGTGGAGGACAAGCCCTGGATGGGGTCGCGGCCCTGCCTGCCCGACATGCTGCCGATCATCGGCCGGGCGCCGAAGCACGACGGCATCTGGTTCGACTTCGGCCATCAGCATCATGGCCTGACGCTCGGGCCCGTTTCGGGTCGCCTGCTGGCCGAGCAGATGACGGGCCAACAGCCCTTCACCGACCCCGCGCCCTACCGCATGGAACGGTTCGGATGAGCAGACTTATGAAATTCCGCCCAGGCAAAAATCATGGCCGGCTATCGTCGGCCACCAGCTCGGCCTCTACGATCGCCAGCAAGGGCGGGAGGCCTCGTGCACCGTCTGCCAGACGCGCTGCTCGATCACATCCTCGCAATCGTGCCGGTAGATGCTGCCGGCACCCGCCATGTCGGCTCATTCTGAATGATACGATCACCCAGAGGATTCGAAGACTTTTGATTTCTTGCTTATTTCATACTGCCTTATGACAGTATAGATTATCAATGACGCCGGTCGCACTTCGGGTATTTGAGGCTTTCGTCGACACTCTGGCCCGCGCAAAGGTGCCATGCCTGCTCCGCTGCTGGGTTAGGACGCGCCTGCCGGACGGATCTTGGCCGCCCATTCGGTCCGGAGGATCGACATCATCAGCATGGACCGAAACCGCCCGTCGGGCAGTCGCCTGATGTCGCGAAGCAGGCCCTCTTCGACGAGGCCGGCCCGCCGATAAGCGCGGCGCGCCCGCTCGTTCTCCGCATAGACGAGAAGCTGCAGGCGGTGCGCCGGGGTGGCCCCGAAGACATGGACCAAGGCGGCACCGAGCAGCGCGGCGCCGAGGCCTTCGCCCGGCCGCGCCACCGCAATGCGGCGAAGGTGGGCGCAGAGGTCTGGGTCGTCGAGCCGTTGCAGCATGACGAACCCTCGCGCCGCTCCGCTCGTGTCGTGCGCCACGAGATAATGCGAGCCGGGCAGGGCCATCTCGGCCGCATGTTGCTCGGCGCCCCAGCGACCCACCACGTCTTCGTAACCCTCGCCGCGTTCGAGTGCCATGATGGCCGGAATATCCTCGAACCTTGCGGGTGCGATGTCGGTCATGGCAGATCCCCCATGCGTTCGAAGCTGCACAGCGGACAGTTACCATGCTGGGACCCACCCTCGAAACGGACCGCCTGCTCCTTCGTCCCCCGATCGCCGAAGATCTCGACGGATGGGAGGCCTTCGGTGCAGATCCCGAGACCATGCGCTTCATGGGTGGGGTGCAGCCGCGGGCGGCGGTCTGGCGCGCCCATGCGATGATGGCGGGGTCCTGGGCGCTGCACGGGTTCGGCATGTTCGCGGTCATCGAGAAGGAGACCGGGCGCTGGGTCGGCCGACTTGGCCCCTGGCGCCCCGAAGGCTGGCCCGGCACGGAGGTCGGCTGGGGCTTGCTGCGATCGGCTTGGGGCAGGGGCTACGCTTCGGAAGGCGCGACCGCCGTCATGCATTGGGTGGTGGATGTCTTGGCCTGGACCGACATCATCCACGTGATCGCGCCAGACAATGCAGCGTCGAAGTCCGTCGCCCGGCGGCTCGGCGCCACGAACCGTGGGCCTGGTCGGCTGCCGGAACCGGTGCAGGATAGTTTCGTCGAACTTTGGGGGCAGACCGCGGAGGAGTGGAAGGCGCGGCGCTCGCGCCCATAGACACGTCCCGGCCGTTCACGGGGATCGGTTGGCCCGGCCCTGTGATCGCCAGGGCATACCCGTCAGGGATGCCCGAACCGGTCCCGCCAACTCGGCAGGGCTCCCGGAAAGGGCAGGGCGCGTGCCTCGTAGACGCCGCGCGCCACGGCGCGGGCCAGCGTGTCGGCTGCGAGGGCGCCGATCTCGGTGAGATCGCGGGCCGCGACGGGACGGGCATTCCCCCCCGTCGCGGCGGCGAACACCACATCGCCGTCAAGCGCCGCATGGGCGGGACGGATCGACATGGCGAGCCCGCCCTGCGCCACGACGGCCAGCCGCTTGCACTGCGCTTTGGTCAGCGGTGCATCGGTCGCGACGACGCAGAGCGTCGTGTTCTCCGGCCTGCTGCCTTTGGTGCGCAGCTCCAGGGACTCGGGAGGCCATGGGTGTGGCAGGCCGAAGCCGCCGAACTCGGCATCGCGCTCGTAAGGCGCGGCCCAGAAATGCCGGCCGTCGCCGACCGTCGCCCGACCGAGCGCATTGACGGCCGCCATCGCGCCGATCCAATAGCCGCTGTCGCTGCGCAGACTGGCCGAGCCGAGTCCGCCTTTCAGGGTCGCGGTCGTGGCGCCGAGCCCGGCCCCCACGCTGCCGAGGCCGAAATCGAGGCTCGCCGCTCGGGCGGCCGCATGGCCGAGATCCCAATAGGGCGAGCGCCGGCCCCAGGCCTTGTCGCCCCCGTTGGCGAGATCGAACAGGACGGCGCCGGGGACGATCGGAACGCGGACCTGACCGACCGCGTAGCCCCGCCCGGCCTCGGCCAGTGCCGCCATTGTGCCTCCCATGCCGTCGAGCCCGAAAGCCGAGCCGCCCGACAGCACCAGGGCGTCGACGGCCTCGACCGTCATCTCGGGTTCGAGCAATCCGGTGTCCCGCACCCCGGGGGCCCCGCCGGGGATCGCGATCGACGCCACGGCGGGGATGTCGAAGACCAGAGCCGTGACGCCGGAGCCGAGCGTCGCATCGTCGGCGTGGCCGACCCGGAGGCCCGGGACGTCGGTGATGAGGTTTCGTGGCGGCAGCGCGGTGTGCCTCAGTCCTTGCGCCGCAGGACCACGCGATGGATGCGGTGCCGGACACGATGGACCGTCTCGCAGAAGGGGCCTGTCCCGAAGGCCTGGGCATATTCGGCCCGGTACGCCTCCATCGACTCGCCGCCGTCGTGGTCGGCCTCCGCGCCCGGTCCCTGCCATGAGTAGGATCCGTCCCAGCCTTGGCCGGGCTTGAAGCGGTCGCCCACGTGGTAGGCGCCCGGTCCCTGCCAGCCGGTCGGGTAGCGGCAGTAGGCATCGCCGTCCCAGCGGAAAAAGGCATAATGCCGTGCCTGCGCGTCGACCGTTTCGTAGGTCGTGTCGAACTGGGCCGTGTTCAGCTTCCAGTAGGGATAGTCCCCGTTGGCGATCAGGGGCGAGGTTGCCGAAGCCGGAGACGCAGCCGAGGCCGCCAGGAGGGCCGAAGCCGCGAGGGCCAGAATCCATTGACGCAAGCTGCTCTCCCCGAAACAGAACCGTGATCCCATTGAGCATTTAGCGCGAAACCCGGCACTGCGGGACGGCCTGCGCCACAAAAGCCGATGCTGCCGCACGAAAGCGCTTCGGTGTCACGTCCGAGCAACGATCGCCCATCCCGGACGGACGCATTTGCCTCGAGCGTCGAAACGGGTGACAGAAGCGCCATGCCGACCCACGTCTCGTTCCCGGCCGCGATCCTGGCGGGCCTTCTGTCGTTCCTCAGCCCCTGCGTGCTGCCGCTGGTGCCGCCCTACCTGTGCTTCATGGCCGGCACTACCATCGAAGACCTTCAGGGCGGCGATGGCGTGCGCACGCGGCGCGATGCGCTGCTGGCGAGCCTCCTCTTCGTGGCCGGTTTCGCCACCGTTTTCGTGGCGCTCGGGGCGACGGCGTCCGCCTTCGGGACGCTGCTTCGCCGCTACGACGAGCTTCTGTCCATCGTGGCGGGCCTCGCCATCGTCGTCATGGGGCTGCATTTCACCGGCCTGTTCCGCCTGGGGCTGCTCTACCGGCAGGCGCGGGTGGAGGTGGATCGGCCGCCGGGTCTCTGGAGCGCCTATGTGATGGGCCTCGCCTTCGCGTTCGGCTGGACGCCGTGCATCGGCCCGATCCTGGCCGCGATCCTGGCGGTCGCGGGCTCGCAGGCGACCGTGGCCTACGGCGCAGCATTGCTGGCCGCCTATTCGGCCGGCCTCGGCCTGCCTTTCGTGGCCGCGGCCGTCGCCATGGGAGCGTTCACGGCGTTCCTCAAAGGCTTCAAGCGGCATTTCGGCACGGTCGAGAAGCTCGCCGGCGCGCTTCTTGTCCTGACCGGCATCGCGTTCCTTTCGGGCGGGATGCAGACCGCGTCGTACTGGCTGATCGAGACCTTCCCGGGCCTGACGCGGCTCGGGTGACCGATGGGTCAGGCCGCGAGCCTCCTGGCCCGTCCCATCTTGCCGCCGTAGCGTCCGAGCGCCAGGGTTGCGATGAAGGTGATGGCCGAGAACACCATCACGATCACCGCGGGCGAGGCTGGGGACGCGGTGGTGGCGACCAGCACAGCGGCGAGCAACGGTACGGTTCCGCCGAACAGCGTCTGGCTGACGTTGTACGATACAGCGACGCCGCTGAATCGCACCCGGGTCGGAAAGAGGTCGGCCAGCACCATGGCGAAGGTGCCGTTGATCAGCGACGCCACGAGCCCTGCCAGCACGAACAGCGCTACGGCGTCGACGCTGCGGTCGATCAGGGCCCGGAAGAACGGAACGCTGAGCAGAACCAGCAGACCGGCCCCGAGGCCGAGCAGCAGGGAGCGGCGCGACAGGCGATCGCCGAGCCAGGCTACGCCGACCAGCCCGACCGAGGTGACGGCAAGCCCGACGTTCTGGGCCAAGGACGCGGTCTTGATGTCGTAGTGGAGCGCCCGAACGAGATAGGCCGGCATGTAGGCGAAGAGCATGCCGTTGAACACCGAGGTGGAGGCCGAGGTGCCGATGCCGACCAGCACCTCCCTAGGATAGAGGCGCAGCAGCTCGCGCAGCGGCGTGCGCGACGCGACGGCCCGCATGGCGGCGAACTCTTCCGATTCGGAGAGCTTGCGGCGGAGCGCGTAGCTCAGAAGGCCCGTCAGGCCGCCGATCGCGAAGGCGATGCGCCACCCGACGTCGGCCGCGGCACCCGGCGTCAGCAGGCTGTTGAGGCCGAGGCTCACCAAGGCCGCGAGGCTGACGCCGGAGTTGACGCAGAAGAACAGGATCCCGCAGGCGAAGCCCGCCCGCTGCGGCGCCGTCTCGACCACGTATACGATGGCGCAGGGCAACTCCCCGCCGAGACAAAGGCCCTGAAGCAACCGCAACGCCACCATGAGGGTGGTCGCGGCGAAGCCCCACGACGCATAGCCGGGCAGCAGCCCCATCGCGACGGTCGAAGCCGAGATGGCGGTGAGCGAGAACAGGAACACGCCTCTTCGCCCGAAGCGGTCGCCGAGGGCGCCGAGCAGCACCCCGCCGAAGGGCCTCGCCAGATAGCCTCCCGCGAAGACCGAGAAGGAGAGGATCAGCGAGACGCGCGCGTCCGTGCCGGGGAAGAAGGCCGCGGCGATCGACGGCGCGAAGATGCCGTAGATGATGAAATCGTAGAACTCGAGGGCACCGCCGAGGCTCGCCAGGACGATGGTGCGCCACTGCGCGCCGCTCAGTCTCCCGGCATCTCCCGCCTGCTGCACGGTGACGTGATCGACCGACATCTCTCGTCCTCTCCGGCGGCGCGTCGCGTGGGGCCGTCGACCTCGATGCACGATCCGAACGCAATGCGGAAGGGGCTGCGGCGCATGTGCGCCCTATCCCGGGGAGGCGTGTGGCCTATCCTGCAAAGGGAGGCCGTTCGGCGATCCCTCCCCGGAACGGGAGGGTGGCGCGAAGCGACGGGTGGGATAGTCCCGCCAAGGCTTCGCCTCGTCCGGTTCGGCCTGCGGCCGAGCCGCCGTCCGCTTCGGGGAAGGATCAACGCGTCATACCTGGCCCGCCAAGGGATCCGTGCCGACGCTGGCCGTCCCGGAAAAGGCGGAGTTGGAGCTCGATCCGGGCTTGGGCTAGAGAAGCGCATGGAAACCGCCGCTCCCCTTTCGCTGTCCGCAACCGCGACGATCGGGGTTCCGAGGATCCTGGTCTTCGATTCCGGGCTCGGCGGGTTGACGGTCTTCGCCGAGATCGCGCGGTTGCGGCCCGACGCGGACTATCTCTACGCGGCCGACGACGCCGTCTTTCCCTACGGCGAACTTGCCGAAGCCGACCTCGTGAGCCGGGTCGTCTCGGTCCTGGAGCAGCTGATCGCGCGCTACCGGCCCGATGTCGTCGTGATCGCCTGCAACACGGCATCGACCGCCGTCCTGCCGCCGTTGCGGGCGCGATGGCCCACCATCGACTTCGTCGGGACGGTGCCGGCCATCAAGCCCGCCGCGGCGTCGTCGCGCACGAAGCGCATCAGCGTGCTCGCCACGCCCGGCACGGTGCGGCGCGATTACACGCACGACCTCGTGCGAAGCTTCGCCGTAGGCTGCGACGTCGACCTCGTCGGCGCCCCCCGGCTGGCCGCCCTGGCCGAGGCCGCGATGCGGGGCGAGACCGTGGCGGACCGGGACGTCGGAGCCGAGATCGCACCCGCCTTCGTCGATCAGGAGGGACGCCGGACCGATACGGTGGTTCTGGCCTGCACGCATTACCCCCTGCTCCTGCCCTGGTTCGAACGACTGTCGCCCTGGCCTGTCGCCTACGTCGATCCGGCACCCGCCATTGCGCGCCGGGTCGACGCGGTCCTGGTGCGGCGGGGCCTGATTCCGCAAACCCGAGAAGCGCCGCCGCGAGAAGCCCTGTTCACCTCGGGGGCGGCACCAGGTCCGGCGCTGGCAGGGGCGCTCGTCCGGCTGAGCCTCGTCACCCTGCGCCATCGATGAGCGCACCACCGGCAAAACTTTCGATCGGGGTACGACGGGCGGATCGGCGCGGCCTCGCTTTCGTGCTCGGCACGGTGCTGATCGACATGATCGGCATCGGGCTCATCGTTCCCGTGGCGCCGGACCTGATCCGCGAGGTGACCGGGACGGATCTGTCGACGGCGTCGACGCTCGGTGGCCTGCTGTTCGTCGCCTATTCGGCGATGCAGTTCCTGTTCGGTCCCGTGATCGGCAACCTGTCGGATGCCTACGGCCGCCGGCCGGTCCTCCTGGTCTCGGTGCTGGGGCTCGGGCTCGACTACGCGGTCTCGGGCCTGGCGCCCAGCATCGGCTGGGTTCTCGCGGGCCGGCTCTTCGCCGGACTCTGCGGCGCGTCCTACATCACGGCCGGCGCCTTTATCGCGGACGTGACCCGGCCCGAGGATCGCGGTCGTGCCTTCGGCCTCGTCGGGGTCGCGTTCGGGGTCGGCTTCATCATCGGGCCGGCCGTCGGCGGTTTGCTGGGGCAATTCGGACAC
>CAXUOD010000200.1:0-814 GCA_964252585.1 uncultured Lichenihabitans sp. | reverse complement strand
TTTCTCGCTGGCCAATCTCGCTTTCGGCTGGCTGTTCCTGCCCGAGTCGCTGCCGCGCGAGGCGCGGCGGCCGTTCGACATCCGGCAGGCCAACCCGCTCGGCGCGCTGGCGGCCTTGCGCGCGAGCCCGGCACTCGGCCCGCTCGCCGCGGCGCTGTTTCTCTTCTCGCTCGCGCAGAGCGTCTACATCGCGGTGTGGCCCTATGCGGTCATGGACCGCTACGGCTGGGGCGAAGGCCTCGTCGGGCTGTCGCTCGCCTGTGTGGGCGTGGCGGCGATCATCAACCAAGGCCTGCTGGTCGGGCCGCTGGTGGCGCGCCTGGGCGAGCGGCGGGCGGCGTTGCTGGGCCTGTCGACCGCGCTTCTCACCTCCGGAGGCTACGCGCTGGCGACGCAGAGCTGGATGGTGTTCGCGCTGATCGCGGTGGGCGGGCTGCAGGGGATCGTGATGCCGGCCGTCACCGCGCTCATGTCACGCGACGTTCCCGCCGACCGGCAAGGCGAGGTGCAGGGCGCGATCGGCAGCCTGCAGGGGATCGCGGCGATCTTCGGGCCGCCGCTGATGACGGGCCTCTTCAGCCTCGCAACACGACCGGGCGGCCCGGTCCACTGGCCGGGCGCACCCTATGGGGTGGCCCTGATTCTCACGGCCACGGCGGTGCCGTTCCTCTGGGTCGCCACGCCGCGGCATGCGTCGGTGAGCGTGGGACGAAGCCCGCAGTGAGCGTTTGGTCCAGACGCAAAAAGGCCCTCGCCGCCGCAGCGGCGCGGGCCGCGCATGTCGGCGGCGCAGCTTATTAGGCCGCCAGGCGGG
>CAXUOD010000199.1:0-9514 GCA_964252585.1 uncultured Lichenihabitans sp. | reverse complement strand
GGCCTGACCGCTCTCATGCGCCGCTTCCAGGTCGAGGCCGTCCGCGAGGAGGTTCGAGCCTACGAGGCGCCGCTCCCCGACCGCGACAGATGCCCTGGACCGGATCTCTTACGCCGCATCGAGCCCGGCTTCCTCGTCATCCCGGATCTCCGCGCCGCGGCATGACCGGGCATCGCGGTTCAGTGGAGTCGCTGCATCACCTTCGCGGCATGTCTCAGCCGAACTGCTCGCGCAGAATCCGCTCGTCGAGCGAATGGCCTGGATCGTGCAGCAGCACCAACCCGGTCGCGTGATCCATCGAGATGTCGAGTCTGACGACATCCTTGATCTCGAAATGGTCCGCCGTCGCGGCGACCGGCCGCTTCTCGGCTTCGAGGATTTCGACTGTGACATGCGCACGGTCCGACAGCAGCGCGCCCCGCCAGCGCCGCGGCCTGAAAGCCGAGATGGGGGTCAGCGCCATCAGTGCCGCGTCGAGCGGCAGGATCGGCCCGTTGGCCGAGAGATTGTAGGCCGTCGATCCGGCGGGCGTCGCGACCAGGAGGCCGTCGGCCACGAGTTCGCTCAGCCGCTCGCGCCCGTCGACCGAGATCCTGACCTTCGCAACCTGGGAGGATTGCCGCAGCAACGACACTTCGTTGATGGCTCGCGCGGTGGCGACCCCGCCCGCGCTGTCGATGGCCTTCATGACGAGCGGGTGCACCATGGAACTCGCGGCCGCGTCGAGCCGCTCGTGGAGTTGCTCTTCCGCATATTCGTTCATCAGAAAGCCGACGGAGCCCCGGTTCATGCCGTAGATCGGCTTACCCGATCCCATGAAGCGATGCAGCACCTGCAACATCAGGCCATCGCCGCCGAGCGCCACGACGACATCGGCGCGGTCGGGATCGACATTGCCGTAGCGGTGGGTGAGACGCACCAGAGCCGTATCGGCGTCCGATGTGCCCGACGACAGAAAGGCGATGGCTTCGTGGCGATGCCGTTCGCCGTTCGCCCGCGTCATGTCGGTTCCGTCCCCAAGCCGTCGATCCGGCACCCTTGCAGGGTAGGGAAAACCGAGGGACGGGTAAAGGCGGCAGACGCAGCCGTGGCGAGCACCCCAGGGCCGGGATGTATCACGCCTTGAGACGCACGCCGGGCTTTCGGTCAGCGCTGCGTCAGGACGCCAGGGATGGTGGCCTCGCGGTCGGCCGCGAGATCGGTGCAAAGTTGCTGCGGTGTCATCTGGCGAGCACGCCGGTGATAGGCGGCATCGAAGGCGCTCCGACGCGGGCCGGCCGGCATGATGTCGACGGCATGAAGGCCGTTGCGCTCGGCGAAGGCGAAGAGCTTGGCGTAGTCCACGTTGTACTCGCGACATTGCGCTTCGACCAGGACGACATCGGCAACGGTCTGCATCGTGTCGCGATCCGCGGCGGTCGTGACCTGGGCCGCCAATGCCGGAACAAGCCAAAGCGCCAACGCTCCGAACCCGGCGGCCAAGCCGACGAGACGGTGCACACCCCCTTGCGGGAAAGGCTTCGATCCTCGCGCGCTCGTTGTCATCGGCCGGTCTGCAGGTTCGGTGTTCATCTTCGCGTCTATGAGGAATGTCACCAGACGTCGTCAATGTCATCGCGCCGTGAACGGCGGTGCCGGGGCAGGCACGCCGATGGATTGCCACAGGTTGGGGTCTTCCTGGGACTGTCGTTTGATGAACGTGTAACCCGTGTCCGACCAGGCCATGACCCTGTCGTCGAGATTGTCGAGAACGTACTCTCCGCGGTTGGTCTTGACCGTCAGGATCGCATGCCCTTCGCCCTCGTGGTCCTTGACCACCGTCATGAGGAGGGCCTGGCGGGGATAGCCGGCCGACATCAGGATCTTGCGTTTCAAGAGGGCGTAGTCCTCGCAATCCCCCCTCCCGTCCATCGGGTAGTCCCATCGGTCGACGACGCCCCAGTGGTCGATATCGGTCTCGGGCTTGATCGCGGCGTTGACCTGCCGATTGACCCGCTCGAGATCCTTCATGGCTCCGGTCGTGAGATCGACATCGACGGCCGATAAGGGCTCGACGTCGCAGTCCGTCGAGTATCGATTGCAGAAGTCGACCCATCCGTAAGGGACGCTGGTGCGGGGGCCGGCAACCGCGTAGCTCGCATGGGCCGGTGCGGCCTGGGCCGGACCGCAGAACAGCGCCACTCCGGCCAGCACCATGCCGAAACTTGCCGCTGCCTTGCTCCTGGAGAATGCCATGACGCCCTCACGATCTGCCGTGAGATCACCATTGCAGCCTCGGACTGCGGTCGATCTAAGTAAAACTCTCGCGTTTTATACGTTCGTCTTCATTATTGTTGCGAAGACATTAGGAGTAAGGAAGACTAAACGATGAACGAAGGCTGGGAAGCGAGCACTCATCGCCTCTGTAAGCTTGCTGCGCTGTAGGTATTTGTTGACCAATCGTGATAACCTTCGCTTCGTTCGTAACGATACGGCAACCATAGAAGGCACCCAAGGGTGGTTAATGCGGGTCTCGCGCACCAGAAGTTTCGGTAAGATATCGGGCCTTGATAAGGCCGGTTCTGTCGCGGTTCATGGAGCCGGCTTGCCATGAGCGCCCCTTGGTCACGGCTGACCACCAAACGGCGTTACGGACCGGACGCAAGTTTTACCACCGATGATTGATTTCCGACGTGTTTCGCCGTTAGTGTGATCCCGTTGGTCGGGAGGTTCGGCGGCGCTTGCGTACGGAAAGCGTGAGGAACGACAGCGGCTCGCTCATCGCCGGCGGCACGCGCGGCGTGCGTCATAGCCTGGGGCGGACCGCTACGCCCATCGAAGCCGGTGTTTCAGTGCCTGGCGATGCCGGGTCCCGCCTGACGCTATGGTGCGGCATCGCCCTCTCCTTTGGCTTGTTCCTGCTTTGCGAGGCATGCCCACCCGTCTGGGCGAGCGCCTGGAACCGTCCAGCCGGCCAGGGCTTGATCATTCTGGACGGGTCGAGTGGGGGAGGCGGCGAGTCGTTCGACGCCACCGGCCAACTGATCCGGACCCGGCGTTACGACCAGAGCGAGCTCTCGGGCTACGTCGAGTATGGATTGACGGATTGGTTGATGGTCGTGGCTCGGCCGTCGCTGGTGTCGACCCGCCTCGGGCAACCGGGCGGCAGTCACTACGAGGGGCTCGGCGAGACCGACGCGGGCGCTCAGGCACAGCTTCTGGTTTTCGGGCCGGCCGCCTTGGCGGTTCAAGGGACGTTTCACCTGCCCGGTACCACGTCGCACGACAATCCTGCCGAGATCGGCAACACGGCCCACGAAGCCGACCTCAGGATGCTGGGAGGTGTCGGCTTTACAATCGCTTCGATACCGGCCTTCATCGACCTCCAGGGGAGCTTCAGGCTGAGATCGGCTGGCGCCGCATCGCAATGGCATGGCGACGCCACGTTCGGGTTCTCGCCCACGGACCGGCTGCTCATGCTCCTCCAAAGCTTCACGTCGATTCCCGATGGGGTCGGCACGCCCCGGCTCCCCAGCAGCCGCTACACCAAGATCGCCGCCACGGGCGTCTATCGGCTCACCACGGCCTGGTCGGTACAGCTCAGCGTGTTCACGACCGTCGACGGGCAGAATGCCTTGCGGGAGCGTGGTGTGACGACCGGATTATGGTACAGGTTCTGACGGCCCGTCGAAGGAGAAGCTGCGGGTTGAAACTCGCCCTCCGGCTTGGTATGCCCGGAGGGGCTGAAGCGCCGCCGGTTTAGCTCAGTTGGTAGAGCAACTGATTTGTAATCAGTAGGTCGCGGGTTCGACTCCTGCAACCGGCACCGCGTTGAGCCGACACGGTCGAAAGGGTCCAGCAAGCTCCGCCTTGCCGGGTTTCAGGGTTTGGTCGCAGGCGTAGTCCGCTTCCCACCGCACACCCGGGACCGCGAGGACTCCGAAGGGCTAACTCCGGACAAGAGACTTGGGGAGGCGTCTGATGGAAAACGCGGACATCGTGCGCCGCCTCAACCAGATGCGCGAGGCGCAGGTCGTGCTTCGCCGTTTCCGCATTTCCAAGCAGGACATGCTTCAGATCCGCGAAGCGCCACTCGACATCAAGGCTATCGATCGGGCCATGGCGAACGAAGTCGGCTTGCCGGAAGGCAAACCTCAAGAGGGTGCCTCGACACCGTTCGGGCAGCGCGGATGACGCTGAACGGCATTCTGACCACGGTCATTGTCCTCATCGCCATCTGGGTCGTGTACCGATCGGTGACGCCCAGTTCACGTGCGCTTCGTCCAGGCCGGAGCGGCTCCGTCGGTCCGGGATCGGGCTCTTCCAGCTTCGACGGCGGCACCGGTGTCATGTCGGCCGACGGTCCGCACCCCCATCATGGGAGCAGCGGCGGTGGACTCGACCATGCGGCAGGGCCAAGCCATGGTGGCGACGGCGGTAGCCCTGGCGGAAGCGACGGTGGAGGCGGTCATGCCGGGAGCGATGGAGGCGGCGGAGGAGACGGAGGTGGCGGGCACTGATCGGTTCGCCCTTCGCGATCGGCTCACCAACCTCGGGCTGCTGCAACGAAGAGACGACATCAAGGCGCTGAGTGATGACGAAGGTCAGCCGGCACCGATCCGTGACACCGAACTAAATCGCGTGCAATTTAATTTGATAGCTTCTCCGGGGAGTTGGATAGTAGGCGCGATCCTGGTCGGTGCCGATGCAACAGGATCTGCCGTTAAGGCTCGCGCTGCGGCATGCGGTGACCCCGTCGAACCCCATGACGGGGTCACCGCAGATCGACCGTCGCGCCTTTTCCAACCGAACCGGACCGTCCTCCGACCGATCGGCGTTGAGTCATTTGACCGTCGTTTCCTCCGGTCTCGCTGGTCGCGGTGCCGAGAGTGTGCCTCGAGCGCCGCGCCCCTCCTGGAGCCTCTCCGCAGTGAGCCGTCTCGACTCGTTCATCCGACGCATGTGTGCTCAACGTGACATCCTGAACGATGTGGCGTCCCGGATGGATGACATCGCGGGTGCCATCTTCGAGTTCGGGCTGGGGAGCGGTCGCACTTACGATCACTTGCGCGAAATCTTCCCCGACCGTCGGATCATCGTCTTCGAGTCCGAGAGCAAGGGTCTGCCGCTGCAGCGTGTCGCCCCCGAGGACCTGTTGTTGGGTGATATCCGGACTACGACGTCGTCGTTGCCAGACGGCTGCGCCGCTTTGATCCACACGGATATCGAAACCGGCGTGGCTGAAGTCGATGCCGAACTCGCAGCTTGGCTCCCGGGGCTCGTGGGGCGCCTTCTGGTGCCGGGCGGCTATGTAGCCACGAGTGCCGACCTCCTCGATCCTCGTCTCAGGCCGTGTTCTTTGCCCCGCGGCGTGCCAAACGGCCGTTATTTCATCCTGCGGCGTATCTGATCCGGTTCTGGGCCAACTGACTCCGGTTCGATAGGGCTCGCTCGAGGCTGTCATCCCTCGGTCCGCAGTCGCCGTCGACCGGGTCGTTTTAAGCATGCTCCCAAAGTCTCTCGAAATGAGAGGATCGGGGTCATGTGCCGTTTACCAATCGATCGACCAATGGGTATCGGGGCGAACAGACCGATACAGAGGTGGTCGAGATGAGCAGCAATCTCAAAGCGGTGACTGAGCCCGAGCGTGCCAGTGCGCTACAACGTCTGACGGCGTCGATCGCTCTTGGCGCGCTGGTCGTGCGTGCCGCATGGGCTCTGATCCGCTGGGGGAACGAGGCGTCGTGAACCAAAGCGCAGCCGGTCTCGAGCCCAGTTGCCTCGAACAAGACGGTGGACCTCGCAAACCGCATCGAACACCATCGGTCGCGAACGGAGTCGGATCAGCATGAGACGAGCCAAGATCTTTGCCGTCGCCGCAGCCTTGCACTTGGTCGGTGCCGGCGCAGCGGGAGCCCAGAGCGTCGGCGATGCCGCGGCCGCCGGGACGGGAACGCCGGCCGGTACTGCTCCCGCGGCCGGTACCAAACCTGCGTCGAACGCCGCTCCCGCGGTCGGCACCGGGTTGGCGGCAGGGTCAGGAGGGAGGATCCCCGCGCAAGGCGGTTCGGGTACCGCCAACACACCGAAGGGCGCCGATGCGCCGCGGTAAAACGAGCTCCGGCTGCCGGAAAGCCGAAGCGTTCGGACCCGGTGCCCGCACGGGTCCGCCTCGGTGCCCGCACCGGGACGAGGCGGAATCGCAGAAGCAGTGCTTCCGACCAGAGGCGGATATTTCAATAAGGGCTGAAGAGGACCAGCAACCAGTTGATGACCAACCAGATCAACAGCGGGCTGCCGAGCGCCAAAGCCAGCCTCGCTTTCCACTTTCGCCGAGGCCCTCGATTGGGTTCAGGCGGCGGCAGCTGGCCGTTCATTCAAGCGGTCTGGTTGTGCGAGTGGCCAAGGTGCACATGGAACCGACCTCGTGTCTGCTCGATTGACCATCCAACAATTACGGGAGGGGACGTCATGGGAAAAGGCCTTTTACTTTGGCTCGTCGGTGTGCCGATTCCCGTCATCATCATCCTTTGGCTTGTCTTTTTCCGGTAGTGGAGACGCCGCCGGGGATCCAGTCGTTCAACGGATCGGTCCCTGACGCGAGTCGGTAGCCGATCCGAAGTCCGAAGGCTCCAGCCGCCGAGGCAGTTCACGTTGAGCATGTCGCGGATTCGAGGGACGTTGCGGACCAGCCGCATTGGATGGTCTTCAAGCAAAACCGCGACACCTAGGTGCCGCGGCGGTTCGTGTGTTGTTTACCAGCGCCGCCAGCCGTAACGCCGGAAGCCGTAACCGCGGTAGCCATAGCCATAGCCGAAGCGGCGGAACCCGTAGCCGTAGCCGTAACGCCAGCCGGGTCTACGGAAGCAACGGAAAGGACCGCAGACCAGCCGGACGGACTCTACGCTGGAGGCGGCGTCGGAAGCCGCGAGGGCCGCCACGGGAGCGACGCTCATCGGCCCGGCCGACGCCGCATCCACGGCGCTGAATGCAATCAAGGCCGCAAGGCCGAGCGACTGTAGGCTTCTCATCGGCAATCCTCGAAATAAGACAAGTGTCAATCGGTCTTCCGACGTTCCGCGACCGACGAGGATCGTCAAGACCATCGCAAGCCTGTCATTCCTCGTCTGAACGTTGACTTAATGCCGCGGCTCTGGCCCGACCCCGGCCTCCGGCCCGTGGCGATGCCGCCACTTGCGAACAAAATCGCGCTCCGACGCGCCCCGCGACAGAGCCAGCCAACAAGTCCTGCTAGTGTCATCTTCGATATCCTGGAGCGGATCATGAAGACGAGAGTGTTCATCGGTGTCGTAGCGATGCTGATCTGCAGCGGACCTGCTTCTGCCCGCAAGATCTCCGACGACGAGCGGCTGCGGCAGCAAGCCGAACATCTTTGCTACGACGATGTCCAAAAGCTCTGCGCCGCCGACATACCCGATGAGACTAAGATAACGGCGTGCATGAAGGTCAAACGCGCGGACCTCAGTCCGGCCTGCCGCAAGGTGTTCGATCACGGAATCTGACGGTGGGCTTCTCAGGGATCGCACCGCGGCCGCAGCAGCGACACCGAGTAACGCATCCTCTCGGTCGAGTGTGGTGAGGAAGCCACGCACCTTCTGATCTTAGGTCCCGACGCGGAACCAACCTCGAGCTCTGCCATTAAACCGCGACAGCAGCGGCGCTCGCCGGCTCCGACATGTCGCTTCGGCGTGAGCCGGCGCCTTTCCCTAAACCTCGCAGAAAGAACACACCCATGAGACTCGGAATCCTGATCGGCTCCGTCATAGTAGCGCTCTCGGCCGGCGCCGCATCTGCGGCCAAGATGTCGGATGCGGAGCTGTTGCGGCAACAGGCCGAGCACCTTTGCTATGATGACGTGCAGCGGCTCTGCAACGATTCGATCCCCGACGAGGACAAGATCACGGCATGTATGAAGGTCAAACATGCCCAGCTGAGCCCAGCCTGTGCCAAGGTCTTCGACAAGGGCATTGCGGGCAAATGATCTTTGCGTGAACGCTACAACAGTCCGGCCAGGATGTTGATCATCAGGGCCAGGATCACGGTGTTGAAGCTGAATGCGACGAGTCCGTGCACCGTGCCGATGCGGCGCATACGCTTGGAGGTGAAAGCGATATCGGCTGTCTGCGAGGCGACGCCGATGACCACGGCGAAGTGGACGAAGTCCCAGTAATCGGGTGGCTCGCCGCCGGGGAAATCGAGCCCGCCTTGTTCGAGCGTGGCGGGATCGCCGTCGTCGTCCGGTGCGTAACTCATGGGCGTAGTGAAGCGCGAAAATCAAATGCGTCACGAACCACGAGACCGTGACAGTCGCGACGGCCAGAAGGATACGGGACAGGGCGGCAACCCCTTGCGCAGTCTTGGCGGCCGAAAGTTCGCCCGCGACCGCGGCGAGGCTCGTGGCCGAGAGGACCAGGACAAGAGCCAGGATGGCACCTTGGCCAGGATCCTGCGCCGCCGCCACTCCCCGGATGTAGGGGGCGTCGCGGCTCGAGATCTCCCGCAGCATCATGGCGACGTAGGCGACGCAGCCGACGTTCCAGGCCACCAGGGCGCGGGTCGGGAGATCCAGGTTCAAGCACAGAACCGCGAGAATCAGGCCCAGGGCGAGCCCGATCGCGATCGAAGCGAGGAGCCTTGGGCGGGATCCGAAGGGCCCGAGGTAGTCCAAGGGGAATGGGCGAGAGGTCATATGGCGGAGTGTCCGGCGAGGAGGAGCCCTCTTGCCCGTCCTTTTTCGGCCCAACAAGTTCAGGGTGCGATGGCCCCCTCGGTTCGGCAGGAGGACACGAGAAGGTCGCTTTCGTCCTTGAGCGCGACGCCCGTCAGCGACAGGATCAGCGCCTGCTGGGCCAGCCAGGTGATCTTGGCGGCCGCCGCCGCCGGAGGCAGTCCTGCCGCTCGGATGTTCGACACGCAGTTTCGCTCCGCATCGGTGCGGCCGACCTTCGGCCCGAAGGTCAGATAGGCACCCAGACTATCGGCGGCCGACAGGCCGGGCCGCTCGCCGATCAGCACGATCACGAGCTTCGCGCCAAGCAGGGCCCCGACTTCGTCGCCGAGCGCCACGCGGGCCTGACAGGCCACGACGAGAGGTGCCACCCGAAAACCAAGAACCTGAAGGCGAGGCAGCAGGGCCGCGACGAGGGGCAGCGCGTTGAGGTTCATGGCCGCGGCCGACAAGCCGTCGCTCACGACGATGGCGATGTCGGCTTCGGTCGACGGCCGATCCTGCAGCAGCGTTCGGCTGCGGGCCGACAGCCGCCGGCCGAGGTCGGGCCGCCGCAAGTAGGCGTCCCGGGCCGGTGCCCCGCTTTCGACCGCCAGGGGCTCGAACCCCAAGGCCGTGATCCCGGCCAGGAGCATGTCGCGGTCCATCGCGGCATGAACGGCATCGCGCGCCTGCGCATGGGCGAGCCCGAGCTTCAGGACTTCGCGCGTGGGGAGGCCGGGGCCGGCGCGGCCGAGGGCGAGCCGCGCGGGCGTGAGCTCGGCGAGTTTCGTCCAGGGATCACGG
>CAXUOD010000198.1:7751-9516 GCA_964252585.1 uncultured Lichenihabitans sp. | reverse complement strand
CCATCAACCGTACCGGCCCACTTAGCGTTGAGATTGGAACAGCCACGTTCACCAGAGAGCTAATCCCTTGTCGGGCAGGATAGCGAGCGGCCGTTTGATCAAGATAGCGTCTGCTGCCGACCCCTCGACAGGGTCCTCGAGACTGCGAGAGGGGCGAGCAACTGGCTCCGTCAACAGTAACAGGCGAGCAAAACGCAACATCTAGACCACCATAACTCGATTTTATTGAACGTCAACCCCCAAAACATCCTGCAATGTTTTGGTAGCGCCCCGATCGGCAAGAGCGGCCGCATACTGATCGAAGCAATGGCGGAACGTTATATTGTTCTCGAGGCCGAATGGAGCCATCGCCTTGATCCTGAGGACTGCTGACGGATCCTGGCTCTCCATGGTGGCCCAGTCGTCCTGGGTCATGCCAGGCTCGAACGGCTCGAAGCGGCCCTCACGGTCGTCGGAGATGTCAGGATCGAAACGGAACCGGAGATAGCGGTCGAAGCATGCCATGAGGAACGCCTCGCGGCGCAGGTCGCCACCCTGCTCGATCAGCATCCGAATCGTCTGCCCGTGAAAGGTCGGCAGCTTGGCGCACCCGTCGCCCGCGACCCGCAGCAGTTGGTCCGCGATTGCTGGATTGGCAAAGCGCGGCACGAAGCCCGCCGCATAAGCCTCGAGCGACAATCCAGGCGGTCCCTTCACAGTCGGCGTCGCATCCAGCCTGAGGAACGTATCGACGAGCCGAGTTAGCAGCGGATTCGTGAGCGCGTCCGCCACAATCCGGTAGCCCATCAGCAGCGCCGGATAGGCAAGCAGGACGTGCGGCCCGTTGAGCAGGCGGCCCTTGACGGCAAGATAAGCCGAGACATTGTCGCTGAAGGTCACACCGAAGTTCTCGAGCGGCGGACGTCCCCGGCGGAACCGATCCTCCATCACCCATTGCGAGAAGCTTTCCGTGATGGCCGGAAGCCGGTCGTTGATCCCGCTGAGGGCATTCGTCGCGACACGCTGTCCGTCCGGCACCTGCGGGGCAAGGCGATCGACCATGCTGTTGGGAAAATCGACATTGGCTTCGATCCAGTCGGCCAGCGCAGGATCACGGGCGCGGGCGAAGCCGACAATCGCGTTGCGCGCGGTGTCGCCGCTGCCCCGAAGATTGTCGCAGGACATCACCGTGAAGGCGGGAAGCCCCGCAGCGCGCCGCCGCGCCAGGCCTTCGACGATCGCGCCGAACACTGTTCTGGGCGGACCGCCGCGCAAATCGGCCGTGACGTCTGGCTCCTCAAGCTGGAATGCTCCGCTCGCCTCGTCGATGTTGTAGCCGCCCTCCGTTATGGTGAGTGAGACGATCCTGGTGTCCGGATGGGCGAGACGCGCCACCACGGATTCGGGATCGGCTGGTGCGTGCAGGTAGGCGATCATGGCCCCGATGACGCGCGAGTGCCCGACGCCATCAGGCGAGAACTCGGTGAGCGTGTAGAGACAATCCTGTGCGCGATAGCTCTCGGCCTTGACGCGAGCGGCCGGGCTATCGGTCATGCCCACACCGACGATCCCCCAGGCCTCGTTGCCGGGCTGGTGAAGGCATGCGTCAACAAGGGCTGCGAGCTGCACCCGGTGGAAATTGCCGACCCCGAAATGCACGATGCCTCCCAGGAGGGCGCTTCGGTCGTAGCCCGGCACGGCAGTGCTTCGGCCGATTTTAGCCAGGTTTTCTGAGGAAAGCTCGATCATCATAGTCCTTCCGTCGGTAAGCCGCTGCCCGATCGGT
>CAXUOD010000198.1:0-7651 GCA_964252585.1 uncultured Lichenihabitans sp. | reverse complement strand
GGATCCCGATGAGCATGCACGACACGCCTACGCTCGCGGACGATGATCAGGGCTAACAACGCAGTTGCCAAGCGAGAATATTCGCTCTACGCTTCCGAGCGAAACGATTAGCTAATCGTTCCAATAATCAATGTGAATGAGCGCAGGTTCACGTCTGCGCCGGGGGGAGGACAAGCATGTACACCAAGGAGGCTCTGCGCAATCTAGGCATCAAAGGCGAGGATTTTACCTCCGAACAGATGCAGCAGTTCGATAAGCTCGGCTATCTGGTGATCGAAAACGTTCTCACAGCCGACGAGTGCCGGAGCATGGCGGCGGAGTTCGAGCGAATTTTCGATGCCGAGCAAGGACAGGGCGGGCACGAGGTCCACATCGAACCGGGCGCGCGGCGGGTCTCCAACATTTTCAACAAATCGGCTTTGTTTGACCGATGTCTGGAGCTCAAGCCCGTGCTCGCGGCCTCGCATCATCTTCTGGGCGAGATCAAGGTTCACGGCGCCAACCTCCGCGACCCCGTCCAGGGCCACGGCCAGCAGGCGTTGCACGTCGACGTCCCAAAAAGATTCGAGGATGATTGGTGGGTTCTCAATGCCGTTGTGTTGTTCGACGACATGACGCTCGAAAATGGTCCGACCCGCGCTGTGCCCGGATCGCACTATTGGGCCCCCATCAATGTTCCTGTCGTGAATCAAGGCGACTGGGAGCCGACAGCGCTTTCGCCGGAAGAGCAAGCGCGTGTGCCGAAGGACCTGGAGGCGCCCTATCCGAGCGAGATCATGGTCACGGCGCCGGCCGGTTCCGTGGTGCTCATGAATTCCTCGATGTGGCACAGCGGCACGCGCAAGAACGATGCGAGCCACCGACGCCTGCTGCATCTCACCTACACGCGCCGTGATCTGCCCCAGCAGCTTGTCCAAGCCGACTATCTCACGCCCGAGCTATACGAACGCATGAGCCCAGAGCATCGCTACCTTCTCGAGATCGAACCGTCGCGAGAGGGAGAAGGCCCGCAGCGTCAGCCGAAGCGCGACCACAAGGGATGGTGGAACTGATTGTGCCGGGATAGCTGGGGGAGGGTGCCGAGCATCATGCGTTCGGCCCTCCCGCCACGCGGATCGCGCCATGACGACGATGAAGGATGTGGCGCGCCGCGCCGAGGTGAGCATCGCCACAGTATCGGCGGCGCTCTCCGGTACGAGCTACGTCAGCCCGACTTTAAAGGCGCGGGTGGAAACCGCCGTGCGCGAGCTTGGCTACGCACCAAATTCAATGGCGAGCGACCTGCGAAAGGGCACGTCCAGTCTGCTCGGCCTAATCGTCCCGGATATCACCAACCCGTTCTTCACGGCGTTGATACACGCCGTGCAGCGCCACGCCCGCACCCGTGGCTACTCGGTCCTGCTTTGCGACAGCGAGGGCGACGTCGGGCAGGAATTGTCGATGCTACGCCTGATGCGGACCCATCGTGCCGCCGGTACGATCCTCTGCCCGATCGGCACTGGGACCGATTATACGTCGCTCGACGCGGACCTCGGCGGCATGTTGCTCGTCACGGTCGACAACCGCCTGCCGGACGAACGCTTCGACTCCGTCATGCTGGACAACCGGCGGGCAGGGCGCATGGCGACCGACCACATTGTCGAGCATGGCCATCGACGCATTGGGGCCGTCATGGGCCCACTTCATCTGCAGCAGGCCCGGGCCAGGCTCGACGGCTTCAGGGATGCGCTTGCCGCGGCCGGCCTCCCGGCCGATGCCGCGCTGGTGCGCGAGGCGGCGTTCCGGGAAGACGAGGCCTATACGGCCTGCACCGACCTTTTGGCCGACCGCGCGCCGCCGACGGCGCTGTTCGTCGGCAACAACCAGATGCTGATCGGCGTGATGCGCGCGCTGGCGAGTGCCGGCCTTCGGTGTCCGGGCGACATCTCCATCGCGGCGATCGACGACTTCCCTTGGGCCGCCGCATTCACTCCGGCGTTGACAACGGTACGCCAGCCCGTCGATGCAATGGCAGAAGCCGCCGCAACCCGTCTGCTCGATCGATTGACGGGCATCTCCTCCGCGCCGGAAGCGATTGTTCTCATGCCGGAGCTGGTGATCCGCGGCTCCTGCGGGCAGCTGCGTCGGTCAACCGGGTAAACATCGCGCGATCATCTTGACAAGGATTTCGACGGGTCCCCTCATTGGGTGGTCGACATCGAGCTCTGCAGGCAACGATAGCCGGCGTGCACCTCGAAAGAAAAACAGAACGCCGAAATGGCGCGCGGAAGAACTCGAAGGGCAACGATGCCCAGAGGTTCGAAAACAGGGAGAGAACGGATGAAGATCACGCATGGGCTGGCCTTGACGGCCGGTCTGCTCGCCAGTGTGTCGGCGACGGCGGTGCAGGCACAACAACAATTCGCAGGCGTCACGGTCAACGTCATGACGCAGACCGGCGCAATCCAGGAGCCGCTGCAGAGGCGGGCCCCCGAGTTCGAGAAGCTGACCGGCGCACACATCAACGTCATCGCCGTGCCGTTCTCCGACCTCTACCAGAAGGTCCTGACAGATTGGGCGAGTGGCACCAACTCCGTCGACGCCGCGGTCTTCGCGCCGCAGTGGATGGTCGACTACGTGGCCGGCGGCTACCTTGAAGACATCGGCGCGCGCGTTGCGGCCGATAAGGCGATTCAGTGGGACGATATCTCGCCCTTTTTCCGCAACTTTTCGTCGAGCTACGGCGGCAAAACCTATCTCGTGCCGCTCGATGGCGATTTCCACATGCTCTACTACCGGACCGACATCTTCGAGAAGGCAGGTCTGAAGCCGCCGACCACGTGGGATGAATATCTTGTTGACGCTCAGAAATTGAATGGCGCGGACGATGGCTACGGCGGCAAGATCTACGGCTCATGCATCGCCAAGAAGCGCAATGCGCAAAGCTACTGGTTCATCACCGACGTCACGGGATCGATGACCCAATCGAAGGGAACCGGACAGGGTACCTTCTTCAAGACCACCGACATGAGCCCGCTCGTCGATAACGACGCGTTCCGGAAAGGGCTCGAGTTCTTGAAGGAGTCAGGCAAGTACGGACCGCCCGACGAACTCAACATGGACGTGAGCGACACGCGCCCGCTGTTCGTGTCCGGCAAGTGCGCGATGAACCTCGATTGGGGCGATGTCGGCGTGCTGGCAGTCGACCCCAAAACGTCCAAGGTCATCGATAAGACGGGATCGGTCATTACGCCCGGTTCGAAGGAGGTCCTAAACTGGGATACGGGCAAGCTCGAGACCTGCACGGCGGCGACCTGCCCTTACACGATCAATGGGGTCAACCACGCGCCTTACGCCGCCTTTGGCGGGTGGAGCGGCGGCATCAACGTAAAGGCCAACGCAAAGGTCAAAGACGCTGCTTACGCCTTCTTCTCTTACCTGTCGCAACCTGCGCAATCGAGTGTCGACGTGACGATCGGCGCGACCGGGTTCAATCCATATCGCGTGTCGCAGTTGACCTACGGCAAGGCCTGGAAAGACGGCGGCATGAGCGAGACGGCCGCCAAGTACTACCTCGGCGCGATCGATGAGAGCCTCAAGAGCCCGAATATGATCCTCGACCTGCGTATTCCGCAGAACCAGAAGTATCAGCAGGTGGTACTCGATGAGGCGGTCTCCCGCTTCCTTTCGGGCGAGATCGACGAGAACGCGACCGTCAAGGCGATCAGCGACGGGTGGAACGATATCAACGATCAGATCGGTAAAGACAGCCAATTGAACTTCTATAAAGGCACGCTCGGCATCCAGCGCTGAGCCATCGTTGGCGGCGTGGCGGCCTCAGGCTGCCGCGCCGGCCGCACCGCCTCTGTCGACGAAACTGTCGATCAAACAGCCATCGCCACCCGATCTGAGACCCTCCGTGCGTTTGCCCGAGCCGCAAAGATGACCTCACTCGACGCTTCCCTTTCACCGATGCAGGACGCCACGATGGCGCACCGCCTTGGTGAATGGGCGGACCGTCACAGTGGGCGCATCATGGTGCTGCCGGCCGTGGTGATCCTGCTTATCTTCGCGATCTTCCCGCTGATCGTGTCAGCCTACCTGTCCGTGTCCCGGTTCGCCCTGGCTGGCGGCAGCTTCAAGCTGACCTTTATCGGGCCCTATAACTACACCCGTCTGCTCGTCGGGGTGCAGCAGTACCATCTCATCGGAACGCTGAAGCCGATCGGCCTTGGGGGGTGGATAGTTTTCGGCGCGGCCAGCCTCCTTGTGGCGGTCTGGTTTGTGCGCACGTTCCGCACCGGCTTCAGCGTCGGCGGCTTGATCGGCCGTCTCATCGCGATCGCGCTCGCCGAGGGCATCCTTTTGGCCTTTGTGGCCACCACGCTCGAGGGCGGTGTGCAGGGCACACTTCTGACGACCCTTCTCTACGTTCTGGTCGGGGTGGCGGCCCAATTCGGGCTTGGCCTTGGTCTCGCCGTGATATGCGCCCAGCCGATCCGTGCGCGCAACATGTTTCGCGTCCTCTTCTTCGTACCGCTGATGGTGACGCCGGTGGGGGTTGCCTACATGTTCCGCATGCTCGCGGACATGCAGAAGGGACCCTTCGCGCCGCTGAGCAGCGTCTTCGGTTTGACCACATGGTCTTGGGCTAACCAGGCCTGGTCGGCACGCCTGATGGTGCTGATCGGCGACACCTGGCAGTGGACGCCTTTCATGTTCATCATCCTGTTGGCTGCGATCGAGAACCAGCCGCGGGATCAGGTCGAGGCCGCCCATGTAGACGGCGCCAACGGCTGGCAGATCTTCAAAGATATCACTTGGCCCGCGATCGCGCCCGTGGCCGCCACGGTTGTCCTGATCCGGCTGATCGAGGCCTTCAAGATCATCGATTTGCCGAACGTTCTGACGGCCGGCGGCCCGGGGCTCGCCACCGAGTCGCTGACGCTGCATTCGTTCATCGCCTGGCGTACTCAGGATCTCGGTGGCTCGGCAGCGGTCGGCTATATTCTGTTGTTCGTGTCCACCGTGACGTGCGTGTCGTTCTTCAATTTTGTCGTCCGTCCAGCCCGGGGCGGCCAATGAGCGCTGACACCCGGCCGCTTCTGCGCCGACTGTTCGAGCCCCGCAGCATCGAGGTGATGGCGCCGGTCCCCAAATTTCTGATCTACACCGTGCTGGTGGTCTGGTCGCTCGTCGTCATCTTTCCTCTCTACTGGGTCGCCGTGACCTCGCTGAAGATCGAGGTGCAGGTCGACAGTGGTCCGTTCTACATTCCGTTCGTCGATTTCAAGCCGACGCTCGAAGCATGGCGGTTCATGCTGTTCGAGAACAATACACTCGGCGCTTACATCAATTCGTTGGTCGTCACCCTGATCAGCACGCTGCTCGCCGTGCTGATCGGGTCGCTTGCAGCCTATGCGCTCGTGCGGATCCGCTTTCAGGTCAAAGTAGCGGCCGTGCTGACCTTCATCCTGCTAACGCTCGCCGTGATCGTGGCAGTGGTGGTTCTTCATGTCGCTTGGCTGGTCGCCGTGGCGGTCGCGGTCGCGCTGTTCATTCTGGCGTTGACGACGATCGTGCGCCGGTTCCAGGCCGGGGTCGGCAACAACGATATCGAGTTTTGGATCATCTCGAACCGGATCATGCCGCCGATCGTCGCCGTGCTGCCGATCTACGTCATGTTCCAGCAATTGCATCTGCTTGACACGAAATTCGCCCTGATCTCGACCTATACGGCGATCAACCTGCCCATCGTTGTTTGGCTGACCCGCGACTTCTTCGCCGCTATACCGATCGACCTTGAGGAAAGCGCGGAGATCGACGGCGCCTCCAAGTTCCGCGTGTTCTTCACCATAGCCCTTCCGCTCGTCCAATCGGGGCTCGTCGCCACCTTTCTCCTCGTCCTGATCTTGTGCTGGAACGAGTACCTGCTGGCGCTCTTTCTTTCTAACGCCAATGCCCAGACGATGCCGGTTCTCGTCTCGGCCCAGAACACGACCCGCGGACCGCAATGGTGGTACATGTCGGTGCTGATCGTGATCATGATCGCCCCGGTCGTCGTCATCTCGACCGTCCTCCAGAAGCACATCGCGCGCGGCCTGCTGGTCGGCGCCGTCAAGGGCTGAGGCATGCAGGTTACGCTGTCGGACATCCACAAGTCGTTCGGCCCTGTGGAGGTCGTGAAGGGCTTGAGCCTGGAGGTTGCTGATGGCGAGTTCCTGGTCCTCCTCGGCGCCTCGGGTTCCGGGAAGACTACGGCGCTGCGCATGATCGCGGGCCTCGAGTCCGTGACCTCGGGGCGGGTCCTGATCGGCAACCACGACGTGACGAATGTGCTGCCGAAGTACCGGGACATCGCCATGGTGTTCCAGTCCTATGCCCTCTACCCTCACAAGACGGTCTTCGCCAACATCGCCTACCCGCTCACCGTCCGGAAGCACCCCCGCACAGCGATCGAGAAGGCCGTGCGCGACGTGGCCGCTCAAGTGCAACTGGACCACCTGCTCGACCGCTATCCGAAACAGTTGTCCGGTGGTCAGCGGCAGCGCGTGGCCCTTGCCCGAGCCATCGTGCGGCGGCCTGCGGCCTTCCTGATGGATGAACCCTTGTCCAATCTCGACGCCAAGCTGCGCGGTTACATGCGGGCCGAGCTCAAGCACATGCAGTCGGGCCTAGGCACCACGACAATCTACGTGACGCACGACCAGATCGAGGCGATGACGCTTGCTCATCGCGTCGCATTGCTGGACCGGGGCGTGTTGCAACAGCTCGACACGCCGGCAAACATCTACAACACACCCGCAAATCTGTTCGTGGCTGGCTTCATCGGTTCACCGCCGATGAATTTTCTCAAGGGCGATCTGACGGACGGACGGTTCGTGGGTCCAGCTGGCACGTTCGGCACGAGCGTGCGTGCGAGCGAAAAGGCTGTGACGGCCGGCATCCGCCCGGAGGATTGCCGCATCACCGCTGCCGGCCAGGGTCGCGTCGCGGGCGACATCTACGCCACCGAACTGATGGGCGACCATGTGCTGGCCACGTGCCGCTGCGGCGAAGACATGGTCGCGGTGAAAACCGACAAGAGCTTCGATGGAGCGATCGGGACGCCGATCGGGATCGACTTCAGCGAAGCGGTTTTGCACCTCTTTGCTGGCCGTGAGGGTGCGCGACTGAAGTAGCCCGCCACCGACGTCATTAAACAGCAACCAAAGTCCGTCAGCTTTGTGGATCATGCACAAGTTAGATGAACTGCTGCATTGGGCGCTAAGCTGAGCGTCTACTTCGGTGCCCCGAAAGTTGTAAGCGGCCGTTCAGCTCTGCGCCCATCATGTTCGTTCAGCCGGTCCGGCGGGCTGCTTCGAAGCGGACTTCGCCAGGGCGAGACCCCGCGAGCTCGCCCGACCGCGGTCCGGATCGACACGTCATGACGGCCGGCTCCCTCACCCTCGTGATCTTCGACCAGGACCTTGCGGGACCATCGACCCGCCACGGACCCGCTCGCGCGCCCGCGCCTGATCGCGGCACTCCGAGCCGGTCCGGAGGCGGCGGCCGGCTCATCGGCGAGGCCGGCAGGCTTGTTGGACGACCCGTCGCACCTCGGCGGGCCGTTTCGCGTCCGACATCGGACTGGGCTAGCGGGCCGGGGCGCCACACCAAATCCATAGAGCAC
>CAXUOD010000197.1:0-9556 GCA_964252585.1 uncultured Lichenihabitans sp. | reverse complement strand
ACCTCGTGGTGCTCGACGGCACGGCGGCGTCGCTCTACGGGCGCAGCCGCGACGCCGTGCTCGACAGCTGGATCTTCGCGGCCGCGGCCTCGCCCATCGACCGGGTCTATGCCTCGGGCCGGCTCGTCGTCGAGCGCGGCCGCCATGTCTCCCGCGACCGGATCGACGCCGCGTTCAAGGCCGCCGTGGACCGGCTCGAAGGGTGAGGCGGAACAGGCCATGACGGCTCGCGGAGGTTCAGGACGCACCGGCACAAAGGGAGGCAAGTGGATTGCGGAGCAGCTCCAGCACTCGTATTCTCAGGCCATGGAACGGGAACCGACACGTTTCGGGATACGGCTGTGCGTTACGTCGGGCGAGCGTTCTACAAGATGTCACCCGATGAGGCGCGTTCGTGAGCGCTGTCGCCTTCGACACCCTGAAGTTCGTTCGTACACTGCGCGACAAGGCGATATTGTTGGCCAAACAGGCCGAAGGCTCGTGGAAGCGATCGACGGCGACTGGATGCACGGCTGACAAGCAACATTCCGGGTCCCGGGCGTCGCCGGAGCGACCGCCTGCAACATCTATAGAGCTCGATGTCGAACCCCGCAGCCTCGACGCGCTCCGACACTCCCGCACCGGCCTCGGGCGCGGCGCTGGTGCCGCCGCTGCTCTACGGCGTCCGCCTGTCGGCGGCGGTCTGCCTGGCGCTGTTCGTGGCCTTCTTTCTCGAACTCGACAACCCGTCCTGGGCCGGGACCTCGGCCGCCATCGTGTGCCAGCCGATCCTCGGGGCCTCGCTGCGCAAGGGGTTCTTCCGCCTGATCGGCACCGTGATCGGCGCCACGATGGCGGTCGTGCTCACCGGGGTCTTTCCGCAGAACCGCGCCGGCTTCCTGGTCGGCATGGCGCTCTGGGCCGCCGGCTGCGCCTTCGCGGGCACGCTGATGCGCAATTTCGCCGCCTACGCGGCCATGCTGTCGGGCTACACGCTGGCCATCATCGCGGGCGATTCGATCTCGTCGCCCGATCAGGTGTTCACCCTTGCGGTCGCGCGGGCCAGCGAGATCTCGCTCGGCATCGTCTGCGCCACGCTGGTCATGGGCCTGTCGGACCTCGGCCGGTCGCCGGGAAAGCTGGCGGTGGCGCTCGACAGCCTCGGCCACGAGATCCGCCATCACTTCACCGAGCTCCTGGAGAATGCCGGTGGCCGCATGCCGGACGGGTCTAGCCTACGCCGCGCCCTCATCAAGCGTGTCGCGGGGCTGGACCCGATGATCGACCAGGCGATCGGCGAGGCTCCGGAACTCCGCTATCGCAAGGCGATCCTCGGGGCCGCCATGTCGGGCCTGTTCGCGGCCCTGTCGGGCTGGCGCATCGTCGAAAGCCACCTGCGCGGCCTGCCGGCCGGTCAGGCCCATGAGGAAGCGGGCCGCGTGGCCGAGAGGCTTCCCGCGACATGGCATTCGGCGACGGCCGGCTCGGACGAGGCCGCCGATCGCCGGGATCTGGCGACCGTGCGCAGCCTTGCCGAGTTCGACACCGACACCGTGTCGCAACGCCTTCTCGCCGATGCGGCGGCCCGCGTCGCGCTGGGTCTGTCGGCGGCCGCCAATGGGCTCGCGCTGCTGCACGATCCGGCAGCCGCGCGCGACCCCGCCCGCCGCCCGAGCGTCGCCGTTGCCGATGCCCTCCCGGCCCTGGTCAATGCGATCCGCGTCTTCGTCTCGATCGGCGCCGCCATCCTGTTCTGGATTCTTACCGAATGGCCGAGCGGCCTCACGGCCATCACCTTCATGGCCGTGACGGTGCTGCTTCTTTCGCCCCAACAGGAACGGTCGGGCCCGGCGGCCCTGGGCTTCGGGCTCGGCACGCTGCTGACGGCCTGCCTCGCCGCCGTCGTCAACTTCGCCCTGCTGCCCAACCACGAGGGCTTTCTCAGCCTTGCCCTGATCCTCGGCGGCGTGCTGATCCCGCTCGCGGCGCTCTCGACCGTGCCCGCCCTGGCGCCGTACCTCGTCGCGGCCTGCATGAATTTCGTTCCGCTGGTCGCGCCCAGCAACGAGATCTCGTTCGACACGGTGGCCTTCGCCAACAGCGCGCTCGGCATCGTGGGCGGGTGCATGGCGGGCGCCATCGCCTTGACCGTGATCCCTCCGGTGCCGATGAGGATCCGGGCCGACCGGCTGATCGGCCTCACGCTGCGCGACCTGCGTCGGATGGCGGCCGGGCGCCGTCGGCTCTCCGCGGAGGATTGGGAGAACCGCGTCTATGCCCGGCTCATCGCCCTTCCCGAAGACGTCGACCCCGCCTACGGTCTCCGCCTCGTCGCAGCGCTTTCGGTGGGCCTGCAGGTCATCCGGCTCAAGAACCTCCCCGATCGGCCGGATCGTCTCGGCCAGGACATCGACGAGACCCTGCGCGCCCTTGCGGCTGGCGACCGTTCCGCCATGATGGCCGGACTCGATCGCGTCGACCGCAGCGCCGCGGCCTCGGCCAGCGACAGGGTCACGCTGCGCATCAGAACCGCGATCCAGGTGATCCGGGACGTCATGCCACGCCATGGTGGCGATTTCGGGAGCACGACATCGTGAGTTTCGTCGAGATCGATATCCTGGGCGTTTACGTCGCGCCGATCGTTCCCTTGATGATCGTGGCCTTCCTGGTCACACTCGTCCTGCGTTGGGCGGCCCTGGCTCTGGGATTGTTTCGATGGATCTGGCATCCGGCGCTGTTCGAACTCTCGGTCTACCTCATCGTCCTGACGGGCGTCGTCGTGACGGCCGGCGCCTTGAAGCTCCGTCTTTGAAGGGGCGCCCGCATGTCTGACGTCCGCGCGCGAGCGCCGTCCCGCGAGGGCGAGGGCGGCGAAGGGCGCCGAGCGCCAGAGCCTTCGCCGGGCGCCGATGCGGATCGCGGATCGCCGCGCTCCAATGCCAAGGCGCCGCGGGCGCCGCGCATCCTCCCCGTTCTGGTGACGCTCGTCGTGGCGGCGGTCGCGGCTTTCGCGGTCTGGCTGCTTTGGCAGGCCTATATGGCGCCGCCCTGGACGCGTGACGGCACCGTGCGGGTCTACGTCGTCACCATGGCGCCGGAAGTCTCCGGACGCGTCGTGGACCTGCCGGTGCGCGACAACCAGTTCGTGCATAAAGGCGATCTCCTGATGAAGATCGACCCGCGCGACTACAAGGTGGCGGTCGACCTTTCCCAGGCGGCCGTCGATCAGGCGCGGGCGGATTTCGAGAACAAGCAATCCGAAGCGGCCCGCCGGCTGCAGCTGACCGACCTCGCCACGACGCCCGAGCAGAAGGAGCAATATGTCTCGTCGGCCAGGATGGCCCAGGCGACGGTGGAGCAGCAACAGGCCAATCTCGACAAGGCCAAGATCAACCTCGAACGGACCGAGATCCGCGCCACCGTGAACGGCTGGGTCACGAACCTGCTGCTGCAGCAGGGCGACTATGCCAGCACAGGGCAAAACAGCCTCTCCGTGGTCAATGCGGATTCGTTCTGGGTCGACGGCTATTTCGAAGAGACCAATATCGCCCCCATCAAGGAAGGCGACCCGGCCCGAATCTGGCTCCTCGGCTATCGCGAAGTGATCGACGGGCATGTCGATTCGGTCGCGCGAGGGATCGTGGTGAGCAACGCGACCGCGGGGCAGAGCGGCCTCGCCACGGTCAATCCGATCTTCACCTGGGTCAGGCTCGCGCAGCGCGTGCCGATCCGCGTCCACATCGACCGCGTCCCGCCAAACGTCCGCCTCGTGGCCGGCATGACCGCCACGGTCGAGATCGACCCCCGCCCGGTTTCGGACCCGAACGCCGCGGCCGCGAAACCCTAGATCGCCGCACGGAGCGCGGCCCGCTCCATGATAGGGTATCGGTGGGCCATCCACGTGGCCCATGCTCGATCGAGAGAGTCCCGTGACCGACGACACCCTGGACGACAAGGCACACCCAGGACCATCGAGCCGCGCTGCCCTCATGGCCGGGGGCCTGCTGGCTCTGGCGTTGCTCAGCGGACTCTGGTCGGTGTTCGCATCGCACCAGTCGAGCCAGCGGATCGATCGCGCCAAGGAGACGGTCGTCGAACTCGAACGGCTGCTGTCGTCCGTCAAGGACCTCGAAACCGGCCTGCGCGGTTTCATCCTGACGGGAAACGACGCCTATCTGGCGCCCTATCTGGCGGCGATCCAACATCTCGAACCCGAGTTCCAGGCCCTGCAGGGCCTCGATGTCGACCTGCCGAAGCTGCGGGCCATGGTGGAGGATCGAGAAGCCTCGGCGGCCGCCACCATCATCCAGTACCGGACCGAAGGGCCGGATGCGGCGATCGCCCATGTCAGGACGGGCGTCGGCAAAGCCGCCATGGACCGGCTGCGTGACTTCGTCCATGACCAACAGGTCGCTGCCGCCGCGGCGATCCAGGCGACCCTCGCGCGGGACCGCGTCGTTCTCTGGCCCTTCGAGTTCCTGGCGGTCGCCTCCATGGTGGGGGCGTTCGCTCTCATCGCCAGTCTGGCTGCGCGACGCCGCCGCGAGCAGGCGGCGTCCAACGCCCTGCTCCAGGGCGTGCTCGACCATGCCCCGGTGGGCTTGGGCTTCCTCGACGAGACCCTGCACGTCCGCCACATGAACAGGGCGCTTTCGACGATGAGCGACCGCGCGCTCAGCGCCGCGGTCGGCATGAGCATCTGGGAGGTGCTGCCGCAGATGCGCGAGGCGCTCGAACCGCGTCTGAAGCAGGTCGTGGAAGGTGGGCGGCCGGTCCCCAACCTCGAGGTCAGCGCCGGCAGCAATCTGCGGGCCGACCAGACGCGCGACTACCAGGTGACCTTCTACCCGATCCGCTCGAACGATAGCCGCCGGCGCGTCGAAGGGGCCGGCATGGTGGCGTCCGACATCACGGTGCGCAAACGCTCGGAACGCCGGCTCAAGGAGAGCGAGCAGCGGTTCCGCTCGCTGACCGAAGCCAGTGCGGCGATCGTCTGGACGGCGAGCCACGACGGCACCTTCGAGGAGATCCAACCCGAGTGGGCGGCCTTCACGGGACAGGCGGTCGAAGCCTATCGGGGGCTCGGCTGGATCGATGCCGTCCACCCGGAGGACCGGGCGAGAACCGGCGAGGTCTGGGCGGCGGCTCTGGCGGCAGGGTCGCGTTACACCCTCGAGCACCGCTTGAGGCGGGCCGATGGCGTCTTCCGCCACATGGACGTCACGGCCGTTCCCATCGTCGACGAGAACGGCACGCTGCGCGAATGGGTCGGCCAACACAACGACATCACCGACCGCAAGCTCGTCGAACTCGAGCTGTCGGCCGCCAAGGACGCGGCGGAATCCGCCAACCGGGCCAAGAGCGCCTTCCTGGCCAATATGAGCCATGAGCTCCGGACACCGCTTTCGGCGGTGATCGGCTACAGCGAAATGATGGAAGAGGAGGTCGAGGATCTCGGCGAAGCCGGCCTGCTGGTCGACCTCGGCAAGATCAAGTCCAACGCCCGCCATCTCCTCAGCCTCATCAACGACGTGCTCGACCTCTCGAAAATCGAGGCGAACCGCATGGACACCTATGCCGAGACGGTGGACGTGGCGGCGTTGATGGGCGAGGTGGCCGGGACGGTCGAAGGGCTGGTCAAGCAGAAGAGCAACGTTCTGCAGCTCGACCTCGCCCAAGACCTCGGCACCATGCGCACCGACGTCGTCAAGCTTCGGCAATGCCTGTTCAACCTGATCGGCAATGCGGCGAAATTCACGCAAAACGGCCGCATCGTGCTGGCGGCCCGACGCCATGGCGGCGGGGCCGACGGGCTCCTGACCTTCGAGGTCAGGGACTCGGGGATCGGCATGTCGGACGAACAGGTGAGCCGGCTCTTCCAGCGCTTCACCCAAGCCGACGAGACCACCACCCGGAAGTTCGGTGGCACGGGCCTCGGCCTCGCGATCACCCGGGCCTTCGCGAGGCTGCTCGGGGGCGATGTGGCGGTGACGAGCCATCTCGGCCAAGGGACCACCTTCACGATCACGCTGCCCGCCACCATGAGCGAAGTCCAGGAGGGCGAAACGCCGCTCGCGGCACGCCACGGTCCTGTTTCGGGCGAGCATGCCGCCGTTCTGGTGATCGACGACGATCCGGCGCAGCGCGACCTGACGGTCCGCTTTCTCGAACGGCAAGGTTTCACGGCCATGACGGCCGCCGACGGCGCGGCGGGGCTCGACCTCGCCCGCCGGCATCTGCCCCGCGCCATCCTGCTCGACGTCATGATGCCGCAGATGGACGGCTGGTCGGTCCTGAACGCCCTCAAGGCCGACCCGAAACTGGCTGCCGTCCCGGTCATCATGGTGACCTTCGTGGACGAGCGCATGTTGAGCACGACGCTCGGCGCCGTCGACCACGTCAACAAGCCCGTCGACTGGGATCGGCTGAAGGCGGTCCTCGACCGCCTCCGCGAAGCCGAGGGCGATGTCCTGGTGGTGGACGACGACCCTGGCGTGCGGGAGCGGCTGCGCATCGTCCTGGAGCGCAGCGGTTGGACCGTGGGCGAAGCCGGCAACGGCGAGGAGGCCCTGCAGCGCGTGATGCACGGGCCGCCGCGCGCGATCCTGCTCGACCTCACGATGCCGGTGATGGACGGGTTCGCGTTCCTTCACGCGCTGCGCGAGAAGCCGGGCTGCGGCGAGATCCCGGTCATCGTGTTCAGTGCGCGGGACATTTCCGCAGCCGACCGCGAGCAGCTGCGCGACGCCGACCGGATCATGAGCAAGACCGTGAGCCTGCGCGACCTCACGGGCGAACTGCGGGTCCTGGCGCCGCCGGAGGGGCAGTCGGCGGAGGCGTGAGAGACAATACCACGGACGCTGGTCGGCCTTCTCCCGCGGGCGGGATCACCGCGAACAGGATACGATCGATTTCGCCGACCGCTGACAACCGGACCTCGACACCGTCGAGGCGGCGCAGATCGGGGTCAATGTCCGGAGGCTGCCCCTCATCCGCCCTTCGGGCACCTTCTCCCGCATGCGGGAGAAGGACGTGTCGGCTCAATCCAGGTTCTTGATGATCGTGTCGACCATCTTCTTGGCGTCGGCGAAGAGCATCATGGTGTTGTCCCGAAAGAACAGCTCGTTCTCGACGCCCGCGTAGCCCGAACCCATGCCGCGCTTGATGAACAGCACGGTCTTGGCCTTTTCGACGTCGAGCACCGGCATCCCGTAGATGGGCGAGGCCTTGTCGGTCTTGGCCGAGGGGTTGGTGACGTCGTTGGCCCCGATCACGAAGGCGACGTCGGCCTGGGCGAACTCGCTGTTGATGTCCTCGAGCTCGAAGACCTCGTCATAGGGCACGTTGGCCTCCGCGAGGAGCACGTTCATGTGCCCCGGCATGCGGCCCGCCACGGGGTGGATGGCATATTTGACGTCGACGCCCTCCTTCTTCAGCACGTCCGCCATTTCGCGGAGCGCATGCTGGGCCTGGGCCACCGCCATGCCGTAACCCGGCACGATGATGACCTTCGAGGCGTTCTTCATGATATAGGCCGCGTCCTCGGCCGAGCCCTGCCGCACCGGCCGCGTCTCGACGGCGCCGCCCGCAGCCGCGGTCTCGCCGCCGAAGCCGCCGAGGATCACCGACACGAACGAGCGGTTCATCCCCTTGCACATGATGTAGGACAGGATCGCGCCCGAGGAGCCCACGAGCGCCCCGGTGATGATGAGCGCCAGATTGCCGAGCGTGAAGCCGATGCCGGCCGCGGCCCAGCCCGAGTAGCTGTTCAGCATCGACACGACCACCGGCATGTCAGCGCCGCCGATCGGCACGATGATCAGCACGCCCAGCGCCAGCGCGGTCAAGACGATGCACCAGAACGCGAGCGCCGAGGTCGAGGTGACGAAGACTACGATCAGCACGACGAGGAGGACCGCCAGCGCGATGTTGAGGAGATGGCGGCTCGGCAGCATGATGGGCTTGCCCGACATGCGCCCGTCGAGCTTCAGGAACGCGATGATCGAGCCCGTGAAGGTCAGCGCCCCGATGGCGGCGCCGAGCGACATCTCGACGAGGCTCTGCCCGTGGATGTCGCCCGGGACGCCGATGCCGAAGGCCTGCGGGGCGTAGAGCGCACCGGCCGCCGCCATCACGGCCGCGAGGCCGACGAGGGCGTGGAACAGGGCCACGAGCTGGGGCATGTCGGTCATCTTGACCGAACGGGCCTTCCAGGCCCCGATGCCGCCGCCGATCGCGATACCGGCCACCACCATGAACCACGCGAAGGCGTCGGCCGGCGGCCGGTAGAGCAGCGTGGTCAGCACCGCGAGGCCCATGCCCACCATGCCGAAGCGGTTGCCCTGGCGGGACGTCGCGGGCGACGACAGCCCGCGCAGGGCCAGGATGAACAGGATGCCGGAGACGAGGTAGAGCAGCGCCGCGAGATTGTCGCCCATGGCGCTCAGCCCTTCTTCTTGTACATGCCGAGCATGCGCTCGGTGACGAGGAAGCCGCCGAAGATGTTCACGCAGGCGAGGATCAGCGCGATGAAGCCGAAGATGCGGGCCGCGATGGCGCCGCCCTCGTTGCCGGGCGTGACGCCCACGCCGATCGACAGCAGCGCCCCCACGACGATGACCGATGAGATGGCATTGGTGACCGACATCAGCGGCGTATGCAGGGCCGGCGTGACGGCCCAGACCACGTAATAGCCGACAAAGACCGCGAGCGCGAAGATGGCGAGGCGGAACACGAAGGGGTCGACGACCCCGCCGGTCGCCGCATGCGTGGCGGCGCTGGCCGTCAAGGCCAGCTGGTCCGCATAGCCCTGCGCCGCCATGGCGGCCTGATGGGCGGCATCGGCTGCGGCTTGCGCCTTGTCGTAGAGCTGTTGCGGGCTATCGGCCGCCATGGTTGCGTCCTCGTTCGGGTCGTAAGGGCCGATCAGGCGGCCTGGAAGCTCGGATGCACCACGGCGCCGCCGCGGGTGAGATTGGTGGCCTTGACGAGTTCGTCGTCCCAGTCGACCGCCACGGCTTTGGTGGATTTGTCGACCAGGGTTTCGAGAAAGGCGTAGAGGTTGCGGGCGTAGAGGCTCGAGGCCGTGGCCGCGAGGCGCCCCGGCACGTTGAGGTAGCCCACGATCTTGACGCCCTCGGCGTCCACCACCTCGCCCGGACGCGACAGCTCGCAGTTGCCGCCCCGCTCGACCGCGAGATCCAGCACCACCGACCCCGGCTT
This sequence comes from uncultured Lichenihabitans sp., assembly GCA_964252585.1. Taxonomy (GTDB): domain Bacteria; phylum Pseudomonadota; class Alphaproteobacteria; order Rhizobiales; family Beijerinckiaceae; genus Lichenihabitans. The sequence continues at coordinate 355 of CAXUOD010000197.1, read as the reverse complement.
CATGCTCTTGACCATGGCGGCCGTCACCAGCCGCGGGGCCGGACGGCCGGGGATCAGCGCGGTCGTGATGACGATGTCCTGCTTGGCGATGTGGGTCGCGACGAGGTCGTTCTGCTGGCGCTGGTAGTCGTCCGACATCGGCTTCGCATAGCCGGCCGCGGTTTCGGCCTGTCTGAACTCATCGTTCTCGACCGCGACGAATTTGGCGCCGAGCGACTCCACCTGCTCCTTCGTGGCCGGGCGGACATCGGTCGCCGTGACCACGGCGCCGAGGCGCCGCGCCGTCGCGATGGCCTGCAGGCCGGCGACCCCCACCCCCATGACGAAGACCTTGGCGGCCGGCACGGTGCCGGCC
>CAXUOD010000196.1:7664-9597 GCA_964252585.1 uncultured Lichenihabitans sp. | reverse complement strand
CCCCCTTCCGGAGAGGGTTTCCCAACCACCTGCCCTCTTCAGGGCAGGCCACAAGGATGCGTGCCAGATCTAGCCCGGCCCGGGGAGGGTGGCGCAGCGACGGGTGGGGCGCTACGGCGAAACCAGCCGCAGGAGATGTGCCATGTCTTTGGCGAAAACGCGCAGGTGGGCCAGCGGATCGGAGCGCTTCAGGCGCTTGTTCATGTAGGAGTCCCAGGTCAGACGCTGGACGTCGGGGTCGCGGCAGATCGCGACGAAACGCTCGCGCATGGCGTCGCTGCGGTACCACACGGTCTGCATCAGCCCCAGCACCCAGAACACCCGGCCGTGTTCGCGCATGAAGCGCTTGCGCGCTCCCGCGAGGGCGCTCGCCTTGCCGGTCCCGAGGAACTCGGTGACGGCATCGGCGGCGAGCCGTCCGCCCAGCATGGCGTAGTAGATCCCCTCGCCCGAGGCCGGCGCCACGACGCCCGCCGCATCCCCGGCCAGGAGGACGTCGCGGCCGTTGTCCCAACGCCGCAGGGGCTTCATCGGAATGGGGGCACCTTCGCGCCGCACGGTTTCGACGTCGCCGAGCCCGACCTCCCGACGAAGCCGGTCGACCGAAGCCCGGAGCGCGAACCCCTTGCGGGCACTGCCCGTGCCGACGCTGGTGGTCGAGCCATGCGGAAAGATCCAACCGTAGAAGTCCGGCGAAACGGTGCCGCGGTAGTGCACGTCGCAGCGTGTCGGATCGAAGCCGTCCCGATCGACCCCGACCGGCGAGCTGACGATCTCGTGATAGGCGAACACGCAGCGGACCTTGTCGGCACCCTTGACGGTCTGGCGGCCGAGCCCGGATCGGGCGCCGTCGGCCCCGATCACGGCACGCGCCCGGATCTCTTGCGACTGGCCCTCGGCTGCGCCGTGCGGCCGGTAGCGCACCACCGCGGTGCCGTCGGGATCGCGACCGAAGGTCTCGAAGGTTCCGGTCTCGCGGCGGCAGCCGGCCGTAGCGGCCCGCTCGCGGAGCCATTCGTCGAAGGCTTCGCGGTCCACCATGCCGACGAAACCGCCGTCGATCGGCATGTCCACCTTGCGGAGCTTCGGCGACACCATGCGGGCCGCGCGGACGCGAGCCACGAGGAGTTCGCCGGGGATCGCGAAATCGGCGATGAGCCGCGGCGGGATCGCACCGCCGCAAGGCTTGATGCGTCCCGCCTTGTCGAGCAGCACGACGCTGTGGCCGCGCCGCGCCAGATCCTCGGCCGCCGTAGCACCCGATGGGCCGCCGCCCACCACCACGACATCGACCAGCGTCGGCCGGCCGGCCGTCGATGTTTGATCCGTCGTCATGCCGATACCGCCATGAGGGTTGCGCCGTCGCCGACGGCGGAGGAGACCGGCGCCCCCGCCGATACGAGGCGTGCCGCGATGAGGAAGAGACCCGCCTCGACCAGAAACACCAGGGCATAGGCCGGCATGGCAGAGGCGAGGACGTGGTGCATGAGATCGACCAGGGCCGGGCCGACCAAGCTGCCGAGCCCGAACGCCAGGGCCTGCGCGGCGCCCCACAGGCCCATGCGCAGGCCCTCGCGCTGCCCGGCTCCCGTCCCGGCCAGGGCCATCATGGCGCCGACCGCCGCGACCGTGAACGTGCCGTTGCCGAAGCCGAGGAGCATCACGGATGAGCGCAGCGGCCAGGCTGGCCCGACGGCACCGGCGGTCGCGAGGCCGCAGAGCGCCAGGGCCGAGATGAGGCAGCCGCCGACCGCACAGAGCTTCAGCCCGCCTGCCCGCCTGAATTGCGGCATCGCACCGGCGACGGCGACGGCCAGCATGCCGATGAGGGCACCGCCGTGCTGCACGCCGGAGAGCCGCGTCGTCTCGCCCGGCGTCAGGCCCAGGACCGCTCCGGCAAACGGATCCAGGATGAGATCCTGCGCCCCATAGG
>CAXUOD010000196.1:0-7654 GCA_964252585.1 uncultured Lichenihabitans sp. | reverse complement strand
TCCTGGATCCGTTTGCCGGCGCGGTCCTGGGCCCCATAGGCCAGCATGGAGGTGAAGACGAACAGCGTGAAGCGCCGCACCGAAGGCTCGGCCCAGACCTGGGCCAAGGCGAGCCGGAACGAGCCGGCGGCCGGTGCGGGGCTCGGCAAGGCGGCGCCGCCCGCGACGCCTTCGAGGCCTGCGAGCGCGAACAGGCTGACCAGCAGGGCCGTCGCGCAGACCGTGGCCATGACGACGACGAGGCGCGCCATCGAGAAAGGGTCGAGGAAATGGCCCGCGACCCCGCCCGTCATCGCGAAGCCGGCGATCATCATGGTCCAGATGATCGAGGCTGCAGCTCCCCGTCGCTCTGGCGCGACCGCGGTGGCCGCGAGGGTCAGCAGCGAGGTTCCGGCTGCGCCGACCCCCGCCCCGACCAGCAGAAAGGCCGGGACCGCCATGGTGATGCCGATCGCCGGCGACGATGGTATCTCGGCGACCGCCAACGCCGCCAAAATAGCACCGCCGGCCAGCACCAGCAGCCCACCGAAGATCCAGGGTGTGCGGCGTCCGCACCCGTCGGCACCGTGGCCCCAGCGCGGCCGCAGCATCTGAACGGCGTAGTGCGCCGCCACCAATGCGCCCGGCACCACGGCCGGGAGGGCCAGCTCGACCACCATGACCCGATTGAGGGTCGTCGTGGTCAGGACCACGATGGCGCCGAGCGAGGCCTGAACCAGCCCCAATCGGGCGATGCCGAACCAACCGAGGTGGCGATCGGGCGTCACGGCGCTCCCCCGGAAAGCAGCGAGCGGACCGCGAAGGCGCTGACCAGCATGCCGAGCACGTAGAGGCTCGTGCCGGTGGCGTTGTACCAGGCCGCCTGCCCCTTCGGGTCGCGCAGCAGCCGAGGCATGAGGGCGATCTGGGCCAGCGTGAGGGCGCCTACGACCGTTGCATAGTAGCCACGGTCCCAGACGGCAAGCGACGCGATCACGACGAGTTGAGGCAGGACCATGGCGGCGCAGGCGACCCGCACGGCGCCGGAGATCCCGAGTTGAACCGGCAGCGACCGGACGCCCATGCGCGTATCGCCTTCGACCGCCTTGAAGTCGTTCAGCGTCATGATGCCGTGGGCACCGAAACTATAGAGCATGGCGAGGAGCAGGATGCGGGCATCCGGCCGCGAGCCGGAGACGACCGCGGCGCCCGCGAGCCATGCCAGCCCCTCGTAGGACAGCGCAACGGCCGCATTGCCGAACCAGCCATTGCACTTCAGGCGGAGAGGCGGAGCGCTATAGGCCCAGGCCAGGCAGGAGCCGACCGCGGCCGGCACCAGGACCCACAGCCCGAAACCCGCCGCCACGACGAGGGACAGGGCGGTCCAGCCGATCGCGATCCCGAGACCCCATCGACCGGGGATCCGGCCCGAGGGAATGGGGCGGTTCGGCTCGTTGATGGCATCGACGTGGCGGTCGAACCAATCGTTGACGGCCTGGCTGGCGCCACACAGCAAGGGACCCGCGAGCACGAGGCTGCCCAGCGCCAAGCCGAGTTGTTGCGGCAGCGCGAGGCCGCCGGAGACGAGCCCGCAGCCGAAGGCCCACATCGGCGCGAACCAGGTGATCGGCTTCAAAAGCTCGACGACGGCCGCAAGGCTCGGTCGCTCGATGTCTGCTGCTGGAAAGGCTGACCGCTTGAGCATGGACGACATGCTGGTTCAGCGACACGACTATGTCAACTTGACTTGACACTTTCGTCCAAGCCAAAAACAGCCAACCTGCGACAACTTGTCCTAAGTCCCGTTAGAGACGTCGGAGGGCAGGTCGCCGATGCCGTAGCGGCGGAGCTTGGAATAAAGGCTCTGGCGGCTGAGGCCGAGCATCTCGGCCGCGGACGCCCGGTTATCCTGCGTGACGGCCAGCGCCGCTTCGATACAGAGTTCTTCGATGATGTCCGTCGCCTCGCGAACGATGTCGCGCAACGGCACCCGTCCCACAAGGTCCGTCATTTCGCTGACGGGCCGCAACGGCCGCTTCATCTCTCCCAGGACGGAGCGCTCGACCACCACGGGCCGGAACAGGAAGGCGTAGACGCGCTGTTCGTCGCGGTCGGCGACCGCCGCCGTCAACTCGACATCGCGCATGGCGCCATACTGGCCACGCAGGACGGTGGCGTAGCGCCGAATGGATCCATTGTCCTGCAGGCGCGAGGTCAGCACGTTCATGTCCACGCCGTGGCGCCCGACGAACCGGCCGAGCGATTCGCTCCGGATCTGGTTGATCGTCGCAACATCGACCAGATCCAGAAACGCCTCGTTGGCCTCGATGATGTCGAGGTCCGATGTCGCCGTCACCATGGCCTCGGGGAGATGCCGGAGCGCCGCCCAGGCCTCCCCGATCGCCGGTGCCTTCAGCCCGTCGTGAGTGGCCGGGAAGATGCGGACCAGCACCTGCGCGGTGCCTCCGCTGCGCAGCAGCCAAGCCGACAGCGAGACATCGGCAGCCGTCGTTCGCAGGCGGACGCCGGGACACTTGGCCAAACCGAGCGCCCGCACGGTGGCCAGACACTGGCCGACCTCGTCGACGCTCTCGTCGACGAAGAGGTCCTCGAGCGTACCTCCGACGAGCCGCCGGGCCACGCGGTGCAGTTGGTCTTCCCCGGCGGGGTTCACGTCCGTGATCTTGCGGGTTGCGGCATCGACGATCAGCATGGCCTCGGAGGAGGTCTGGAACAGCATGCGAAACTGCGTCTCCGCGCTGCGATGCAGGGCGTAATCGCGCTCGATCGTGAGATTGCTGTCGACCAGTTGCTGCTGAAGGCGGGCCAGGCCACGAAGGTCGCGCCCCAGCACCACGAGCTGTCCCGCCGGGTCGAGCCGCACCGCGACGTAGCGGACCGGGAGATCCTCGCCATCGACGACATGGTTGATTTCCTGCCACGTCAGGCCATCGCCGGGCGCGACCTTCATCATCGACTGGACCTTGCCGCGACTCTCGACCGTGACGGTGTCGGACATCGCCTTGTCGATCCACGCTTCGCCGATGCGGCTTGCCAGATCGTGGTCACCGATCGACGTATCGCGAATCACGCCATCCGCATCGACGAGTAGCGCAATGTCGCTGCTCGCCGTGACAAGCTGAGAAAGAGTTGCCGCTCCCAGATCGCGAAAAACGCTGTCGGGAGATCGGAAACCACCCTGTATCGGTGGGACGGAGTTTCCAATCACGAAAGATCGCCTTTGCGCTAGAGCACGTCAGGTGTCGCCAGACATCCTCCCTCGAACCTCTATTCCGGAAACCGGCTGAACAGAACGACATGTCGCCGTCGCCGCGCTCCGGTCACAGCTTTTTAGGACACGCGCTGAGCAACCGTGCCCTGCCCCGACAAGGCCTCTGCCATCTGGACGGCCTCGGTCGCGTCTCGCGCCACCGCGTCGACACCGATCCTTCGGTTGAGATCCGGATCCGTCAGGAAGGCGGGGCCCCCAGCCAGCAACGTCACGTTCTCGGCCAGCGAGGCGCGACGCAACGCCTCGACATGTTTCGGCATCATGTCCAGGAACTTGTCGCCCGCCACCGAGAGCCCGATCGCGGTAAAACGCTGGGCCCTCACGAGGACCAGGAGATCCTCGAACAGAATGCGAGGCTCGAAGGTGACGTCCCATCCGGCCCGCCGAAAGAAGGCCGCCACCACCGACAAGCCGAAGATGTGCTGTTCACCCGAGACGGGCGCCAGCAGGATCTTCTTGCCATGGATCAGACCGGGCGAGTCACCGTCGAAATCCGGGCCCAGCGCCCGCATGATGCCCTGCAACCGGCTCAGGCCAGCCGTGACGTCGATGAAGCTCAGACGGTCGGCCAGCCAGAGGTCGCCGAGCCGGCGGGCCGCCGGTGCCAGAAGCTCGAGCAGCACCGCGTCGATGCCGAGCCCCTCCGAGCGTAACACCTCGATGTAATGGATCAGCTGCGGTACGGCCGCGGCCAGCAGGAGGTCGGCGAAGTGCGTCACCTGGTCTTCGGTCACCGCGACCGGCGCACATTCGACCGAAGCGTCCGCCTCCCGGCCGATATCGGACAGGCGCGGGACGACTCGGGTGAGGATCGCCTTGCGCAGTTCGCGGCGCCAGTCGGAATGGCCGACGATCGGGAGCGCGTGATGGTCCTTGGAAAACACGGACTGCTGCTGCGGCAGTCCGGGCGCCTTCTGGTAGCCCTGCTGTTCCATCACGAGGACCTCTATCCCAAGCGAGGCAATGGTCTGTCACGTATAAAGGCAGAATGCCTCGTCAGCAGGCTACCCATTCCTGGCCGTGTCGCACGGTGTTTTTTCAAGGGGCGTTGCTTCCCTATTTTCAAGGAAACGCGATCAGCAGCGCCTATGTCAAGCTGGAATGAATGGCCGCAGCGGAAAGTGTCAAGTTTACTTGACAACTGCGCGGTCGGCTTCCACTCTCGCCACCAAGATGGAGGCGGGAGCGATCATGGGCGAGGCGTCGACAGTCGGAGCATACCGCCCGCTTTATACCGCGGACGAGCGACGCCGGCGGGACGCGACACCGTGGACACTGGTGCAGGGGATCCTGGCCCCGCTCCAGTTCGCCATCTTCCTCGCGAGTCTTGTTCTCGTGACCCGCTATCTCCTGACGGGCGAAGCGCTTGGAGCCGCCACGGCTTCCGTCATCGTCAAGACCTTCGCGCTCTACGCCATCATGGTGACGGGCTCGATTTGGGAGAAGGCCGTGTTCGGCCGCTACCTGTTCGCTCCGGCCTTCTACTGGGAAGACATGGTCAGCATGCTCGTGCTGACCCTGCACACGGTCTATCTGGTGTTGCTGCTGACGGGCCGGGGCACCGCCACCGAGCAGTTCGGCGTGGCGCTGGCCGCCTATGCCACCTATGTCGTGAATGCCGCACAATTCGTATTGAAGCTCCGGGCGGCACGCCGCGGAAGCCCGACCGGAGCCGCTTCGGCGGCGGGGCTCGCCTGATGTCGGCCGTCGCCGAGATGCTTCCGCCAGGAGAGACCAAGGTGGTCGGCTGTGCCGACGCGCCGGTCCTCCGCGAGCGTGGTCAACGGGAGGTCTTCTGCGGCCTGACCGGGATCGTGTGGCTGCACCGCAAGATCCAGGACGCGTTCTTCCTCGTCGTGGGGTCGCGCACCTGCGCACACCTCATGCAATCGGCGGCCGGCGTCATGATCTTCGCAGAGCCCCGTTTCGCCACGGCCATCATGGAAGAGCGGGACCTCGCGGGGCTCGCCGACGCCAATGAGGAACTCGACCGGGTCGTCACGCGGCTCCTGGAGCGCCGCCCCGACATCAAGCTGCTGTTCCTGGTCGGCTCCTGCCCTTCCGAAGTGATCAAGCTCGACCTTTCGCGAGCCGCGATCCGCCTCAACCGGACCTTCGGGCCCGATCTTCGGGTCCTGCACTATTCCGGCAGCGGTATCGAAACGACCTTCACGGAAGGCGAGGACGCCTGCCTCGCAGCCCTCGTGCCCGACATGGCCGAGGCGGCGCCCGGCCAGGACCTCTCGCTGCTCGTGGTCGGAACCCTGGCCGATGTCGTGGAGGACCAGTTCCGCCGGCTTTTCGCCGCCATGGGCATCGCCGACGTGGCGTTTCTGCCGCCGCGGAAAGCCGCCGAACTCCCGGCCGTCGGGCCCCGGACCGCGTTCCTCCTGGCCCAACCCTTCCTGAACAACACCGCTCGAGCCCTCGAAGAGCGCGGCGCCACCCGCATCGCGGCGCCGTTCCCGTTGGGTGCCGAGGGGACGTCGCTCTGGCTCGCCGCCGCCGCGGCGCATTGGGGCATCGACCCCGCCAGGGTCTCGGCCGTCACGGCGGCGCCGCGCGAGCGCGCCGCACGGGCCATGGAACCCTACCGGGCCGCGCTCGAGGGCCGCAGCATCTTCTTCTTCCCCGACTCGCAGCTGGAGGTCCCGCTGGCCCGCATGCTGTCGCGCGAATTCGGCATGCGCCCGATCGAGGTCGGCACGCCCTTCCTGCACCGCCAGCACCTTGCCGAGGAGCTCCATCTGCTCCCCGAGGGACCGGTGTTGAGCGAAGGCCAGGACGTCGACCGGCAGCTCGACCGGTGCATCACCGCGGCTCCCGACCTCGTCGTCTGCGGCCTCGGCCTCGCCAATCCGCTGGAGGCGAGAGGCCTCGCCACCAAATGGTCGATCGAACTCCTGTTCACGCCCATCCAGGGCTACGACCAGGCGGGCGACCTCGCGGCTCTCTTCGCCCGCCCGCTGGCGCGGCGCCAAGCCCTGAAGGTGTAGCGCCATGCAGCTCGCCGTCTGGACCTACGAAGGCCCGCCCCATGTGGGCGCCATGCGGATCGCCACCGCGATGCGCGGCGTGCATTTCGTCCTGCATGCGCCCCAAGGCGACACTTACGCCGACCTGCTCTTCACGATGATCGAGCGCCGCGACGCCCGGCCGCCCGTCACCTACACGACGTTCCAGGCCCGCGACCTCGGCCGCGACACGGCGCAACTGTTCCAGACGACGCTCGCCGACGCCTATGAGCGATTCCGTCCGGACGCCATGCTGGTCGGGTCCTCGTGCACCGCGGAACTCATCCAGGACGATCCGGGCGGTCTCGCCCGCGCGCTCGACCTGCCGGTCCCGGTGATCCCGCTCGACCTCCACTCCTACCAGCGCAAGGAGAACTGGGGCGCGTCGGAAACCTTCTACGGCTTGGTGCGGACCCTCACCGACACGACGGTCAGACCCTCGACGGAGAAGCGCCGGCCTCGTTGCAACGTCCTCGGTCCAACGGCGCTCGGCTTCCGGCATCGCGACGACGTCGTCGAGGTCGTGCGGCTGATCGAGAGCCTCGGGGTCGATGTCGCGGTGACGGCGCCGCTCGGTGCCTCGGCGGCCGACCTCGCGCGGCTCGGCGAGGCCGATTTCAACGTCGTGCTCTATCCCGAGATCGCCGGCACGGCGGCGCGCTGGCTGAAGAAGACCTTTGGCCAGCCTTTCACCGAGACGGTTCCGATCGGCGTCGGCGCCACGCGCGCCTTCGTGGCGGAGGTGGCGCGTCTCGCGGGCGTCGACCCGGCCCCGGTGCTGGAGCGGGCCGAGACGCGCCTGCCCTGGTTCTCGCGTTCGGTCGACTCGACCTATCTCACCGGCAAGCGGGTCTTCGTTTTCGGCGACGCCACGCATGCCATCGCGGCGGCCCGTGCGGCGCGCGAGGAATTCGGTTTCGAGGTCGTGGGTCTCGGCAGCTACAGCCGGGAATTCGCCCGCGAGGTCCGGGCGGCCGCCGCCGAGTTCGGCCTCGAGGCCCTGATCACGGACGACACGCTCGATGTCGAAGCGGCCATCGCGGAACTGCAGCCCGAACTCGTTCTCGGCACCCAGATGGAGCGCCACGTCGCCAAGCGCCTGAAGATCGCCTGCGCCGTGATTTCGGCGCCCGTCCATGTGCAGGATTTCCCGGCACGTTATTCCCCCCAGATGGGGTTCGAAGGCGCCAACGTGCTCTGGGACAGCTGGGTCCACCCCCTGATGATGGGGCTCGAGGAACACCTGCTCGGCATGTTCCGCGAGGATTCGGAGTTCCACGACGGTGTGCAGGCGTCCCATCTCGGGGCCGCGCGGCCTGATCCAACGGTGATCCTTCCCCGGCACGGGGAAGGTGGATCGGCCGAAGGC